>CAMVOF010000040.1:0-15123 GCA_947169055.1 uncultured Clostridia bacterium
GTTGCCGTCGATGTGCTGTCTGCCGGTGAGCATATGACCGTCGGGAGCAAAGTAATAGGTAGCTCCGTCGATGTTATAGAAGCCGGTAGCCATCTGCCCGGAGGAAGTGAAGAAATACTGGATGTCGTTTATCTTTGCCCAGCCGGTTATCTTCTTGCCATCGGCATCGTAATAATAGCTTCCGTCGCCGCTTTCGTTGAAGCCGTTGCCCGGGAAACCGTGGTCATCGAAATAATATTCGGCTCCGTTGAAGTCCTGCATACCGGTCCTCAGAAGCCCCGAATCGTCGGCAAGATAATATTCCTCGCCGTCTATCGTGACTCTTCCCTTCTGCAGCACGCCGGAAGCATCGAGATAATATCTTCCGCCCTCGTAATCCTGCCAGCCGGTGAGCATAATACCGTCGTCGTCGAAGAGATAGGTCGTATTGTTGATCGTCGAGAAGCCCGTGGCTCTCTCGCCGGAATCTGCGATTATATAATATGTGCCCTCTTTGTGGGTGTGCCAGCCTGCGGAATAGTAGGCGTCGTAATAAAGATAGCCTGCCGCCAGAACTCCGGCAGCGCCGGTTATAACTCCCGACACCAAAGCAGCCCACGATTTTGTCCGTCTTGCGAAACGTGCAGCCGACTTCGAGCGGTATTTACTTTTTTTAAGGCTCACGGCTCACGCCTCCTTATGCCGTTCTATCCGGCGATCATTTCAGGATCTGATCCAGCTCTGTCTCGTCTCTCTGGGGATGGCTTTCGCGTCTTGTCTCGACCTGTTCTCCGCTGATGCCCTCTGTGGCATCGGGGACGAACACGATCTTGACTGTCATCAGAATGATCTTCAGGTCGAGTATAAAGGACTGGTTCTCGATATACATAAGATCGAGCTTCAGCTTGTCGTAGGGGGTGGTGTTGTATTTGCCCATTACCTGCGCATAGCCTGTAAGTCCTGCCTTGACCTTAAGCCTGTATTTGAACTCGGGCATAGTCTTTTCGTATCTGTGGGTGAACTCCGGTCTTTCGGGTCTCGGACCCACAAAGGACATATCGCCCTTGATGATATTAAGAAGCTGAGGCAGCTCGTCGAAGCGTATCTTCCTGAGGACTTTTCCCACAGGGGTGATACGTTCGTCGTTCTTTCCTGCAAGCTGAGCTCCGTGCTTTTCGGCATCCACCACCATGCTGCGGAACTTGAAAACATAGAAGCTCTTGCCGTTTATCGTCAGGCGCTCCTGCCTGTAGAAGACAGGGCCTCTGTCGTAGAGCTTGACCGCAAGTGCGGCTATGAGCATAAACGGCGAAAGCACCGCAAGCGCAACGATACTCATAACAAGGTCGAAGGTCCGCTTTATGAGCCTCTGCTCGAAGGAAAGACCCTCGTTTCTGTTCAGCAGCAGCGGAGTGTCAAAGAGGTTGAAGTCGTCGCTGCCCCGGATTATGATATCGGAAAGCTTGGGTGTTATATAAACACGTATGGATTTGTCGAGAGTGAATTTCAAAAGCTTGTTTCTCATGGCGCTGGGAACGTCGGAGATGATGACAGCCTCGTAGCGGAGTATCTGCTCTTTTATCCTCTCGATGTCCTCGTCGCAGCTGACGGAGGCACAGATGTGGTATTTATCCTGTCTCATGCTCATCTTTTCGATGAGAGCCGTCGAGTTCTGGTTGCAGTAAACTATTATCATCCTTCTGGGAGGATATATCTTCTTGAACATCAGCGATGTCAAAAACGACCAGACGAAAGCTGCGGCTATCTCGATAAGGGTCAGATAGACGATAGGCTTTGCGCTGAGACGTCCACGGCCGATAAGGGAGATCACAACGAAGGCTCCGATATTGGTACACACGATGCCCAAAACTTGCGAACCGAAAAGCGTCAGGGGTTTGAGATAGGTCACCTTGAAACCGCTCATGCTCCGTGTCGTCAGCACATAGGTGAAAACATATATGATTATCAGGAGGATATTACCTTTCTGCCAGAAAGGGTCGAGCATATCGCTGTTGTATTCTCTGTACCACATCCGCGCAAACAGCACGGCGAAGAGGCTTATGAGAATAAGAGAGGTGAAGAATATGAGTATCCTTTTGAACTGCTCTTTGTTTGTGCTCAACTCGGTCCCTCCTTTCGGAAAATATCGGAAATTGCGGCTGCTTTGGATGTTATCAGGCAGCTTGTACATCAAAGCATATTATAACACAGTTTTCCCTTCAAATCAAGCCTTTTCGCAATTTGTACATAATTTGTAACACTTTTTTAGCACATATTACTAAAGGCAAAGGGCTTTCTGTCAGATATTACACCTGTTGTTATTCGCCGTAAACGTATATCCTGACAGTCACGCTGTTCTCTGCCGCGATGACCACCGAGAAAAGCTGGGCGCTTTCAAGCTCGGCAAGCAGAGGGCTGTCGGTGACTATCTCGGGACAAAGGCTGCCGTCCAGCAGGGACTCGTTCTGCACAAATACCCGGCAGGGATTGCCGGAGCTGTCCTGACCTTCAAGCATATACCTTGCCGAAAGCTCGCAGCATCCGTTCTTTGAAAAGCTCTGGGTATCGACACCGGTGCCGATGACTTTGCCGGAGAACATACCGCCGTGGGCATTCCCCTCGAAAGGCACCATGCAGATATCCCGGAGCTGCCCCTTGACGAAAGCAGCTTCCTTGCAGATAACGTCTATCTCGGTGACGAGCTTTGCAAGACCCAGCTTCCGCCGCAGCTCGGCACGCAGATACTCGTAGCGGCGTCTTTTCTCTTCCTTTGCGAAATGCACCTGACGGCTTTGCTCGGGATTGCCCTCATAGCAGAGCTTCTCGTCTCCGAACTGTTCGCTGGTAAGGTCGAAAACGCAGCCGCCTACAACGTTATAACAATGGAAATTGCCGCCCTCTCTCGGCACTCCGAAGACCTGTCCTCCGAAGATATCCTGCACAAGAAAAGCGGTTATCGAGCACTGTCCCCGGGTGATGTCTTCCCTGCTCCAGCCCTCGCGAAGCCTCGGAGCGCAGGTGTATTTACACCATATCTCAGAGAGCATATCGTAAAGCTCTCTCGGGTCTCGGACAGCTTTGAAGCTCGGGTTCGCAGGGGAAACGTCGGCAGTTTCCCAGCCGTAAAAGCGATAGGTCTTTTCCATATTATCTCCTCCAAGAAAAAACGGGCGCACAAGGGAGTGCGCCCCGGATATTTTTCTTTACTCGACAGAAATGATGTAGTAATAAACAGGCTGTCCGCCGTTGATGAGGTTCACATCAAGGTTCGGGTACTTGCCCGAGATCATCTCCAGGAGCTTCTCTGCATCCTCGTCGGTAACATCTGCACCGTAGAGAACGGTGATATAGGAGCTGTCGCCCTTGACGAGTTTCTTTGTCAGCTTGTATGCGCCCTTGGTGACGTCTTTGTCAACGAAGCTAACCTTGCCGTTATCGAGGCAGAGTATCTCGCCCTGCTTGATAGCGTGGCCGTCGTAATCGGAATCTCTTGCAGCAAATGTGACCATACCTGTCGAAACGTTCTCGATAGCGGCTGCCATTTCCTTGCGGTTGGTGTTGAAGTCGCTGTCGGGATCATAAGCGAGCATAGCGCTCATTCCCTGGGGGATGGATGTGGTCTGGAGCACGCAGACTTTCCTGTCTGCCAGCTTAACAGCCTGCTCAGCCGCCATTATTATATTCTTGTTGTTCGGCAGGACGAATACTGTCTCAGCCGGACAGGACATGATCGCAGCAAGAATGTCTTCTGTGGAAGGATTCATAGTCTGACCGCCCTTGACGATGCAGTCAACTCCGATGTCCTTGAACATGGTCTCGATGCCTGCTCCTGCCGCAACCGCCACAAAGCCGAAGGGCTTCTCGGGCTTGGCGGGAACAAACTGCTGCTCTGCTTCCTTCTGCTTTGCCTTGTGCTGGAGCTTCATATTCTCGATCTTCGGCAGGTTGATATAGCCGAAGGTGAGAGCCTTCTGTATCGCAAGGCCGGGATCGTTTGTATGAACATGGACCTTGATTATATCCTCGTCATCCACAACCACAACGCAGTCGCCTATGGTCTCAAGGTAAGCACGGAGCTTGGAAGCGTCCTCGCAGTCCTTGCTCTTGGTTATTATCATCTCTGTGCAGTATGTAAAGGTGATGTCCTGGTCGAAATTGCCCACGACGTCCGAGAAAGTCTCGATAGTAACGGGAGTGTTCTTTGCAGTCTCGGCGGCAGGTGGCTGAACAACTGCACCGCCGTGGAAGACGTCTCTCATAGCTTCCCAGATTATGAGCAGACCCTTACCGCCTGCGTCAACGACTCCTGCCTTTGCAAGTGCCGGCAGAAGCTTGGGTGTGCCTTCAAGAGTTCTTGCAGCCTGCTCGCAGACCTCGTCCCAGATAGCAACGGGATCGTTGGTGGACTTTGCGACCTCTCTTGCTTTTTCGCTTGCCTCTCTTGCAACTGTGAGGATAGTACCCTCGGTAGGCTTCATTACAGACTTGTAAGCACCCTCAACACCGGCTTCGAGAGCTGCAACGAGATTCTCGTCGGTGAGCTCCTTCTCTCCCTTGAGAGCCTTCGAGAAGCCGCGGAAGATAATGGAAAGGATAACTCCGGAGTTTCCTCTTGCTCCGCGGAGAAGGCACGAGGCAGCTGTCTTTGCAACAACCCCTGCGTAAACGTCGTCCGGGAGATTTTTGAGCTCGGCCACGCTGTTGCCGATAGTCATTGACATATTCGTTCCCGTATCGCCGTCAGGCACCGGGAAAACGTTGAGCTCGTCAACGGATTTCTTTTTGTCTGCTATAGTATTTGCGGCGCTGATTATAGCGTCACGAAGAAGTTTGCCGTTTATCACTTTGGATCCGTCCTCCTAATCTTAATTGACCATGCCGTCAACAAAAACATTGACGGATTCGAGCTCTACCCCTGCACGCTCGGTAAGCACATAGCTCACCTTGTGGATGATGCTCTCGGAGATAGCGCTGATATTCATTCCGTAGGTAACGGTTATATGCAGATCGATGGAAAGCTTGTTCTCGTTCTGGCGGATAATGACTCCCTTGTTCTCTGCGCGGTCCTTCTTGACCATTTTGTTCATGCTCTGCAAAGCACCGTAGGAATTCATCCCGGCGACACCGAAGCAGCTCTCCGCTGTCTGTGATATAAGTGAACGAAGATATTTTGCCGAAAGTCCTATAGTCCCGATATGGTTATCTATTTTTATCATAGCAAGGCGATCTCCTTTCAATTTCAGTTTTGTAGATCACTGAGCCGATACAAGCTCATACATCTGATATTATAACACAACTTTTCCGATTTTTCAAGTGTTGACATAGTTTTTTTATTATTTTTGGCTTTCTTTTGCCGTAATAAATAAAAAAAAGCTCTGCGGTACTTGAAAATGTATATATTGTATGATATACTTATAGAAGATATTGTTTTTTGAGGGGAAGATGACCCCGAAAAGCAGTATTATCGGGCACGGGAAAGCTATCGTGCTCAATAATAACAGGAGGACTGCAAATGAACAATCCCGAGTATTACAAGGCCTCAAACAAATTTTCGGTCCCGGGGCTTTTGCTAATGTTCATATCCATGGTCGTTGTAGGCGTTGCCGTATCGTGGATATATCTTATCCTTAATTCAGTTATCCCGCTGATCTATCTCAATATCCTGCTTGCGGCAGGTGTCAGCATCTTGCTCGGCTTCATCGGCGGCAAGTTCGTAAAGATCTTCAAGATACGCAGTCCCTCTGTGGCTATCACAGTTGCAGTACTGGCTCTGATCGTGGTGAACTACGGCAAGTGGGCTATCTACATTGCACGTGACGACCAGAAGTACATATACGATGATATGGAGAACGTCACCCTTGAGGAGTATGCCGACGAGACCAATCCTGCCCCGTATATGTATGCTTATATGTTCGTTGCAGCTGAGGAAAACGGCGATATGACGCTTGAAGAAGCTGTCGATACGGTCTATAATGCTGAGGAAGACGGCATCAAGGTGATGCAGGCTCCGCTGGATGAAGTCCTCGATTTCGCAAAGAAACAGGGCTATGACACCAGCACCATGACCAAGGAACAGAAGGCTTATTTCGAGAGCGGCATCTCCTTGTGGGAGCTTGTTCAGTTCGATATCTTCCTGGGCGAGGATGTTAACACCATAGCCAATAACTCAAGGAAAATGGTCGATAATCCCGATATGAACACTCTCAAGTTCGTAAAGGATAACGGCAAATACAAGAACACGACCTATTACCTGTCGCATCCGGGACAGCTCTGGAAAAGCATCAATGTTGTCAACGCTGTAGGCCGCTGGTCCATAAACAACCACCGTTATTCGCTGAACTCGGAGAACAACTCGCTGGTAAGCGGAGTCCTGCTGTGGCTGGTATGGCTGGGCGAGCTGCTTATGCTGACCATACCTGCGCTGATGATGATAAGCGAAAAGGCAAAGGCCCCCTTCATCGAAAGCGAGAACGACTGGGCTATCACCGACAAGCCTGCGCCGGAATTCAAGTTTATTGACCCCTACCCGACACAGAGCAACAGCCCGAGCACAGCCGCTTCCTCTTTCACAAGAGACCCGGACTACCTGTTTACTCTCGAGCCTTTGACAGCGCTGATGTCAGTTCCGGACAGATATTTCTATCTCACCTACTGCCGCAGTATGTATTATGATTACATCTACGCTACCCTTTACTGCTCGACGCTGACGAACAGGGCAAAGAACCAGCGCCAGAACCGTGCACTCGTCAAGAACCTGAGAGTTGACGCAGACTTCCTGGCGACGATGTTCGGACGCTTCCATTACCAGGTTCCGCCTCTTTGTCAGGGCGAGAACAGAGCCGAGGAGATCGAAAAGGAAAGCAAGGAGCGTGCAAAGGCAGAAGCAGCCGGCAGACCTCTTGCTCCGCAGCGTCCCAAGGCAACGGGTGCCGAAGCGATATTCGACGAGCCTCCGATAAACGCAAAGCCCAAGAAAGAGAGCGAGGAGGACTTCGCAAAGAAGCAGCTTGAGGAAGAACGCCGCCAGGCAGAGCTGGAGCACAAGATGCAGCCTGTTGAGACGCCTGTCGTTCCGAAATACGAGGCACCTCCCGTACAGTCGATCACACCGCCTCCGGGAACACCGGGCGGCAGCGGTCTTATGGACGGCATAGATACCTCGAATCTCGATCTTGATAATTTCGATTTCGGAAGGAAATAAAAATGGATGAACTAATTGGATTTACTATCGGTGCGATAGTTCTTTATATCCTTCTGCTGCTCGCCATACAGATAGTTATGGGCGTTGCGTGCATGAAGATCGTGCATAATAAGGGCTACAACGAAAACTGGTTTTTGTGGGGCTTCTTCTTTGGGATGATAGCGATATTGGTAGCACTTACTAAACCCGATATCAACACAAGCCGTTACGGCGGCTACCCCATCGGAGGAAATATGCCTCCGATGGCAGGCAATGTCCCGCCCCAAACAGACAGCGGCCGCGCCCTGGGGATTGGCACGCCGACGGCTCCGGGCAAAGACACGTGGGTGTGCAACTGCGGCAAACGGAACTTAAAGTCCGCGACCTTCTGCGCCGGCTGCGGCAAGCGCGACCCGGATTCCATATGGGTCTGCAAATGCGGTAACAAAAACGATGCCAAAGCAAGATACTGCCGTATGTGCGGCACAAAAAAGCCGCTGCCGCAAAGGCAGAAAAAGAAAGAGCCGAATGCGAACACCGGCGTCTGGACCTGCCGCAAATGCGGAAAGAAGAATCCAAACACCAGTAGAATATGCATGGACTGCGAGACGTATAAGTAACAAATAAGCGTGTCTGTTCACATCGAGCAGGCACGCTTGTTTTATAAAAATAATTTGAATATTCTGTAAATTATATATCATTCCTATTGCTTTCTGCTTTTAGATATGTTATGATGTTAGTCCGCTTTTGTTTTCGACCTAAGGAGGAGATTCTATGGCAGAAAGAAAAACTTCATTCATCGGCGACGAAAGACTTGACAAACTGCTGGAGCTGAACCGGCAGTTCTACGAGGAAGGAAAGCTGGACCACAGAGGCCGTGAGACAGCCAAAGCTGTTATCGCTATCTTCGACATCCTGCTTGAGACGATCTTCAAGGGCACAGAGGGCATCATCGAAGATATGAACCGCCCCGAAGGCGACGACAAGCGCCAGCCGCTTGATCTTGAGCTGATGTCGCTCCTGCTCCTCTTCATGCAGAGGGTACATTATCTTGAAAGGCTCGAGAAAGCCATTTTAAACGGCGATATCGAATAAACGCACAGAAAAAAACACCGCTCCTACCGGGGCGGTGTTTCCTATTGACAATGACATCAAAATGAGCTATACTTTTATCCGATAAAGCATGAAACGAGGCGGCAAAATGGCAAAGAAAACAATAATCCCTCTTGCGGCTGCCGGGGTGCTGATCTGCGGCGTGATCGTCGCTGTTTGGCTGCTTGGACGAGATACGGAGATCGGCCCGGGCAACAGACCCTCCTCGACAATTCACGGCACAGTCACGGAAATATCGGGTGACAGCTTCAAGCTCACGGCTGAAAGCGTAGATGCCGGCAAGGGCTTTACGAACGACAATTTCAAAGAAGGCGACATCGTAACCGTCAAAACAAGCGGCAGAGCTGCGATCGAGGGCAATTTCCCCAACGAGATCGGCTCGACAGCTTATATCTCGCAGGGAGACAAGGTCGTGATAACCTACAGCGAAAGCGGCTTTGACTTTTCGGGAGGGGTCATTACATCTGCCGATATTTCATGGGAGCCAGACGATTACAATAGAAAAAGAGAAGCTTTCTTCTCGCAGAACGACTGACACAAAAAACACCGCCCCGCAAGGGACGGTGTTTTGTTTTGCTTATTTAGCCCATAACAACTGTGATGTTGGTCTGGTCGGTGAGCTTGCACTGGCATACGAATGTGCCCTCTACAGCCTCGCCGTTTACGGTTATCGACTTGATGCCGCTCTCGACGTGGTCGGGGTTCTGTATGTCGATGGAGAGGTGCTTGCCGCGGAAGTTCTTCTCGATCTTGAAGCCGTCCCACTCAGCCGGGATAGACGGATCGATGTTCAGGCCGTCGGCTGTGGGTCTCATTCCGCAGATACCCTCAACGCAGCCTACCATTACAGTGGAGCCTGTGCCGGTGAGCCAGTGAACATGAGATCTTCCCTCAAACGGCGAACGTGTGGACTCGGTGAACTGGCCGTGTACATAAGGCTCGAGGACACGTACCTCTGCCTTTGCGTTCATGGAAGCCGGAGCGCTCTCGAGGAAGTACTCGAAGGCTCTGTTTCCGTGACCAAGCAGGGACTCTGCAAGGATAGCCCAGCCCTGAGTCTGTGAGAAGATACCGCCGTTTTCCTTTGTATCGGGGTTGAAGATGTGCATGAGAGCACCGTCGAAGTAATGGTCAACATAGGGAGGCTCAAGCAGCTTTACGCCGTAAGGAGTATTAAGGATATCATATACCGACTGCATAGCGGTCTCGCCCTGATCCTTGGAAGCAAAACCGGAGATAACAGCCCAGCTCTGAGGATTGAGCCACATATTGGCCTCGGGATCCTTCTTTGCGCCGACGATAACGCCGTCCTCGCGGATGCCGCGGATGAATCTGTCCTCGTCCCAGCAGCTTGCAAGAGTCTTGCCCAGCTCTTCCTGAGCCTTGGTTATATACTCGATATACTCAGTATCATTCTTATCCTCAGCATAGCCCTTGATAACGCTCATAGCATAGTAGAGCTGGAATGCAACGAATGTGCTCTCGCCCTTCTTGCCCATTCTGAGGCAGTCGTTCCAGTCGGCATGGAGGCCTGCAGGCATCTTGTGAGCGCCGAGTCTTTCCTGAGAGAAGCGGATAGCGTTCTTGAGGTGCTCGTAAACCGTAGCCTCTCCGCCGCCTTCCTCAGCATAAACGATGACCTCGTCGAGGAATGCCTTGTTGCCTGTCTCGCCGATATACTTAACGATGGTCGGGAACAGCCAGAGAGCGTCGTCTGCTCTGTAAGAGGGATGACCTGTCTGCTTTGCATATACGCTGTTTTCGT
This sequence comes from uncultured Clostridia bacterium, assembly GCA_947169055.1. Classification (GTDB taxonomy): domain Bacteria; phylum Bacillota; class Clostridia; order Oscillospirales; family Ruminococcaceae; genus FB2012. The sequence continues at coordinate 10,038 of CAMVOF010000040.1, forward strand.
CGTTCTCGTCGGGGCAGGTCTCGTGGCCGGCATTGTGGTCGAACTTAACGAGAGGCAGACCGCCGCCGTTGCTTACCTGAGCCGAAAGCATGAATCTGATCTTCTCGGCAGCAAGCTCGGGGTTGATATGGATTATACCCTGGATATCCTGAACGGTATCGCGGTAGCCGTAGCCGTTGCGGAGTCCGCAGTAGATGAAGGAAGCTGCTCTCGACCAGATGAAGGTTATGAAGCACTGATAAGCGTTCCAAACGTTCACCATGTTGTTGAACTCGGCGGAAGGAGTGGATACCTGGAAATTGTTGAGCTGGCCGTGCCAGTAATCAACGAGCTCCTTGACCTCAGCATCTACCTTGCCGGGCTGCTTGTAGCTGTCGAGTATCTCCTTGGCAGTTGTGGGGTTCTTCTGTCCGAGGACGTAGACCACTTCGGCAGTCTCGCCGGGAGCAAGCATGATCTCGCTCTGGAGAGCTCCGCAGGCATTGGAGTTGTAGTTCATCTTGTTGTCGCAGAAGCCGCGCTCAACAGCGATAGGATTGGAATATGTTCTGTAGGAGCCGATGAAGCTGTCCAGGTTTCCGTTGCTTGCGGAAACAGGAGCGCCAACCATACCGAAGAAACGCTCTCTGTGGTTGGAGCCGTTCTCGTCCTTGCCGCTGTTCTCGTTGATGTGCTGAACGATCATATTGCCGTTCTCAAAGCTGGTGCGGGTGATGAACAGGGTGTACTGCAGGTTTACCTGATCCTGCTCGTAGTTGTTCTCGTTGGTGAACTCAACGAAGCCGAACAATGAAAGGTTCCTGTAGGTCTCGCCGGAGTTGGTGATCTTAGCTCTCCACACCTCATAGGTCTTGTTGAGAGGAACGTAGTATGTAACTTCCGAATGGATGTTGGAATAATCGGCCTTGAGGGTGGTGTAGGCTGTACCGTGGTGGCACTCGCTCTTGTATCTGTCGAGGGGCTTGCCCACCGGCTGCCACGAAGCAGACCAGTAGTCCTTCTTGTCATTGTCGCGGATATAAACATATCTGCCGGGAAGAGCCATGCTGCTGTTGAAGCGATAACGGGCTATTCTTCCGTTTGCGCCGCTCTTTACGAAGCTGTAGCCTCCGGCGTTGTTCGAGATGATAGCGCCGTATTCGGGAGAACCGAGATAGTTCGCCCAGGCTGCCGGGGTATCCGGTCTTGTGATAACGTACTCCTTGTTTTCAAGATCAAAATAACCGTACTGCATAAACATTTCTCCTTTATATAAATATTTTAATTATAATACTTGCTGAAAGTCAGCCTTTTCGGCAAAGCTCTGCACCCATTATCTGCGCCGGGGCAGGTCTTGTCCGCTTTATAACAATAATAACATATTATTCAGGATTTTACAAGGGGGATTTATAATCTTTTTTTATTAAATTTTTGCATTATTCTCTAATATGTTAATTTGTCGAAGTGGTTGACTTTAGTGCGATTTTATGGTATCATTTTAGAAGCAGCGCATAGTGCTGCCTGCAGATGTAAAATATATGAAAATATTTTCGGATATAAAAGGAATGGGCTTATGCTAATAAACAAGCTTTTCAGACAAATGCTGCTGACACAGATACTGTCCTCCATGACTGTGACGCTCTGTATGCTTATCGACAGCATGATGATAGGACGGTTCCTCGGCGTCGATTCAATGACTGCCTACGGCCTTGCAACGCCTATACTGCTTGTGTTCGCCGCCTTCGGCTGTCTGATCTCGGCAGGAGTTCAGGTGGTCTGCGGAAGGACTATCGGCAGCGGCGACAAGAAAGGGACCAACGCCTGCTTCACGGTCTCGGTGGTGCTTTGGGCGATCCTTGCCGTGATAGGGCTTTTTGCGATACTTGTTTTCATTGATCCTATATGCACGATGCTCGGTGCCGGTGAACCCGGACCCGACAATAAGGTTTTCGTGCTGACGAAGGATTATCTCCGAGGCTTCATCATCGGCGCTCCGGCATTTCTTGCTGCACAGATAATGGTGCCCTATATGCAGATCTCCGGAAGCCGTATCAGGCTGATCGTCGCCGTTGCGCTGATGACCGTCAGCGATATCGTGCTCGACGTGCTCAACGTTGCTGTTTTCAAGCAGGGCACCTTCGGAATGGGTCTTGCTTCCAGCATAAGCTATTACGTTGCTTTCGTGATCGGACTTCTTTATTTCTTCAAGAAGGACTGCATCTTCCGCTTCAAGCCCAAGAGCTTCGGCAGACCCATGTGCCTTCGCATAATGAAAGACGGAGTGCCGACGCTTATAAACCAGGTGAGCCTTGTGCTGCTGACCTTCGTGCTGAACAAGCTGCTGCTTAACGTAAGCGGAAACCATGCTGTTGCCGCTTATTCCGTAATTTCCACCGTGGGCAACATCTGCTATGCCTTCAGCTCGGGAGTTGCCGCCGTTGCACTGACCCTTTCGTCGGTGTTCTACGGAGACGGCGACAAGGCAGCCCTGAAAAAGCTGGTGAAGATCATGTGCTTCTACGGAGTTCTGATCTGTTCCATCGTTACCGTCGTGGTGCTGGCCGCTGCCAAGCCTATGGTAAACTTCTTCATCACCGACCCTGATGCAAGCGGCATGGCCATCACGGGACTCAGGCTCTTCGTGCTTTCGCTGACAGCCTGCGCCCTCAACACCAGCTTCAAGAATTACTATCAGGGCATCGACAGGGTACGCCTGACCATGATCATCTCCGTTTTCCAGAACTTTGCGATAACAGCTCTTGCCGCCTTTATCCTCGGCCGGTTCTTGGGAGTCAACGGCGTATGGCTGGGATTTGTTTTCGGCGAGTGCATCACTCTGCTGTGCATCACGGCTTACGTTTGTTACAAGAACAGAGGTACCAACACCCCCATGAACGTGCAGGCATTTGCGCTGCTGCCGGCAGATTTCGGAGTCAACGAGGATGAATGCCTCGAGCTTTCCATAAACTCCGCCGGAGAGGTCGCCGATGCCTCCAAGCAGGCCGCAGAATTCTGCAGCGAACGCGGGCTTCCGAAGAAAGTCGGTATGCTGCTCTCCCTCTGCGTCGAGGAGATGTCCAACAACATCGTCTCCCACGGCTTCAAGGGCAGGACTGAATACTCGATAGACATAAGGGTGATGATAAAGGACGGTTCACCCGTTCTGCGTATCCGCGACAACTGCCCGAACTTCGACCCCGTCAAGTATCTCGAGATGCACAGCGAGGACGACCCCGTCGCCCACATCGGCATAAGAATGGTAATGACTCTGGTGAAGAGCGCAAATTATGTGAACACCCTGGGACTCAACAACCTGACGCTGACGCTCTGACGAAAACAGATAAAGATATTACAGTAAGGGATGACGACCAATGCTCAGAACACTTATCGCCGCAGCGGCATCTGTGCTGCTGATGCTTGCGGCTGACTGTGCGATGATCCGCGTCGAAGCCGCAGAGGCACCGGACACAGAGATCATCGAGGAACAGACCGAGCCAACGCCTGTGAACAGCGCAAAGGTGAGCTTTGCATACAAAAGCTACTGCTATACCGGCAAAGCGATAACCCCCGACAACATCAGCGGACGGGACGACATCACGGTCAAGCTCGGGGACGAGGTGCTGGAAAAAGGCGTTGACTACGAGCTTGAATACGAAAATAACATCTCTGTCGGCTACAGGACGGCAAGCGTCAAGGTAAAAGGCATCGGCGAATTCACAGGCGAGAAGGAAGTCTTCTTCACCATAAAGCCTGCAAGGATAAGCATTACAACGATCACGACTCAGCGTGACGGCATAACCGTGAACTGGGATGACGATGAGAACGCTTTCGGCTATCAGGTGCTTTACTCCACCGACAGGACATTCACCACGGGCGTTCACAGCACCACGGTCGTCGGGAAGAACTTCGTCAATCTCAATAACGTTCCCAAAGCCGGCGAGAAGTATTACATAAAGATGCGAGCCTTCATAACCTCGGACGGCACTGTACAGGGTGTCCGCTACGGCAGCTACAGCCCTCTCAGGAGCAAGACCGTCAAGGACGATCTTAGATCGGCATCTATCCCCTACTGCTCCTACTGCTATACAGGCTCGGCAATCAAGCCGGAGGTCACTGTAAAGAGCTATACGGGCAAAGTTCTCACCCAAGGCACAGACTATTCCGTTTCCTACAAAAACAACAAGGCTGTGGGCAAGGCTGAAATAACCCTCAAGGGCAAGGGCAGCTATCAGGGAACTCTCACCAAGAGCTTTATCGTCAAGCCTGCCAGAAACGAGCTTACAGAGCTGTATCAGGGAGGCAGGGCAAGATTTACCGCAGAATGGAAGGAAGACCACTCTGCAACGGGCTATCAGGTGCTCTACTCCACGGACAAGGATTTCGAGACAGACGTTCACTCCTACACCACGAAGGACACCTGCGTGACCTTCACCAGATACACAGAAGCCAAGAAGACTTACTACGTCAAGGTACGCTCTTATCTTTCAGCCAACGGCACACGCTACGGCAGCTACAGCAAGGTAAGAAAGATAACCACCCTCGACCGCAACATCAACACGCTAAAGGCTCAGCTGAAAAACGCGATGTCGAAATATCCCGGCACATGGTCGGCATATGTGAAGAACCTGCGCACCAACGAGATCGTTTCGATAAATGAAGACAGACAGTATTATGCCGCAAGCCTGATGAAGCTCTTCTGCATGGCTGCGACCTACGAATATATCGAGGCAGGAGAATTCACCGAGGACTCGGTCAAGAGCTATCTGGAGTATATGATAACCATAAGCGCAGACGACCCCTTCAACAGGCTCTTGCTGCTTATGGGAAAGTACAGCATACACGACTGGATAATCCGCAACGGCTACACCGGCACCTACCAGTGCTCGGGATACGGCAGCGGATACAGATACAGCGACACAAGGATAAGCAACGGCAGGAACCTGACCACCGCAAAGGACTGCGTAAAGTTCTTCGAGTCGGTCTATAAGGGCGAATGTGTTTCAAAGGCTTCCTCGGCAAAGATGCTCTCGCTGCTCAAGAGGCAGGAGGTCAAATACAAGCTGCCCCAGGGTGTTCCCAAAGGAGTGCAGACCGCCAACTGGCCTGC
>CAMVOF010000041.1:0-14935 GCA_947169055.1 uncultured Clostridia bacterium
AGGGAGGACAAACCGGATATCTCATACCCCGATCACAGAAACTTTATAGAATATGTTAAAAAAACAATAGCATATCCTATTTAATTTGCGAAACATCCGTGATATAATTACCCGAAGAAGCGAAAAGGCATAAAAGGCATAAGAGGGGTGAGAGGATATGTTTCAGCTGAGATGGCTATGGCATAATATGAAAGGCAGCCGTGCCGCTTATATCATGGCGCTGTTTCTTTCTGTTGCCTGTAATGCGCTCTATATAGCTTCGCCGTATTTCCAGTCAAAAGTGATAGATACCTTCATCTCCAACGAGAACGCAGCTCATAACCTCGAAACGGAAAGAGAGCTGCTGTGGCTGCTGCTGGGAGGGATGATCGGCTTTACCCTGCTGAGAACTCTGATGCAGTATGCCTGCCAGATGTATTACGAAACAGCCTCCCAGGGGATGATCTACAGGCTGAGGACCCACCTGTTCAGAAAGATCGAGACCCAGGATATGGAGTTCTACGACAGATACAGAACAGGTGACCTTATGACAAGACTCACCGGCGACCTCGAGACCGTCAGACATATGGTGTCGTGGGTTATCAAGGGCTGTGTAGAGTCGCTTGCACTGTTTACAGCTTCCATGATCTATTTCTTTACCATCGATGTGTGGACAGCTCTGTGTATCCTTGCAATGACCCCGGCTATATTTATGATCACAAGATTGTTTTCACGCAAAGCACGCCCTGCCTACAAAAAAGTAAGAGAAGCTTCCTCGGCGCTCAATACCGCGGCCCAGGAGAATATCTCGGGCAACAGAGTGGTCAAGGCCTTCGCAAGGGAAGAGTTTGAAAAGGAGAAATTCCGCAAGCGTGACGAAAAATACCGGGAGACCAATATCAAGGCCGCTAAGGTATGGCTCAAATATCAGCCGATGATAGATATTGCCGCAGGCTCCCTGGGGGTCATCCTGCTGCTGTGCGGAGGTATCTTCATGATCTCCCGCAGGCTGACAATGGGACAGTATGTGGCTATCTCAGGCCTCCTCTGGGCAGTCAGCAACCCCATGAGAAATATGGGCAACTACGTCAACGACTGGTTCCGCTTCATGGCTTCTGCCGGAAAGATAATCGAGATATACTATGAGGCTCCGAAGATCGTTGACAGAGACAGCACGAAGGAAAAGGACAATAAGCTCAAAGGCGAGATCGAATTCAGGGACGTATCCTTCTCCATAGAAGGCAAGCCTATCCTCAGAGACCTCAATTTCAAGATAAAACAGGGGGAGAACGTGGTCATCATGGGACCTACGGGCTGCGGAAAGACATCCCTCATAAACCTGATCCCGAGATTTTCGGACTGCACAAAGGGCGAAGTTCTGGTTGACGGCGTGAACGTCAGGGATCATAAGCTGCATATGCTGAGAAGCAGCATCTCGATCGCAACACAGGACGTTCTGCTCTATTCCGATACCATAGACTCAAATATCGCCTTCGGAGACAGCAAGATGGAGGAAGAATACGTCAGACGCTGTGCCGAGCTTGCGGCAGCATCGGAGTTCATCGAGAAGCTGCCCATGAAATACGAGACTATCGTCGGAGAAAGAGGCGTCGGACTTTCCGGCGGACAGAAGCAGAGGATATCCCTTGCAAGAGCCCTTGCCGTCCGTCCTGCGATTCTGATACTGGACGACACCACCTCCGCCGTGGACATGGAAACGGAAAGCTATATCCAGCATAACCTCGGCGAGGAACTGGACTTCCCCTGCACAAAGATAATGATAGCCCAGAGGATATCCTCCTCCCGGAATGCCGACAAGATAATAATTCTCGAAAACGGAAGGATAACGGACATCGGGACCCACAGCGAGCTTATACAGCACGAGGGCTATTACAAGCAGATATATGACCTGCAATGCGGCGCCGGCTCCGAAGAAGAGTCCGAAGAGGAAAGAGAGGTGGGCGCATAATGGCAAGGAACAAGTACGACATCGACGAACAGCTTGAATCTCCTTTTGATTTTGCCCACCTGAAACGTGCCTTCGTTTATATCAAAAGATACCGCAAGAGCATGATAGTATCTCTTGTGCTGAGCATTCTTGCGGCTATCTCGGGACTTATAGGTCCTCTGCTCACCCAGCGTGCCCTCGACGTTACTATCCCACAGGGCAAGTACGGACAGCTCGTCCTGCTGGCAGGGCTGCTGCTTTTGTTCACGGTGATAAGCACTGTTCTCGGAAATATCCGTTCGCGGATAATGACGGTGGTCGGACAGAACATAATCTTCGACATAAGAGAAGACCTCTTCGCACACCTCCAGGAGCTGCCCTTCACCTACTACGACGACAGACCCCACGGAAAGATACTGATAAGAGTCATCAACTACGTGAACTCTGTTTCTGATATGCTCTCCAACGGCATCATAAACTTCATCATGGAGATACTGAACATGGTGTTCATCCTCATCTTCATGCTTATAGTTGACGTAAGGCTGACCCTCGTTGCTGTCTCGGGACTGCCGCTGTTCATGGCGCTTATGTTCCTGATAAAAAAGCACCAGCGCAGAGCCTGGCAGGACGTTTCAAACAAGAGCTCCAACATGAACGCATATTTGCAGGAGAATATAGTCGGAGCAAGGATAACTCAGGTGTTCACCCGTGAGGAAGAGAACGCCGAGATATACGATGAGCTGAACAAGAAATACCGCAGGAGCTGGATGAGGGCTGTTAAGCTCACGCATCTCGTCTGGCCCACAACCGACAACATCTCCACCCTTGTGAGGGCTGCGATGTTCGCCGTGGGATTGCTTGTCCTCGACCCGGCAACGGTGACCCTCGGCACCCTTGCGGCGATGACGGGCTATGCTTCGCGGTTCTGGCAGCCTATAATGAACCTGTCGAATATCATAAACAGCTTCATAAACAACATAGCCTACCTTGAACGTATCTTCGAGATGCTGGATGAGCCTGTCACCGTTCACGACAAGGAAGGCGCAAAGGAGCTCGGCACCATTACCGGGCAGATATCATTCAACGATGTTACCTTCGGTTATGAGGACGGCAACGACGTTATCAAGAACGTTTCCTTCGACGTCAGGGCAGGAGAGAGCATCGCTCTTGTCGGGCCTACGGGTGCAGGAAAGTCCACTATCGTTTCCCTTATCTCGAGATTCTACGACCTCGGCAGCGGCAGCATTACCATAGACGGAACGGATATCTCGGACGTGACCCTGAGATCGCTGCGTTCCCAGATGGGCATAATGCTCCAGGACAGCTTTATCTTCAGCGGCACCATCGCCGACAATATCCGCTACAGCAAGCTGGACGCCACAGACGAGGAGATACACGCAGCAGCAAAAACAGTCTGCGCCGACGGCTTCATCAGGTCTATGGAAGATGGCTACGAGACCGAAGTCAACGAGAGAGGTTCCAAGCTCTCCGGCGGTGAAAAGCAGCTCATCAGCTTTGCGAGGACGCTGCTCTCCGACCCGAAGATCCTCATTCTCGACGAGGCGACTTCTTCCATCGACGCCAAGACAGAGGCTCTGCTGCAAAAGGGCATAGCCGAGCTGCTCAAGGGCAGGACTTCGATAATCATAGCGCACAGGCTTTCGACTATCCGCAGCTGCGACAGGATAATGTTCATCGACGGCAGCGGCATACGCGAAAGCGGCAGCCATGACGAGCTTATGGCAAAACACGGAGCTTACTACGAGCTTTACACTTCTCAGTCAGCGTAAAGGCATAAAAATATAGGCCTGGGGCAGTCCTCCGTCCGGAGGACAAAAAGACCGCGGCACTCCCAAGGGGTTAGGGAGTGCCGCTTTTTTGCGTTTTAACGTTTGAATCTGAATGCGAATATCACGCCGAATAGCAGCACCGCTGCCGAAACGCCGAGAAGGATATAGGGGGTGTAGTTCTTGCCGGACATGGGCAGCTTCGATCCTGAGAACATCCCGGATATGCAGCTTGTTATGGCTTGCCTCATCATCTATCTCGATAGCTATTCGTCTTGCACCGCTTTCAAGGAAGAAATCGGCAAAGCGGTCATTCTGATAAATATCATAGAAGTGATGCTCCGTATGGTTTTAAGCTGAAAGGATTGTATGTGGGGAGTAATGCTTAAATGAAAATTGGATGAAAAAACCGGCTCCGCTGTTCTGCGAAGCCGGTATGTTGTTTTGTTATGCGTTAGTTTTTGTGATGCCGTTTCCTCATTTCAGCCCGATGAACACCGCCGACCTTCCGCTGACGGTGAGGGTGCTTCCGTTTGCAGAGGCTCCCTTCCCGAAGCTGTAGATCGTCTCTCCTGCCGTGCCGGGAAGAGACAGGGTGAAGTCGCTGGCTGCGGGGTTCACGATAAGGGCGATGCGCTCGTCCTCAAAGCTGCGGATGTAGGCAAGAGGCTTGCCCTTTGCGCCGTCGCAGAGGAACTCTATCGTTCCGAGGCTCTGCAAAGCCTTGTGAGCCATTCGGACAGCTATGAGCTTCTTGACCTCGCTGCGGAGGGAAGCGCTGTCCTTCATCTGAGCTTCGGATGTGGGACGGTCCGGTGAGTGGTCCATGGGGATGTAGAGCTTGTCGGGAGAAGCTGCGGAGAAGCCGGCATTTTTGCTGCTGTCCCACTGCATGGGTGATCGGGAGCCCGTCCTGCCGTAGCCGCCTTCAACGGAGGTCAGCCCCTCGACGTAGTTCATGCCGATCTCGTCGCCGTAGTAGATGTACGGTGCTCCCGGCATTGAGAGCAGGAAAGCGAAGGCAAGCCTTCTCCCGCTGTCATTTATGTGCCGTGCTAACCTGTCCATATCGTGGTTTCCCGAGGGGATGCAGATAAGTCCCTTCTTCTCTGATTTCTCATAGCTGTCCATGTATTTGGACACAAACTCCGAAGCGTCACCCTCTCCGCCAAAGAATGGCTTTTCGCAGCGGAAGAGGTCGTTGTAGTGGGAGGGACCGAAATGCAGCAGGAAATCCATGTGGAAACCGCCCTGCAGGCTCTTGTCCGGCTCGCCCCATTCCGAGACCATAGCAGCCTCCGGGAACTCTGCATCTAAGAAGGCACGGATATCCTGCCACAGAGCGACAGTACCCTTGCCCTCGGGGTCGTTCTTCACAAGGGAGCCTGCCATATCCACACGGAAACCGTCGCAGCCCCGGGAAAGCCAGAACCGCATAACGTCCTTCATCGCCTCTCTCGTCGCCAGTGCACCGGGGGAATCCATTGCCTGCTGCCAGGGACGTTCGGGCTTGAAAAAGCCGTAATTCAGCGCCGGCTGGTGGGTGAAGAAATTCACCGCACAGCTGCCGTCACGGTCGGAGATGCCTCTCAGGGAACCGTAGCCAACGGGCTCTTCCCAGATGCTGTCCGTCCAGACATAGCGGTCGGTGAATTCGTTTCTCCCGGCTTTCTTGCTTTCCAGAAACCAGGGATGTTCCCAGGAAGTATGCCCGGGAACAAGGTCAAGAAGAACGTGCAGTCCCAGCTCGTGGGCTTCTTCAAAGAGCCGTACAAGGTCGTCGTTGGTGCCGTATCGGGGAGCAACTTTGCAGTAGTCGGAAACGTCGTAGCCTGCGTCGCCGAAAGGGGAGTCGAAGCAGGGGTTGAGCCAAAGTGCCGTGCAGCCCAGCTCCTTGATGTATCCCAGCTTTTGGGTGATGCCGTCGATATTGCCTATGCCGTCGCCGTCGGTGTCCAGGAAGGACTGGGGGTATATCTCATAGAAAACTGCGTTATCGAGCCATTCGGGTCTCTTTGCCATATCTTTTCTCCTTATGCTGTCGGGATGTTGAGCTTTGGATGTTGAAACAGCCGCAGCATTTTACTGCTTTCCGTAAATGCTGCGGCTGTGTTTTTGCTTTTAAAGTTTTTTATCAGTGGTGGAAGAAGCTGCTCATGGAGAAGCCTGTGGGCATGGGGATCGTCACCATGTAAACGACTGTTGCGATAAGTCCGACTATGGCGATGCACAGTACAGCCTTTCTGTTGGGCAGGCGCTTGAATATGCCCACGATACCGAGCAGGAACAGCACTACCGAATAGATAACTGTTGCAAGGTTGTAGGAATCTCCGTTGGCGTTATCCTTCTGACCCTCTTTGAGAAGCTCCTCGGATTCGGCAAGGAGCTCGTTGGCGGTCTCGTAATACTTGTCGGTCATTCCCGGAACATCGAAGGGGGATTCGTAGTCGTTGCTTTCGTCGCCGAAGATCTCGTATGTTTCTCTGAGGACATCGGAGCCGTTTTCGTTTATGTAGTTCTCCATCTTTTCTTCGATGATGGCAGCGGTGTTTTCCTCGCCGTTTGCGTTGGCTATCTCAAGCTCGTAGCTATACTCGATGAAGGTGTTCCACACCATGATATCCGAGAGATAGTCCTGAAGACCTGCGTTGTACTCCGAGTTGCCTTCTGCGGCAATGTTGTTGCTCTTGGTGTAGTTCGTAGATTGGTTTCCGCCGTGGAGGGAACCTATCCAGGATGCCCAGGCTGTGAGCAGGGCAGTGATACCGAGGAATATCGCAACGAGCACCTCGATTGCATTTTCACTTATCAGCGGCTTTTTCTTGCCGGCTTCCGCCGCCTTGCCTTCGGCCTCGGCAGCTATCTCTTTTTTCTCTTCTGACATATTCAATACCTCCTGTTTTACTTTCTGAACTATCCTAAAGGATCCTTCATCTGTAAATTCTATACAGTTATTATATCACACGTTCCCCGGGATTTCAATAGCCAAAAGAAAAATCATAGATATTTTTTTAGATAGATCACAAAGATATTTCAGACCGTTTTAAAGCATTGGAATGAATAGAACTAATATCCCGGCGGAGCAGATCACATTTTCTTTTTCAGGACCACCGCCAGAGCCGTAGACGAGAGGATCATCAGGGCAAATGCAGGATGACCGGCTCCTGTGTCCGGGTTGCCGTCGGCTGTTGCTGCCTGTATCCTGTTCGGTGCTATTATACCATATCCCGGAAATTATTTCAATAGCCAAAGATCATATCAAGACACTTTTTGCTTTCCTGCCGGACGAAAAAAGGCCCTCTGCCGGGCCGTGGATCCCGGCGGCAGAGGTGCCTTGCTGTTTATCGTTATTTGGTCGTTACTGACTTGACCGAGCTGTAGCTGCCATAGTACTTTTTGCCGTCTATGGTGACGAAGGGTCTGTACTTGACATACCAGGTCTCGCCGCTTTGGGGCTTCGACGAGAAGTTCACGCTTGTCGTTGTGTTCTTGGAAACAGAGTAGTTATAAACTCCCGACGAGAAATCCTTGTCCTTGGAGTAGGTGAACTGGTAGCCGGAAGCAGCAGTGTCCTTGGTGCAGCTCGCCTTGAAGGAGGCTGTGCCTGCCGTAAGGGTCAGGGTGCCTGCCTTGGGTGTGATGACAAAGGTCTTGGTGACAGTTCCCAGATAGTCGCTCTTGCCTTTTATCGTTATAGTAGCTTTGCCGACCTCGGTATTGTTGCTGTAGGCCGCAGTGTAGTTGGTGGAAAAGATATGTATGCCTCTTGTGTCCTTGACTGTCAGCTCGGGCTTTATGGCTTTGCCTGTGTATGTGTAGCTGGATCTCGGGATGCTCACACTTTTCAGAGTTCCCTTGACAACTATCTTGGATGCGCTGCTGAATGTGCCGTAGCGTGTGCCGTTCACGGTGCCGTCGTCTGTGATGAATGCGCGCACCTTAACATACCAGGTTTCCCCCGGCCAGAAATTCTGTGCGGGAAGCACCTTCGAGAGGGTGTCGAGGTCTGTTACGGTATGCGAATGATAGTTGGCGGTGTGTCCGTTTGAGGAAGTATTAAAGTCCGGTACTGTGTCATAGATGATCTGATAGGCAAGTGCTTTGGAGGCAGGCTTGTTCCAGTTCGCGGTGACAGTTGCCTTGCCTGTGGTGAGGGCAGGGGCTGCCAGCTTCGACGGCTTGATAGTCAGCTTTCGCGTAACAGTCCCCGTATAGCTGCCCTTGCCTTTGATCGTGAGAGTGCAGGTCTGGTAGCCGATCGTCTTGTTGTTGGTATAAGAAGTCTCATAGTCCACGCCGTTGACGAGAGTTTTGCTGCCGTCCTTGACCGTCAGGTATTTATCTGCGCTGATGCCGTTTGCGTTGTAGGTTATGGCGGTGTAGGCGAGGGTGGTCTTGCAGTCTGAGATATTCGTATTATCGAGCAGTTTATAATCGATGCCTTTTTTCTTTGCATACGAACAGGCATAGGAAGTACTGCTGCAGGAGATCGTAACGTTGCCGCATTCGTCAAATGCTGCGTCGCTGATGTATGTAACGCTGTTCGGGATCGTTATGCTCGTTAGACCTTTGCAGCCGTAAAACGCCCAGTCATCGATACTTGCAACGCTGTTGGGTATCGTTATACTTGTAAGGCTTGTGCAGAGGAGAAATTCATTCTCTCCGATGCTTTTGATGCTGTTCGGCAGCGTTATACCTGTAAGACTCTTGCAGCTGTCAAATGCGCTGTGGCCGATGCTTTTAACACTGTTGGGGATCGTTATGCTTGCAAGGCCGGTGCAGTTACAAAATGCGCCGTTGCCGATTTTTATAACGCTGTTCGGGACAGTTATGCTCGTTACGCTTTTGCAGCTGTAAAATGCGTAATCGCCGATGCTCGTGACTGTCTTTCCGCCGAGCGAGTTCGGGACAGTGACGTCAGCAGCTTTTCCGTTGTACTTTTTTATTTCAACAGTGCTGTCGCTAAGCTCGGTGACACTGAAGCCGTCAACGATAACTTCATAGGGGATATTATTATCCTTTGCGTACTGCTCGGCAGCTGAGCCGCTTCCGCAATAGATCGTAAATCCGCTGCAACCGCTGAAAGCACCGTTGCCGATGGTCGTTACGCTGTCGGGGATGGAAATGCTCAGAAGACCCAAGCAGTTTTCAAAGGCCCAGCTCCCGATGCTGACAACGCCGTCAGGTATTATGACTTCCTTAAGGCTCTGGCACTTGTAGAATGCGGAGCTTCCGATGCCTTTCAGGCTGCTTGGCAGCTCGATGTTTTCAAGGCTCTCGCAGTTGTAGAAGGCAGAGCTTCCGATGCTTGTAAGGTTTTTCGACAGTATCACGGTCTTGAGCCCGGTGCAGTAATCAAATGCGTATTCGCCGATGTATGTTACGCTGTTAGGTATCTCCACGGTAACAAGGCTGCTGTGGTTGCTGACAGCCCAGTCGCCGATGCTTGTGACGTCCTTGCTGTTTATCACGGAAGGTATCTCGATCTCTGTTGCAGTCCCGTTGTAGCCGGTTATTTTGACAGCGTTGCCGCCTACTGAGTCATATTCAAAGAAACCGTATGTATCCGCATTTGCCTCGATACCGAAGCCGAGCTCCTGCGTTATCTCCTTCGGCAGAACCGCCGCCAAGCCCAAAAGCATCGCAACCGAAACTAACGCAGCTGTGATCTTATTAAACATAATACCTCCCCTTTCGCTTGATCGTTTGATCCAAAATATACTAATTTCAACATATTTACAGCGAACATTTTGTATATTATACCACAAATCTGCTGAAAAGTATATTGAAAACAGGCATATTAGCGCAAATTTTGTATGCCTGCACAAATCCTCGTCTTTCGCTTTGTGCTTTCCGACGAGCGAGAGCGGAGCAGCTGCTAAGCCGCGCCGCAGCTGCCGCAGAAGTGATCGTAGAAATCGAGGCTCTGCTTTTCTTGCATTTCCCGGAAAACTGTGCTATAATTTGATTACTACAAAAACTACAGGAGGGTGCCATGAAACGCAGCGATCATTTCAGTATTCTCTATCCCTATTCTTCGGACGAGGAAATGTGCCGGCTCTCGGAGACTGCCTGCCACGATCTCGGCCTTGACGTTATCTGCAAGGAGATGACTTCCGACGCCAAGGAACGCCGGCTGATAATGAACGTACTCTCGAAGATCTCTCCCGACCCGGACACGGCCCTGTTCCGTCAGAAGGTCTTCGGGGATATACTCCGTCTGCCCGAAATGAGAAAGACCATGATGGAGCTTTTCGGCAAGATACAGTTCATGCGGGATTTCTCCACCATGCACAAGACCACCGACGAGGAAATGGGTCTCTGGCATCTTTTCCACCGCCTTGACGAGCTGGACAGCTACATCAAGACCGTTGAGGCGATGAGGACCTGCCTTTCCGACGAGAGGATAACCTCCGAGGGGCTTATCTCCCTTAGAGAGTATATCATCGAGCTGTACGAGGACGCCTGTTTTGCCGAGATGAAGAAGGACATCGCTGAGCTGAAGCTCAAGGCTTCCGACGTCAAGAGCGTCACCCTCGGCGTGAATGTCAACGAGCGCTTTGAAGCCATAAGCATCGGGCTGGTCTCCGTCAACAGCAAGCAGTTCAAGAAGTCGGGCATCGTCAGCAATTTTGCCGACGCCATAGCCGCCAAGGACAAGATAAGCGACACTGTCGAATGGGACGGCGATATGCGCTATCACCAGATAGACAAGTTTGAAAAGAAGGGACCGGGTCCTCTGACGGAGCTGTCTTCCATAGCCGCCTACACCAAGGCCAGGTCAACAATGGTCACCACCGTGTCCGGCGATTCCGCAATGGGATCGACTTACTCTCTTGACGTTGTGGTGAACAAGATGCTCAGCTCCCTGGTGAAGAAGCTGAGGGATACTCTCACCAAGTACGCAAACGTTGCTATCGTCAATGTCTCCGAGCTGGTGCCGGAGTTCGTGTATTACATAAGATGCGCTGAGTTCATCGGAGGTCTTATGGAAAAGGGCTGCGTTTTCAGCGAGGCTCAGCCGATGTCCGAGGGCGGGACTTCAATGGAAGCCAAGGGCTTTTACAATCTTCGCCTTGCCATGACAATGGAAAACGTCAGCGAGATCGTGCCCAACGATCTTTCTTTTGATAAAGCCCATACGGTCTATATCCTCACCGGAGCTAACAGGGGAGGAAAGACCACCGTCACACAGGCTGTGGGACAGCTTTTTGCTCTGGCTCAGGGAGGGCTTTTTGTCCCTGCGGAGAGCTTCAGCTATGTTCCCTGCGACTGTATCTTCACACACTTCCCGGCAGATGAGGACAAGACCATGGATCTGGGAAGGCTCGGAGAAGAGTGCATCCGTTTCAGGGAGATGTTCTCCCAGTCCACGGAAAAGAGCCTCCTGCTGCTGAACGAGACATTCTCCACCACCTCTTTCGAGGAAGGCTACTACATCGCAAAAGACTCCGTGAAGGCTCTGCTTTCAAAGTGCGTTCGGACGATCTACAACACCCATATGCACAAGCTGGGAGAGGATGCCGAAGAGCTTGCCCGTGAAAGCGCCGGAGCAGGTGCAGCTTCGCTTATCATGAGAACGGATGATGGCAAGCGTTCCTTCAAGCTGGCTCTGACCAAGCCCGAGGGCTCCTCCTACGCAAGGGACATCGCAGAAAAATACGGCGTGACTTACGATATGCTGGTCAGCGGAAAGTGAAACGGATCTCTGTACAAAAAATCGGACAGCAGCTCTCTCCGGGCAACTGAAGACAGCTGCTGTTTTGTTTTGTCTGCTCATTATTTGCATTCACCTGCTTTGTGACTTCCGCAGCCGGACAATGACCTGCAAAACTGAACATATCTCTATAAAAAAAGAATGTTCCGACGTATAATCGGGATGACCGTTGACATACCCATGGGAATAAGTATATAATCAAGGTACGGATTATCATAGATCACGCCGCGCTCTGCAAGGGCGACGGCTTTGACGGAGAGACTTTTTTAACTGACAGGAGGAGAAAAATATGTCGCAGAATGTAATGGTAACAGGTGCAGGCAAGGCTGTTGGACTGGGGTTCAATCTTGTACTGCGCTATCTCGAAGCAGGGGACAATGTGACGGCAACTATCCGCAAGCCTTGCCCGGAGCTTGATGAACTTAAAAAGCAGTACGGCGACAGGCTCACGGTGCTCACAATGGATATAAGCAGCACGGAGTCGGTGCAGGCAGCAGCAGATGAGCTTTCACAAAAACTCACTCATCTCGACCTGCTGATAAACAATGCGGTGTCCGTATCACCCGACTGCGGCAAGGGCTTCTTTGAAGCGAACCTCGACTATATAGCACGGACTGTGGACATCACGGCTGTGGGAGCTATGCGCGTTATAAAGGCCTTCTATCCTCTGCTTAAAAAGAGCGAGGGAATTGCCCTTATCATGAACATCTCCTCGGAAGCCGGCAGCATCTCAAAGTGCTACCGCACGAATCTTATCGACTACGGCATGGCTAAGGCTGCGCTGAATATGGCGACTATGAATCTTGTCAACACCTTCAAGGACGACAGGTCGATCAATATTTTCTGCGTTCATCCCGGCTGGATACGCACCGACGGCAGAGCCGACAACCCTGCACCCCTGTCTTCCTACGAGGCGGCGGAGATTCTCCGGGAGCTCTTCGAGATAAAGCGCGGAGATTTCGACGGTCACCGTTTCATTACAAATCTTGACGAGGACTATCCGTTCTGAGGAGGGAAAGCTATGTTCAAAAGCAAAGTTGCCGTCGTGACCGGCGGTGCTAACGGGATAGGGAAGTGCATTGCAGAAGAATTCAGAAAAGCCGGTGCAAATGTCTGCGTCATCGACAAGGCCGAAGGCGAGCATTTTGTCGGGGATATCTCAGACAAAGCCGTGCTGGAAGCCTTCGCGGAGGATGTTGTCAAGAAGCACGGGCATATCGACTTCCTGATAAACAATGCCCTGCCGCTGATGAAAGGCATAAACCAGTGCAGTTACGAGGAATTTCAGTATGCTCTATCTGTTGGAGTGACAGCGCCTTTTTATCTTGCAAAGCTGTTCCTGCCTTACTTCAATGAGGGCGGTTCGATCATCAATATCTCCTCCTCCCGGGACAGGATGAGCCAGCCCCAGACCGAAAGCTACACCGCTGCAAAGGGAGGCATCTCCGCCCTGACCCACGCCCTTGCAGTGAGCCTTGCAGGGAAGGTGAGGGTCAACTCCATATCCCCCGGGTGGATAGACACGGGCTTCAAAAAATACCAGGGTCCCGACGCCTATCAGCAGCCTGCCGGCAGGGTGGGCGATCCGATGGATATCGCGAATGCGGTGCTGTTCCTCTGCTCGGAGAAAGCAGGCTTCAT
Source organism: uncultured Clostridia bacterium (assembly GCA_947169055.1). Taxonomy (GTDB): domain Bacteria; phylum Bacillota; class Clostridia; order Oscillospirales; family Ruminococcaceae; genus FB2012. Next base: position 13,073 of record CAMVOF010000041.1, read on the forward strand.
CACCGGCGAGAACATCTGCATAGACGGCGGCATGACCAAGCTGATGATCTACCACGGCGACAACGGCTGGAGCCTGGAATAAAGCGCATACCGCGATCAATATTAAAACAAACGCCGCTTCTGCTGATCTGCAAAGGCGGCGTATTTGTGTCCAAAATTATGTACAGATGATCGCTTTGGTTCGATATCGGACATTGTGTACAAATTTTCGGACAGATAAACAGGCGAAAGATATTGATTTTTGCGCGGGGATGTGGTATGATTATTACAGCAAATCAAAAAAACGGAGGTGTTGAATGAAATACTTAGCTCATAAAAGTGATGATGGACGTGAACAGTCAATAATTGATCATCTGAACGGGGTGGCAAGGCTGTCGGAGGATTTTGCTGTTAGTGCTTTAAAGCCATATGCTGCATTTTTAGGCTTGTTCCATGATATCGGAAAGTATGCCGAAGATTTTCAAAAGCGTATAAACGGAAGCAGTATCCGCTATGAACACGCTGTCTGCGGTGCGGTAGAATTGGATAAGCTTGATGTTAACAGAGCTCAGAAAGCTTTTGTTATAATGTTGGAATACTGTATCGCGGGACATCATACGGGCCTTCCGGATGGCGGTTCGGATGGAAGCAGCGATGACATGGCCGATCTGCACGGTAGGCTGAAACGCGCAAAACACTATGCGGGAAGTGCTGATTACAGCGCATATAAAGATGAGATCGAGATCTGCCTGCCTGACTTTACAGAGCTTTCCAAACTGCTTACAGAGGGCTGTGACAAGGTAGAAATGAGCGAGCTCGTTGAGAGGTACGCTTTTTTAACAAGGTATCTGTTCTCTTGTCTTACGGATGCGGATTTTCTTGATACAGAAAAATTTTTCCTCCCGGATACAGACAGAAAACTCAAAGCTGATTTTGACGCTGTATCTAAAGCCGTAAATGACAGATTGGATTTGCTGAATGAAAAAGCAAAAACGAAATTGCAAATATCACGCCGCAGATTGTTGGAGCAATCTGTCAGAAACAGCGAAAGCAACGAGAATATATTTATGCTTAATATGCCCACCGGCAGCGGCAAAACTTTGTGCAGTCTGAAATCAGCGCTCGATATGATCGAACGTTCACAAGGAAGGCTCAAACGTATCATTTATGTTATTCCTTATACAAGTATCATAGAGCAAACTGCAGATGAATTCGCAAGGCTTTTTGGAGAATTAGCCGATATTTTGCAGCATCACTCCAATTATTATTTTGATACTGAAAACGATGAGTACGGAACAGAGCGTAAGCTTCAGCTTGCCTGCGAAAATTGGGACAGCCCGTTTGTTATCACAACAAGTGTGCAGTTTTTTCGATCGTTGTATCATTATAAGGGTTCAAGTCTTCGTAAGCTGCATAATATGGCCGGATCGGTGATCGTTTTTGATGAGATCCATCTTTTGCCGCTTGATGTACTGCAGCCGTGTCTGCGTGGCGTGGGATACATTACACAATTTCTCGGCAGCAAGGCGATTTTTCTGTCAGCAACTATGCCTGACTATTCTAAACTTTTTAAAGAGTATTTGCCGTGGTGCAGCAGTAAAGATCTGATAATTGACAGATCGGAATTCGTTAATTTCAAAAAATGCAGATTTAAGTATCTGGGGAAGACGGATATTGAGAGTATAGTTTGCAAGGCGGAAGAACATACGAGCGCACTCATCGTAGTCAACAGCCGCAGAACTGCAAAAGAGGTTTATTCTCAGCTTGGCGGAAATAAATATCATCTCTCAACATATATGACCCCGAACGATAGGTCAAGAACGATAGAAAGAATCAGAAAGGATCTTAGTGACGGAGTTCAGGTAACGGTCGTATCAACTTCGC
>CAMVOF010000042.1:0-14847 GCA_947169055.1 uncultured Clostridia bacterium
CTGACGCACAGGAGTTGTGCGGTATTGCCTTAATGACGCATTATGATCACCGCCCGAAAGGGGCACAGAAAGGAAACACAGAATGAAAAAGAAAGCACTTGCCGCGGCTCTGATACTGATGCTCGGGCTCTCTGCCTGCGGGAACAGCGACAGCTCAGCATCCCCTGCCCTGACAAAGGCCTCGGATGCCCCTGCTGCCTCCGCTGCCGACGAAAGCAAGCCCGAAGATACCTCCTCATCTGATGAGACATCCCAGCCCGGAGACAGCACGGACGAAAAGCAGGAGAGCAAGCTGCAGTCCCTTGCCGATGAGCTTATAGCCGCATATCCCGACGCCCTGAATGCCTCGGTAGTTTACGGCAGCGAGCTCTTCGAGAAGAACTGCAAAAAGCTCTATGCCTGCGAAGCGGAAGAACTGACCGACGCCATGATAGCTTTCAATAACGGCGGCGGACTTGCGGACGAAGTTTCTATCGTCTTCCCTGCTGACGGCGACACCGAAAAGCAGATAAAGATGTTCGAGGCAAGAAAGCAGATAAGATACAACGACTTCAACGGCTATGCTCCCGAGGAGCTGCCGAAGATCGAAGCCGCAAAGACCTTCACTGCCGGAGATGCAGCAGTGCTGGTCATATCCGATAACGCAGATGAGATCGAAAAGCTCATAAAAGAAAAGCTCGGCTGACATACCGGGCTAATACATAAAAAGGAGAGAACATCATGAAAAAAACCACCGGCACAAAAAGATTACTTGCAGCTATGGCTGCCCTTGTCATGCTCTCGGCACTTGCAGGCTGTTCTGACAGCGATTCCTCAAAGGACTCCGACTCCAAGGCGGACAGCACCTCACAGAGCCAGACCTCCGATGACAGCAGCAAGACAGACGAAAGCAAGCCCGATGCCCCTGCTTCAAATTCCGCAGACATCGAAGCCCTGGCATTAAAGATCGACGAGCTCTCAAACAAGATCGACGACCTCACCAAAAAATTTGCAGACTACGACTTCGGCGGAGATGTCCACGAAATATATGACGACACGGCTGTAGTGGAAGCCTTCAAAGCCAAAGACCCCTCTAACCTCACCGACAAGAAGGATAAGTACATATACGACGGGCTTGTTAAAGCCTATGACGAGATAATCAAGGACGGCATGAGCGATTACGAAAAGGAGCTGGCCGTTTATGACTATATCTTCTACGGCACACGCTTTGATAAGAGCAATCTTGCTCCCATAGACATGGACGACGGCGAGGACAACTCACACAACCCCTACGGTTTCTTCCACGACCACTCCACGATCTGCGTCGGCAATGCGACCACATTCAAGCTCTTTATGGATGTGCTTGGCATCGACTGCGAGATCATCCACTCCACCGAACAGGGCGAACACGCCTGGGATATTGTCAAGATCGACGGCGACTGGTATCATGTTGACATCACCTTCGACGGAGGAAATACCAAGCCTGCCTATTCCTTCTTCAACGTTACGGACGCAACCAAATCTCAGGGCGGATATCCCTGGGATCCTGCCGACTTCCACGAGTGCAACTCAACTAAATACAACTACGCTATCATGAACGCACAGAAGTGCAAGGATGTCTATGATCTGCCAAAAGTCCTCAAGGAAGCTATCGACGGCAAGAAGAACGCTGTTTATCCCACCTTCAAGCTCTTCAACGATAAGGGCGATCCCGCCTTCACCGAGAACGACTTCTACACCATCCAGAACTGCATCCAGAGCGATACCTATTTTATCAACGTAGGTCAGCCCATTTACAACGAGGATAAGACCGAAGTGACTATCCCTATCGTCGTCGAGGACCCCTCGGAACAGATCGACGACTGGGGAGATGATACGGACGACAGTCCCGAGGCTGTCATCGACGCCGAGAAGATGCAGGAGAAATTTGAAGAGGTCTTCGGAGATAAGGTAGTTTTCAACAGCTCTGAATTTTACTACGACGGCGACGATGAATACTACGAAGCCAACGACTACAATTTCAATAAAGTCGATGACGGTGCGGTAGTAGCCGTCAGATGACCGTAACATAACGCCGAAATGCAGAGGGAGCCTGTGTATAATGCGCAGGCTCCCCTTTTTCTTCAAGCAGTGAAAACGTTTTCTGTGCACTCTTAACAAAAAATGGGCAATAGATTTGTGAAGGTTTTTTCTTCCTATCTAAATGTTTTTGAAGAAAAAGGCTTGATTTCCTGCGGTTTATATGCTATAATTCTATTAAGAATTGGTTACAATTCGAGTTGAAAATTTTAATTTTGGAGGAAAACGATATGAAAATTTCTAAGATTTTCGCCGGTATGTCTGCACTCGCAGTTGCAGCTTCCATGGCTATCACCGCTTCCGCAGTAGAGATCGTAAACGGTACTAACCTGGATTACACATCCATCGACAACGGCGGTTTCTACACCGACCTCGTTGCTTACGCTGCTGCTAACAACATGACACCTAACGATGTTAAGGTTATCAAGTGGACATTCACAGTTGACGATTCCGACGGCTTCGGCGGCGGTATTATGATCAACAGCTCCGAGAACGGCTGGGAGCAGCATGACGGCGAGTGGGATTGGTGCAATCCCGGCGCTGACGATCCCAAGAACTTCCTCGCTGAGGGCTCTGACGGCACCTACACTCTGACATTCGAGCTTCCTTCCGACTATGACTTCGGTGAGGTCGAAGAGGAAGATTACTGGGCTCAGATGTGCCTGCAGCAGTGGTGGGGCGAGCCTATCACCATCACTAACGTAGAGATCAATCCCAGCGCAGCTCCCGAGACTCCTGAGACACCTGAGACTCCCGAGACTCCTGAGACTCCTGAGACTCCCGCTGCTCCTGAGACTCCCGCAACTCCCGCTACACCTGCTACACCCGCTGCTCCTGCTGACGGCGGAAATGCAGAGGCTGGCGCAGCTGCCGGTATCGCTCTTGCAGGCCTTGCAGTTGCAGGCGCTGCTTTCGTAGCAACCAAGAGAAGATAATCTGTATCTTAACTTAAATTTAAAGAGCTCTCTTTTGAGGGCTCTTTAATATTTTTGTATATTTTAATATAATTTAAAGGCTAAATTTGTTTTTTATTACAAAATTTTCGTGATTTTGAACATAATTGAAAACGATTTCTGTACAGAACATCCAAAACAGGTATTTATTTTTGTCTATTATTTATATTGATAATGTAAAAAAATTATGCTATAATACAAGTGTAAATTTTGTACAGCCCTTAAAAAACAGGGTAAACACTATGGAGGTTTTTAAAATGAAGAAATTACTTGCAAGTGCGCTTTCTATCCTTATGGCAGGCGCTATGCTCACAGCTTGCGGCGACAGCGATTCTTCTACTTCAAGCAAGAAGGACAGCAGCAAGGCTGATTCCACTGCTGAAAGCACCACCGAAGATGAGAGCAAAGAAGAAACCACTACTACTACAGAAGCTACAACTGAGGCTCCTGCCGAGAGCACTCCCGACGAGAGCGAGCCTGAGCCCGCTGCTGACGATCTGGTTTACGATCCCGAGGCTACCTCGACAGTTATCAACCTCGAGAACCCCGATACCGGCGCATGGGCTAACTGCTTCGGCGAGGACTACATCGACTACCGTACTCTGCCCAGAGATACAGACCTTACATTCACTGTTACCGTTAAGCTCTCCGATACATTCCTTTCGATGCTCGAGGCTGATCCCGACGGTTCCGCAGGTCTTATCACCGGTTCCGAGCAGATCGGTTTTGCTCCCACATCCATGACTCCTACCGCAGGCTGGAAGCACCTCGGTGAAGAGCTCGGTTATGTTACCGGCGACTTCCCTGTAGGCAGAGAGCTTATGACTATGGAAGGCGCTTCCGACGGTACTTATATGCTGAAGGCTAAGGTCGATAAGGAGACCGGCGAGCCCAAGACCGATAAGGAAGGCAACATCAAGTATGAAGAGGACGTTTACCTTGTAGAGAACGAAGATCAGACTGCTGAACTCTATGAGAAGGCTGACGGCTTCATCAAGTGGAACGACTGCTGGAAGGAGTGGGGCGACCAGACCCAGACCTGCACCTTCACACTCAGCAAGGAAGCAGTAAACTTCATTCTCGATTCTATCGCAGCAGACGCTGAGGCTGATCCCGAGAACGTTTTCGGCGGTATCCTGTTCCAGTGCAGCGGTAACTTTGAGGTTCTGTCTGTAGAGATCAACTATGGCAACATCCTCACAGCTTCTCAGATCAATTCCTGGCTCGAAGCTCATGAGGGCGAAGAGTTCGTATGGGGCGACGGCGAAGCTGCTGCTCCTGCAGAAGACGGCGGCGAAGAGGCTGCTGAGGACGGCGGCGAAGAGGCTGCTGAGGCTGCAGAGGAATTCTCAGATATATGCAAATTTAAAGAGAGCGGATATCCGCTCTCTTTTTTTGCGCCTGTGGGTCATTTCATCTCGAATACCGTGCCGTCGGCAAACTCCAGCCTTTTGAGAGCGCCGTCCTCTGTCTCGGCTGTGTAGCCGATGCCTGCTGCTTTGCCTTCCGTTTCTCCATTCACAGCTCCGTCCGCAGCCCGGGAGAACATCAGCAGCATACCGTGGACTGGCAGCTCGGAACGTTCAAGGGTCTCCGTTATCTCCCCGAGAGAAACAGTGCAGCTGTCCCCTGCAAGGCTCACCGACATCCCGGCAACGGTCTCGGGCTCGGTGAAAACAAAGCTGTAGGCTCCTTCGCCCTCGTCGCTCTGAACACGTTCTATCCGGGCTGTGTATTCCCTCTCTCCCGAGGTTATCACAGCCTCGCAGGAAAATTCCTCCTCTATGGGCTCAGCCGTTTCGCTTTTTGCCGAGCATCCGGCAAGCAATAACGCCGCTGAGATCAACGCGATCTTTTTCTTCATAGCACCTCCGACAAAAAAGCCTCTCCCGGAAAACAGGAGAGGCAGTAATACAAAGGCAATCATGCCTTAGTTTATTCATGCTCCATTTCAAAGAACGTTCTCGGGAACCTTGCTATGATATCGCTGGCAAGCACACCCCGCGGAGACTGATCCCTGCAAAGCTCTCTTGCCGACGTTCCCATGATGTAATCGGCAAGGACGCAGGCACGGTCTGTGGCTATCCCCTGGGCTGCAAGTCCGCCGATAAGCCCGGCCAGCATATCTCCCGAACCTCCCTTGGAAAGCGCAGAGCAGCCGAAATCCGTGAGATAGCATTGATCTCCGATAACGGTTAGTGTCTGGGTGTTCTTTGCGTGGACGACAACTCCGTACTGATTTGCGATCTCGCAGGCGTGTCCGAAAAGGTCCTGCATAACGCTCTGGGTATCTGTTCCGCAAAGCCTTGCAAGCTCGGTGGGATGGGGCGTAAGAACGATCTCCGTCTGTTTTTCCTTTAGTATATCTATATGCCCGGAAATGCAGTTTATTCCATCGGCATCCAGGATCAGAGGAGTTTTCGACCGGCGGATTATCTCATGCACAAGAGTCTTTGTGGAATCTGTGAAGCCAAGTCCGCAGCCTATTACAGCAGCCTCGCTCTTGTCGATCTGCTCCATTACGCTGTCTATGGCATCGGGCGAGAAGAAGCCTATTGTGTCGCAGGGGACGGGGGTGTATGTACACTCCGGCATAGAGGACGCCAAAGGAGGTATCGCATTCACTGCACAGCAAAGATTTACCATGCCGACCCCGGAACGCATAGCTGAAGCGGCAGCAATCATCGCAGCACCCGGATAGAGCCTGGAACCGCAGACGAGAGTCACCCTGCCGAAAATCCCCTTGTGTGCGTTCTCTGTGCGGTAAGGCAGCAGGCTGCTCACAAAGGCTTTGTCGGTGGTGAATATCTTGTTGTCGCAGTATTCGTCAACGTAATCCCCTATGCCGATGTCAGCCACAGTGACCTTTCCGCAGCACTCCTTTGCAGGCGAGAGCAGCATACCCAGCTTCGGCTTGTGGAAGGTTATAGTCTCGTCGGCCTCGAAGGTATTGGGGCAGATGCGTCCGTTGAGGGAATTGATGCCCGAAGGCACATCGCAGGATATTTTATAAGCGTCGCTGAGAGCAGCCCTCAGAAACAGCCTTTGCAGGTCGGAGGAAAGCTCTCCCGTGAAGCCTATGCCGAAAACGCAGTCAACGATGACTCCTGCCGAGGAAAGAACGTCTTTGCTGTCCACAGCCTCGTCAAGAGAGATTATCTCGCAGCGCTTCTTTACCAGGGCAAAAGCCGCCTTGGCAAGGTCGGTCTTGGGCTCTCCGCAGCGGACAACCGTTATATGAGCTGCCGAGGAAAGCAGGAAATCCACCGCCACATAGCCGTCGCCGCCGTTGTTTCCGCTTCCGCAGAGGAAAACTATATTATCCTTCATAAGCTTCTGGGCAACAGTAAGCACACGCCTTCCGAGAGTTTCTCCGGCGTTGTCCATAAGCTTTTTAACATCCACTCCGTGTGCCGAAGCTGCAAGCTCCGCAGTTCTCATCTGCGGAGGAGTAAGCACCAGCTTGTCAAGCTCCATTTTCTTCCCTCTTTCTTTTTCAAGTCTCAGCCGGCCTTGAGATCCGGCCGGATCCCGGGATCAAGTTTTTGTATTTTACTCTTTATACGCTATACACACAGCCTCCGCAAGCTCGGAGGTATGAGTTATGCTCAGGCTGAAGGTCAGACCCTCGGCGTGCTTTGCCGCTTTTCCCGAGAGCCTGTAATAAGGGGCTCCCAGCTCGTCACGCAGCACCTCGATCTCATTCAGCGAAAAATCCCTGACCCCTGTGCCGAGAGCCTTTGAAAAGGCTTCCTTGGCAGCCCAGTTGCCTGCAAGGGACTCGTATCTCATCTTGTCCTTGCAGAAAAGCTCCTGCTCGGCAGGGGAATAGACTATATCGATGAACCTCTGCCTTTCACAGGCTCTTTTGATCTTTGCGACCTCCGTGAGATCCACACCTGTAGTTATCTTCATCTCAGGTCCTCATATTCCTCGGCAAAGCCTGCTTGATAAGGCCGAGCATCTCCTCGCTGGGGGTGAAGTACACCACCGTATCTCCCAGAGTCTTGTGCTTAACTCTCAGGAAATAATCCTGCTGCTCGGGGTCATTGGCAGTGGCGACCACATAGGTGTCTGCTCCGTCGGTGTCGGAATTGTCGTTAAGCACATCAAGTGCTGTTGCCTGTGAGAGCTTGACGGTGCAGAGCCTCTTTCTCGAACGCTGTGCGATTATCTTGTCGAAATCCAGCTCGCCGTTTGTGAGAATGTACTCATACTCGATATATGTCGCGGTAACGAAATAATATCCGCCGTAGAGCGAAAGCCCCGCAAAGACTATGGCAAACATCAGGAATGTGGGGATCATCAGCCCCAGCAGGAAGAATGCCATTGCCGCCATAACTGCAACGAACACTATGAGCAGCTTGCGGATATTATCGTTTTTCGTAAGAAGTCTGACTACGTTCTGTTCCTTGAATACGTCCATTTTTGTCCTCCGGTGAAATGTTATTGTTTTGCTGTCTCCGATATGATATTGTAAAGCTCGGCTCCTGCCTCGTTCACATCGGCTCCGTTATAGATCACATTCTCCGAGAGAGTCTCAAAGGCTGTGACTATCTCGTCGTTCTCAAGCCTCGGAGCGATGGATCTTATCTCTTCCATCTCCTTGAGCTTGCAGTAAGCGTCGTACTGTATGCCCTTGAGCATCTCGTTGGCTTCAAGGACCTCCTGTGCCGAACGGCTGAGGGGTATCCCCTTCTCGATGCCCTGCTTCTTCGACATCTCCTCGCTGTTTAGCAGGAAATTCACAAGCTTTGCGGCTTCCTCGGGGCTGGCTGTGTTGCGCTTGATGCAGTAAAGGCTCGTGGGCTTTGCATACCAGCCGAATATCTTAGCCTCCGGGCTGACAAGGTCTTCTCCTATGGCAACGTTCACGCCCTCGCCGATAAGACCTGCGCAGTAATAAGCTGCGTCGGATATCCACATCACCCTTCCGGCAGCTGTCTTATCCTCAAAGTCGTTCTTGTCGTTCTCGGCGATAGGTCTTGCAACTCCGGCACGTATCATGCTGCAATAGAAATCCAGCATATCGGTGGTCTGCTCTTTTGTGAAGCCCGGGTCGTTCTTGTCGTCGAGACAGCGTACACCCGTCTTCTGCTCCTCATAGGCAACAGCCATGAGCCAGGCAGCTTTCCGGCTTATGGACAGCGGATAGACACCGTCCTTGTTCATCACCTTTGCAGCTTCGAACAGGTCGTCCCAGGTCTTCGGCAGCTCCAGCCCGTAGGAATCGTACATATCCTTGTTGTAGAAGAATATCTGGGTGTTGAGGGCTGTGGATATGCCGTTGAGCCTGCCGTTTATCTCGCCGTAGCTGAGATCGGCCTGGGAGAAGTTGGAAAGCTCTATGTAATTTGAAAGCTCATACATATCGTAAAAGCCCGTGCCGTCAGGCGAGAATCTCGACAGCCAGTCGTAGTTTATAAGCATGACGTCGCACTCGTTGTTGGCGGCTATGTCAACGCCTATCCGTCTTCTGTAGCCGTCGAATTCGCCGAATCTCTTTTTAACGTTTATATCCGGCTCCATCTTTTCAAAGTCGGAGAGTGCGTCGATGGTGTAGGCGTGGCGGATATCCTTTCCCCACCAGGAGTAGGAGATCTCCGTCGGTGCCTTGACCTCCTCCCTCGATTCGGCAGTGCAGGACGTCATCACAAGTGCCGCTGCAAGCAGCACAGGCAAAAGTCTTTTCATCATCTGCCTCCTGTTCTGCTCTGGTTGTAGAACACACAGACGTTCGTATCCTCTTCCATCGAAAGCTCCAAAGCCTCCGACGCAGAGAAGTAAAGCTCGTCAAATGTACCGCCGTCGTCGGGGTAGATGCAGGCACCCATTCCGACTCCCAGCAGCGTTCCCTCTTCTCCGCCGACAGTCAGCTTGTCGAACTGGGTGCAGAGCTTGTCGAGCTGGGTGTGGAGGAAATCGTGTGCCTTGAATATGTCGTAATCCGAATAGTCCGCGAATATCAGGAACTCGGATTTGTCGTTGACTCCCACAACAGAGTTGTTTTCAAAGAAATCCTTCAAAAGGTCTGCAAGGGACTTCACCGCAGAGTCGGCAAATTCGTCGCCGAGACGGCTGCGGATAAGCTCGTAGTCCTTTATTTTTACTAAAACAAATGCCCAGGTACCGCCGATAAGCGCCGACTCCATAACGTCCGAAATGTGTTCCTCGCAGTAATAGCCGCTTATCAGCCCCGTAAGCTCGTCCGTTCCGCCCGAAGCGATGGCAGGCGTCCTCGTGGTCGAAAGATAAACAGCAGATACGATAACACCGATAACGATGAACACAACGATTATGGACACCGTTAAGATAAGGACGAAATTCAGCGTAGTCATCCTGTTGCGGTTGGCAGAACCCTCGTGGTAGATAACAGAATAAATTTTCCAGCCGGTGTCCAGCTCCAGCATACAGGCGGAAAGCTCGCTTGCCGAAACCACTGCTCCCGGTTTGCTGACGACGGACGAGACCTTCTCCGGAAGCTCGTCGCCTATGCTTCTGTCATCAGTGTCCGTGTTGTAGATAAGCCTGTTGTCGGTATCGGTTATATATACCGCAAGCCCGGCTGTTCCGTGGAGATCGCCGAATATGGTGTCAAGGGACGAGATATAGAATGAAGCAACATAAAGGGCATTCTGATTTATCCGCTTGAAGAAGCAAGCCCTGGGGACTTCTGCGTCGAGGAAGCACTTCCAGGCTTCCTCCTGTCCTCCGAGGAACTCCTCGGCCTTTGCAAACTCATCCTGCCCGAGGCAGTCTCGCAAGCCGTCAGAAACAAGCCCGGCAGACATATCGTTGGAATAGAGCACGCCCATATCGGCATAGTCGATGAGATAAGTCGAAGAAGAGAGCATCTTGGTGATCTCGCTGATCTTTTCGATCTCCTCGGCTGTAGGCTCTGTTCCCCGGGGGTAGAATTTTTCCGCATCGGGGTGAGCATATATGATAGACGAAGCATTTTCATACTGGGCGCAAAAGCTTTCCACGCTGCGGTGGGACTGACTTGAAGACCCGGCGGTAAAACTTACGGACTGGCGGTTAAGGGCGGTATTGTTCGAGCTGATGAAATAGACGCAGGCGATACCGAACAGTGCAAGTCCCAGCAAGGTATAAACGAGCAGAAGCATATTTCTCATTGAGACCATACGCTTGATAATACTATGATCCATAGGACTGCCCTCCGTTCAAGAATAAAACTCCAATTTATATAATAACATTTTTCTCGGGATATTTCAAGTCTTTTAAAAAATTTTTAATACACCTCTTTTTTAATTCACCCTCCTGCTTTTAAACGTGCGCTTGGCAAGGCTTTGCCAGGCCTCCCTCATAAGGGAGGTTTTTTTCTTGACACGAGTCGCAAGCTGCGCATGCTTACGTTGAGTGAGAGGGTACATTTCCCACGCGAAGACAGCAGCTCATTTGGCTAAAGCTTTTTTGGCTTATCTCGGAAGGAAAAGGTATGTATCCGAAGGGGTTTGGGGGCGATCGGCACGCCTTTATTATATTATTAAAAAAATCAAAGAACAAGCCTTGATAGGACACCATGCAACAAGCCCCTCCCAACGGTGTCAACGCGAACTCACCCACAAAGGCTCCTGCCTCCCTTAGAGGGAGGCCTGGCGAAGGTCGCCTCATCCTCCTATTAAAAGCTGGTGGGTGAATTAAAAAAAGGCTCCCCTGCCCGAAAGCAGAGGAGCCTTGTTTAACTTGATTCTTACTTCAAAATCACCTTGTGGAATACCTTCTTGCCCTTCTTGATGATAATGGGCTCTGAGAGATCGATGAGGCCCTTGGGGTCGGTGAACTTTGCGTCGTTTACCGAGATGCCGTTCTGGGTCACGAGACGCCTTGCTTCGCTGTTCGAGGGGGCAAGTCCTGTGCGTACCAAAAGATCGAGAATACCGATCTTTCCGTCTGCCGTGTCCTCTGCCGAAAGCTCGGTGGTGGGCATATCTGCGCTGTCTGTGCCTGCACCGAAGATAGCCTTCGCTGCGGCGAGAGCCTTCTGTGCCTCTTCCTCGCCGTGGACAAGCTTTGTCAGCTCGAATGCCAGCAGCTCCTTGGCCTTGTTGAACTGTGCGCCTTCCATGGTCTTTTCCATTTCCTCGATCTCTTCGATAGGAACGAAAGTCAGCATCTTCAGGCACTTTATAACGTCAGCATCGCCCACGTTTCTCCAATACTGGTAGAAGTCGTAGGGGCTGGTCTTCTCGGGGTCGAGCCATACTGCGCCCTTCTCGGTCTTGCCCATCTTCTTGCCCTCGGAGTTGAGCAGCAGAGTTATGGTCATTGCGTGTGCGTCCTTGCCCAGCTTCTTTCTTATGAGCTCCGTGCCGCCCAGCATATTGGACCACTGGTCGTCACCGCCGAACTGCATATTGCAGCCGTAATCCATAAAGAGCTTGTAGAAGTCGTAGCTCTGCATTATCATGTAGTTGAACTCGAGGAAGGTAAGACCTCTCTCCATTCTCTGCTTGTAGCACTCGAAGGTCAGCATCTTGTTTACCGAGAAGCAGGCGCCTACCTCGCGGAGAACGTCGATGTAGTTGAGGTCAAGCAGCCAGTCCGCGTTGTTCACCATAAGAGCCTTGCCGTCGGAGAAGTCGATGAAGCGGCTCATCTGCTTCTTGAAGCACTCGCAGTTATGCTGGATAGTTTCCTTGGTGAGCATTTTTCTCATATCGCTCTTGCCCGAGGGGTCGCCTATCATACCGGTGCCGCCGCCTACAAGGGCAATGGGCTTGTTGCCGTTGGCCTGCAGTCTCTTCATCAGGCAGAGAGCCATGAAGTGTCCTACGTGCAGGCTGTCGGCTGTGGGGTCAAAGCCGATGTAGAATGTGGCCTTGCCGTTGTTTATCATTTCGCTGATCTCTTTTTCGTCAGTCACCTGTGCGATAAGTCCGCGCCTTATCAGTTCTTCGTAAAGTGTCATTTTTATTTCCTCCGTTTAGTCTTTATGATGGTTGTTTTTGCCTGTTTTGATAAACTCTATCAGCTTTTCCGTATCGTCAAAGCCGTCATAGTCTCCGATAATGCCGTCTCTGTGATAGACGATCCCGGCTTTTTCGTTGCGCTCAAGACAGTCGAGCAGCTCCTCTTTGCCGTATCTGCGTGCAAATTCCGTGAAGCCGGCAGGCTTGATCTTATCTGCAAAGAGCCCCTTTTTGCAGCCGCTTTCGGGACATTCAAAGCAAGCCTTTAAGCCCTTGGAGATGCAGCATTTCCGATTCTCGCACCATTCGGCATCCTTGCACCAGTCAAGCTCCAAAAATCCGTCCTGTCCGCAGCCCTTGCATTTTACATTCTCGCTGCACAGACAGCAGGCAAGTCCGCATCTTGCTATACCAAGTTCTCGTTTCATTCAGACACCTCCGATGAAGCCGAAGCCTCTTTTTTATGCTTCAAATGAATGCCTATATGTCCTATGCCGAGTATTATCACTGCCAAAAGCATAATGATATTGCCGCCGTAGATGCTAAGCAGAAGGAACGCCAGCACCGGCAGAGTGGCTCCTGCAACGGGTATCCCCAGTATCGAGGAATACATATCCTGCATCGTCCTCTCGCTCTTGAAATACCGTATCCAGTAGATCTCGTAGAGTATCATCAGCAGGAACGACACCAGCAGCACTATGCTCCAGGGCCTTATGCTGCGTATGTTGAAGTCCGAGAATATCAGGCACAGGGTGCTCACCAGCACTTCTCCCGCACGCTCGCACCCGAGGAGTATCTTGTTCTCGTTGGGTGCATATTTCTCGTAGTCCTTTGGCAGGTTCCTGCTCCATATTATATTAGGGGTCATAAGCATTATCAGATAGATCAGTCCCACATAGGAGAAGCCGAAGTTCATTCAGCCTCACTCTTTCCATAGCAGATGAGCTCGTCGGGCGATCTCATTTTTATCACGACCTTTCAAAGTCTTGGGGCTACTTTTTGTCTTTCTTTTTAGAACTCAGGTCGATTATCAGCCCCACAAAGTTCGGGATGATGTAGAAGGAGAAAACGATGATCCCAAGCATCTTGTTCTCCGAGATGTTCACTCCGCCTTTTACCTTGTCGGCACCCGAGTCCTTCATGAAGATAAGCAGCACTAACAGCACGACCAGTGCCAGAGCCGACGCGATGTGATAGGAAGCTATCCTGCTGCTGTCGGAAAGCCTGTTTATGCTGCCCATTATCCTTGCCGCAAACCATACGACGACGGTTATGCAGGGATAGATGAATATGGGGAAGCTCGTGTACTTGTAAAGGACACAGATCAGGGCAAGAGCTGCAACGGGCATTACTGCCGCCGCAAGGCTGAAGCCTGCTTTCTTTTCGTGTTTTTTCATTTTTACTCCTTCGTTTACAGCTATGTTTCCTTGCTGCCTTTGGCGGCTCGTAAGGATGCAGAAAATGCATCTTCTCCCCTGCGGAGAGAGAGCATTTTTGCGAAAGATCTGCTTTCGATCACTTCGGAAGCGTAAGCCCCAGCATCTCGGCGTTGACAGGAAGCCCTGCCTTTGCCAGCTGTTCAATGGCTTCAACGCTCAGCCTTTCGCCAAGCTCGATGTAATAATCCTTTGTGCTTCTTTCGTCTCCGGCGAGGAAATTCGGTGTTGTAGAAAAGATTGCCCGAGGGGTCTTGGCGGTGCTCAACATAGAAGCGTACCTCCTTGACCTCGTTGAAGGTTATGGGTACGATGGATTTGTAGGAAAACAGGGTGACTATCCCTGCGCCGAGGTTCAGGCCGCATTCCTTTCGGGTTATGGTCCGTCCGCGCATATAGGCTTCGTTCAGGACGTCGTACTTCGGATGAGTTTCAAGCTGGGCGATAAGCTTTCTCAGCTTCGGGGAACTGTACCTGTAGTAGCCGTAGGCTGCAAGCACACCGCCGCCGATAACGCCTGCCACAAGGGCAAGTATCTCGTTTTCCGCGTACATCACATACAGCATCGCTAAGAACACCCCGATGCCCAGCACCAGATACAAAAGCCCGATCCTCGAACGTGTCCTCCGCAGGAGATCGCTTTTCATGGAGCCGCGGGGTTCTTTGAAGCCGTGTTTTGCGACGTATTTTTCCTGCTTCCGCCGCCATTTTTCCGAGGCATAGCGAGTGCCGGAATATATGCCGCCGTCCAGGCGTTTGCTGCGTTTGGAGTCGATGATATCCGAGATTATGAAATATATGATGATCGCAACGGCAATGGCTGAAACGATGATGATAGCATAGATCTCGGCGTGTTCGAGCAGCATCATGAAAATACCCAGCGCAAAGCCGATCATTACCGGAATGTATTTTATCAGCATCCTCATCTCGACCACTCCAAACGGTTGAAGAAATTAAAAAAGCCCAACTGATAAATAATGATTATCAGAGGGCGAGTTATCGCGGTACCACCTCGGTTTATCGGCATCTGCCGACCTTTAGCGCGGTATAACGGCCGCTGCCGTCCTGCCTTTGCGGTATCCGCTTTCTCGGCAGGCTGCTCGTGAGATGTATTCGACCTGATGCCGCCTCGTCCTTCCACCAACCGGACGCTCTCTGCACTTGGCAACCAAGCCTACTCTTTCCCGTCAACGCATTTATCTGCTGTTCACTACATTACAATATACCACAAATCGAGTATATTTGTCAAGCTTTTTTTAATTCACCCACCGGCTTTCATTGGGGGAATGAGGCAAGCTTCTCCCCCCTCCCCGGAGAGGGGGGGAGATTTGTGAATCAGGTCGCGTTGCAGCCGTTATCCGAAGGGGTTTGGTTTTTCTTGACGCGTGACGCGAAAGTGCGCTTACTTTTGCGCGAGAGGGCAAGTTTCCCACGCGAAGACAGCATCTCATTTGGCTGTGGCTTTTT
>CAMVOF010000043.1:0-14572 GCA_947169055.1 uncultured Clostridia bacterium
CATCGCAGAAAAGCAGCTCATATACTATCTTTATATGAATCCCGACCAATGCGCCGACATCTCGGACAGGCTTCCGGCAGAAAAATTTGTCACCTCGCTGAACAAGAGGATATATACTTCTCTTGTGAGAAAAATAAAAGCCGGAGAGGATATCTCTTTTTCTTCCTTCTACGACGAATTCTCAGCAGACGAGGTGGGGAGGATAACATCGATCATCAACGAGTGTTCGCAGCTCGATGTTGACCGAAACGTCGCGGAAGAGTGCATCAAGCTTCTTCTCGACGCAGGAAACAAAAAGGCTGACGAAAGCAAAGAGCTGTCCGATGAAGAGATGCTGAATATCGCAGCACAGCTTAGGAAAAAGAAAAACGGCTGAAAATGCCGATTGAGTAAATAAAAAAGGAGCATGACTTATGCCTGAAAACAAAAAACAGATAATGGACAATCTTATCGAACAAGGAAAGCAGAACGGTAAGCTCACAGCTAAGGAGATCACCGATGCTCTCGAAAAGCTGGATTTTGACGTTGAGCAGATCGACAGCTTCTACGACAGCTGCAGCGCTCTTAACATCGAGATCATAGACGATATCGTCCTGGACGATACCCTTGACCTTATCAATCCCGAGAGCGAGATCGCTCAGGAGGAAGGCGATTCGGGCATATCCTCCGAAGAAGCCCTTGCCGACCCTGTAAAGATCTATCTTAAAGAGATCGGCCGTGTTCCGCTGCTCACCTCCGAGGAAGAGATACAGCTTGCCGAGAAGATGTCCGGCAGCAACGAGAAGGAAGCATCTGCCGCAAGAAAGCGTCTTGCAGAAGCTAACCTCAGACTCGTTGTTTCCATCGCCAAGAGATATGTAGGCCGCGGAATGAGTTTCCTCGACCTTATCCAGGAAGGAAATATGGGTCTCATCAAGGCCGTAGAGAAGTTCGATTATACCAAGGGCTTCAAGTTCTCGACCTATGCCACATGGTGGATCAGACAGGCCATCACAAGAGCTATCGCTGACCAGGCAAGGACCATAAGAATACCCGTCCATATGGTGGAGACCATAACAAAAGTAAAGAAGATATCCAGCCAGCTTCTCCACGAGAACGGTCACGATCCTTCTCCCGACGAGATAGCCGAAAAGCTGGAGATGCCTGTTGAAAGAGTAAGAGAGATCATGAGGATAGCTCAGGACCCTGTTTCTCTTGAAACACCTATAGGCGAAGAGGAGGATTCCCACCTCGGCGACTTCATTCCCGACGAGGAAGCTCCTGCTCCTGCCGAGGCTGCTTCACAGGTAATGCTCAAGGAGCAGCTCAATCAGGTCCTCTCGACCCTCACAGACCGTGAGGAAAAGGTCCTCAGGCTCAGATTCGGTCTTGAAGACGGCAGAGCAAGGACTCTCGAAGAAGTAGGACAGCAGTTCAACGTTACAAGAGAAAGAATAAGACAGATCGAAGCTAAGGCACTCCGCAAGCTTCGTCATCCCAACAGGAGCAATAAGGTCAGAGATTATCTTGAGTAATTTGGAGGTATCATATGCAGCTTACACTTGAAGCGGATTACGCAGTGAGGATCGTATCCGTCCTTTGTATCGAGGACGGCAGAGCCGATGCAAAAACAATTTCCGAAAAGGCTTTTGTCTCCTTGCGTTTCGCTCTGAAAATACTCAGGAAGCTTGTCTCGGCCGATATCGTCGAATCCTTCAAAGGCACTCAGGGCGGATATGTCCTGAAAAGAAAGCCCGAGGATATCAACCTCCGTCAGGTCATCGAAGCGATCGAGGGTACATATTATTTTTCAAGATGTATCTCTCCCGACGGCATCTGCAACAGATCAATGTCAGGCATCTGCTGCTATCAGCGTGCCTTTGCCGATGTCACGGACGTTGTGAGGCAGAAGCTTGAAGCCTACAATTTCGCAGACCTTCTTGCTTCCCAGAACGACCTTGAAGCAGTCGATAAGGAACGTCTTCTTAAAACAGTATAAACTCAGCCCCGACAGACTTTATTATCTGCCGGGGCTTTTTCTCTGAATGATCGTTTAATATAAACAGCATCCGCATCTTCCGCGTTCCTTGACTTTGTAATTATATCACCGAAAGGCTTGTTTTGTCAATATTTACGACTTGTCAAGCCTCTGTGTTTCATAGACAGATCGCTTTCTTGTCGCCCATGAATGATTTTCATAAGAAAAAATAAATAATTTTCAAAAAACATCTTTTATTTTTTTAGATAATGTGCTATAATATAAATAGCCTATAGAAAAAGTATAGATCAGACGGAGAACAGATAAATGAATATCATTCAGCAGGCCGGAATAAACAAAAGATCATTTGAACTCAATTATAACGGCGGAACGATCTGGTGCGAACATCTGGACGGCATGGGCGCTTATGAGAATGAAGTGATAAAAAAGTTTCTGGGAGATAAGCCTTCGTTTTCAAGGCCGTCAGTCTCATCGTCTATGATCGTGAACCTGGATAAAACAGAGATGACAGACAGGATAGCCGAAACAATAGTATCCGCTCTCACAGACAGCAAAAAGAAGATCCGAAAGATCGCTTTTGTCGGCGTCGATAAGCGTTGGCATAAAAAGCTTAAAAAGATACAGGATAGCGGCTGTATCATAAAATTCCTGACGGATTACGAAAAAGCCAAAGAATGGGTGATTTAGATCCGTCAGATTATCGAAGGGAGATATGTTATGAACGAGCAGATAGGTACAAACAATGAATTTGAAATGCTGCGCAATAATTCGCTTGAAATAGATATACAGTCCTTTTTCGACCATATGATGATATACAATTCCGGGATAAAAGAAGTCAGAACAAAGCTGGAGATACTCGACGACGAGTTCCAGACAAAGTATTCCTACAACCCCATACATCATATCGAGTCCCGTTTGAAATCCGTGAAGAGCATCATCAAAAAGATTAAAGAAAAGGGATTGGAAGTTACCCTTGAGAATATCAAGGAAAACGTCACAGATATCGCCGGCATAAGAGTTATCTGCAATTACCTGAACGATATCTACGAAGTCGAAAAGCTCCTCGTCAAGCAGAACGATGTCAAGCTCCTGAGAAGGAGAGACTACATAAAAACTCCAAAGCAGTCGGGTTATCAAAGCCTTCACCTGCTTATCGAAGTGCCCATCTTCCTCTCCGACGGCCCGAAGCCTATACCCGTCGAGGTTCAGATAAGGACCATAGCCATGGACTTCTGGGCGAGCCTCGAACACAGACTGAAATACAAATCCGACAACGACGTAGCCGAGGACCTGAGATACAGGCTGAAAATATGCGCCAAAGCCATACAGGAGCTCGACCTCGAGATGCAGAGCATAAATAAAGTCATCGCCCACAGGCAGGAGGAGACCGATTGCTGCGAAAATGATCAGCCAGACAGCTGCCTGACAGCTCCGTAGATCTTTTTTGCATATCGTACATATTTATATGTTGTTATTTGTAATAAAAGCCAAACTTCACAAAAAAACATTGACATATTTTTGGCAATAGTGTATAATTATAATGTGTAAATATATTGGGCTTTTTAGCGCATTTTACTTATATTTCAATCCAACGGAGGCAAAGTTATGAATATCAAGGAAGCTAAACAGCAGATACAAAATGCGATCACAGCTTATCTTATGAAGGACGAATTCGGTGAATACCGTATCCCCCTCGAAAGACAAAGACCTGTTTTCCTTATGGGAGCTCCCGGTATCGGAAAGACCGCCATTATGGAGCAGATAGCTCAGGAAACGGGAATAAGCCTTGTAGCATATTCTATGACCCACCACACAAGACAGTCCGTTCTCGGTCTTGCGCAGATAGTTCACAGAAACTATACCGGCGCAGACTTCCAGATCTCCGAATATACCATGAGTGAGATCGTTGCTATGCTTTACGATACCATCGAAGCTACGGGTATCAAAGAAGGCATACTGTTCCTCGATGAGATCAACTGCGTATCCGAAGCACTTGCTCCTGTAATGCTCCAGTTCCTGCAGTACAAGATGCTCGGTAAGCATCAGATCCCTCACGGCTGGGTCGTTTGTACAGCCGGTAACCCTCCCGAGTTCAATAAGTCTGTTAACGAGTTCGACGTTGTTACCCTCGACCGTCTGAAAAAGATTGATGTTGAGCCTGATTTCGCTATCTGGAAAGAATACGCTTATAAGCAGCATATACATACAGCCATAACCTGTTACCTCGAAAGCTGCGAGGCCGACTTCTACCACATTGGCAAGGACGAAAACAATAAGATCGTAAGCTTCGTTACCGCAAGAGGCTGGGAAGATCTTTCAGAAATGATGCTTCTTTACGAAGAGGACGGCATAAATATCGACAACACCCTTGTAGAGCAGTATATCCAGGATATCCCCATATCTTCAAGATTCCTTGGCTATTACAGCAAGTATGTTGAATACTACAACAAGTATTATGTTGACGATATCCTTGAAGGCAACGTCAGTGAAGACCTTATCGAATCTGCTAAGGTGGCAGATGCCGACGAAAAGAGACTTCTCTTCGGCATGATCCTTGAAAGCGTTTCAAGGACTATGAGAGACAGCCTTGAAATGGAGACGATGCTCAAGGAGCTTCAGCCCATTCTTCAGGATACTATCTCGAGACTTAATGCCAACTTCTCCAACCGTGAGATCCTTTCGCAGCACATCATGCGCGAGCAGGCAAGACTTGAAAAGCTGTCAAGAGCAAGAGTTATCACCCCTGCAAACAAGAGGATCATGCACTGGATCATCTACAGCCTCGGCATTTATATGGACAAGACCACAAAGTGCAGAGATAACCCGAGAGCCGTTCAGTGCGTAATGCAGGAATTCGGCGTTACCCTCAACAAGATGATCGCAGTTACCGACGAAGCTATCAAGAAGATGCAGAACGCCTTCACTTTCGTTGAAGCTGTATATGACAACGGTGAAGAACTTATGTATCTCTATAATGAGATGAAGGTAAACTACCACTGCAAGAAGTTCACAAGGAAGTACGGCTTTGAGGATTACATCGGCGGACCTACTCATTCCGTTGATTTCTCCAGGATCGAGCACCTTGCCCTCAACCCCAACGCAAGAGACTGATCTTACAGCATTTCAGATACCCCTTTCCGAAAGGAGAGGGGTGTTTTTGTGCGAAAAAACCTATAAATTTGCCCTGAAACACCGTTATCTAAAAATTGTCTCCGCGTATTGACAAAACTTTATAAATGAGTTATAATTATATAGAATGTATAGGTATGCCTGTTTGCATACTATATATTGATTATCGATAGGGAGCTTTTTATGGAGGAAAAGATTTCTGCCGCCGAAGAAGCGGAGCTTTCAAAGAAATATCTGAAAGATATGAACGAGTCTTATTTCCGTGCTCACGGAACAAAGCCTCTTGCTTATCTTCATTCTTTCGGCTGCCAGCAGAACGTTTCTGACGGCGAGAAGCTGAAAGGCCAGCTTTCACTTGCGGGCTATGATTTTACCGAAAAGCCCGAGGAAGCAAGACTTATCATCCTCAACACCTGCGCTGTCCGCGAAAAGGCAGAGGAAAAGGTCTTCGGCTGGCTTGGCGATCTTAAACATATAAAAGAGAAAGATCCGGAAGTCATCATCTGCATCTGCGGCTGTATGACGCAGCAGAAAGCCTCAGCAGAGAAGATAAAAAGCTCATACAAACACGTCGATCTTGTTTTCGGCACCTTCGAGTATAACGAGCTTTATAATATGCTCTACAACGTGATGACCGAAAAGAAGCGAGGCTTCTATCACAGCGAGACTCCTGAAGACATCGACGCTCCGTTTGTGCAGATAAGAGACAGCAAGATCAGGGCTTACGTTCCCATAATGTACGGCTGCAATAATTTCTGCACCTACTGCATCGTCCCCTATGTCAGGGGCCGTGAACGCAGCAGGAAACCGGAGCTTATCATCAAAGAGATAGAGCAGCTCGTTGCAGAGGGCTATAAGGAGATATTCCTCCTCGGGCAGAATGTGAATTCCTACAGCTATGGATTTACCGACCTGCTGAAGAAAGTAAATGCTATCCCCGGAGATTTCTGGATAAGGTTCATGAGCTCTCACCCAAAGGATGCAAGCCGCGAGCTTATCCTGACCATCCTCGGCTGCGAAAAGGTCTGCAACCAGCTTCATCTGCCGCTGCAATCTGCCTGCGACAGGATCCTCAAAGCTATGAACCGCCACTACGATCTTGCGAGATACTATAATATAATAGAAGAGGCAAGAAGGCTCGACCCGTATTTCTCTTTCTCGACGGATATAATAGTGGGATTTCCCGGAGAGACTTACGAAGAATTCTGCGTCACCAAGAGCTTTATCAGCATGGTGAAGTACGACAATATCTATTCTTTCGTCTATTCAAAAAGAGGCGGTACCCCCGCTGCGGAGCTTCCCGACGACATTACCAAAAAAGAAAAGGGAGCCTGGATGCAGGAGCTTCTTCTTGAGCAGAGAGCAACAGCCAGCGAATGGCTCAAAAGATATGTGGGCAAAAGATGCAGAGTGCTCGTTGAAAGTGAAAGCAAGAAATCGAAAAAGCATCTCGCCGGCAGGAACGAGCAGGGAATACTCGTTGAATTTACAGGAAACAAAAAGATGATCGGTCAGTTTATCGAGCTTTATATCTACGGTGCAACTGACTGTTCACTTGAAGGAAAGTATTTGGATTAAGGAGAATTGTTTATGACGACCGTTGAAATGGCAAGACAGCTCGGTGCTGCTATCCAGCAGGACGAGAGATATGTAAAGTTTATGGAGATCAGCCAGAGGACCGATCTCGACCCCGAGCTCCAGAGGCAGATAGGGGAGTTCAACAGGCTCAGGATGGAGCTTGGCCGCGAGATGCGTGACCCCAATAAGAATGCCGAAAAGATGACAGCTCTTGACGACGAGATCAAAGAGCTCTATGATGCTATAATGGCAAACCCCATGATGATAGCTTATAATGAAGCCAAGGCCGATCTTGATGATCTCCTTGCTTCCGTAAACTTCATCATCACCGCAGCTGCAAACGGACAGGACCCCATGACCTGTCCCGACCATGCACCCGAAGGCGGCTGTGCAGACAGCTGTGCATCCTGCTCGGGCTGCCACTGATAGTTTTCCAAACATACAAGGAAGGAGTGAGTTCAGGTGCTTTTAAAGGATGTCGATGTCTCCAAAGTCTCGCCGATGATGAAGCAGTATTTCGAGACAAAAATGAAATACCGCAAGCATATCCTGTTTTACAGGCTCGGCGATTTTTATGAGATGTTTTTCGACGACGCCATAGTTGCGTCAAGAGAGCTTGAACTTACCCTTACGGGAAGAGACTGCGGGCTTGAAGAACGTGCACCTATGTGTGGTGTGCCTTATCATGCCTGCGAGATCTACCTTAAAAAGCTCGTTGAAAAAGGCTATATGGTAGCGATCTGCGAGCAGACCGCCGATCCTTCCACCTGCAAAGGTCTTGTTCCCCGTGAAGTAATTAGGATAGTAACCCCAGGAACACTTATCGAGAGCAGCCTTCTCGACGAGACCTCCAACAACTATATCTGCGCGTTTTACGCCAAGAATAAAGAAGCCGCATTATGCCTTGCCGATATCTCTACCGGCGAGGTGCATCTTTTTGAACTTTCCGGCAAAGAGCTTGTCAATAATGCTATCAATGAACTGGGACGTTTTTCGCCCGTCGAGATACTTATAAACGACGGCTTCCTTTCATACAGAGATATAGGAGACTTTGTAAAGCAGAGGCTGAAAGCGGCTGTACAGCTCCTTGACGAAAAGGATTTCTCACCCGAAATTCACGCTGAAGAAGTTATGAAGCAGTTCTCGGTGAACAGCCTTGAATCCCTGAATCTCAAGCCCGATTCTGTTGCCGCATTCGCCGTCAGCGGACTTTTCGCCTATATCCACGACACCCAGAAGTCCCTTGTAGGGCGTTTCTCGAATATTATCAGACACGACAGCGACCCGATAATGACTATCGGCTTTACGGCAAAGAGAAACCTCGAGCTGCTTGAGACCCTCAGAAACAAAGAAAAGAAAGGCTCGCTGCTTTGGGTCCTCGACCACACAAAGACCTCTATGGGCAAGAGAATGGTCAAGGCTTATATCGAGCAGCCGCTTGTAAATCCCACAAAAATAATGGACAGGCTCTCGGCAGTAGAGCAGCTGACCCGTTCCCCTGTGGAGCTTGACGAGATAACCGAGATTCTTTCAGGGGTTTACGACCTCGAAAGGCTTATGACGCGAGTGATGTACAAGACCGCAAGTCCCCGCGATCTTAAATCTCTTTCCCTCACGGCATTGAAGCTTCCGTCGCTGAAAAGCGTGCTCAACAGCTTTGATTCAAAGCTCCTTGTTAAGCTCAACTCAAAGATATCGACTCTTGAAGCAGTCTCAAATCTTATACAGAACGCTATTGTTGACGAGCCTCCTGTTAATGTTAAGGACGGCGGAGTGATAAAAGAAGGCTTCAACGAAGAGCTGGATTCGCTTAGAAATATCATTTCAGGCGGAAAAGACATCATCGAAGATATCGCCGAAAAAGAGCGGAACAAAACAGGAATCAAGAACCTGAAGATCGGCTTCAACCGCGTCTTCGGCTATTATATAGAGGTCACAAGATCCTATTACGACCTTGTGCCCGATAGCTACATCAGAAAGCAGACCCTTTCCAACTGCGAGAGATTTATCACCGACGAGCTGAAAGTCGCCGAAAACACCATCCTCGGTGCAAGCGAAAAGGTAATCAACCTCGAGCAGGAGATATTCGTCGAGCTCAGAGAGTTCATCGGCACGCAGCTTCGCCTTGTGCAGGAGACTGCAACAGCCGTTGCAGAGGTCGATGTGCTTGCTTCCTTTGCTTCCGTTTCCATCAAGAACAACTACTCCAAGCCTGAGATCGCCATAGACGGCATCATAGATATCCGCAACGGCAGACACCCTGTTGTCGAGCTTATGCAGAAGGATGAGATATTCGTCCCCAACGACACTTATCTCGACCTGACGGATAACCGCATGGCTGTCATCACAGGACCCAATATGTCGGGTAAATCCACATATATGCGTCAGGTGGCGCTGATTACGCTTATGGCACAGATAGGCTGTTTTGTTCCTGCCGATTACGCCAAGATCTCCGTAGTCGATCAGATATTCACAAGAATAGGCGCATCCGACGACCTTACGGCAGGGCAGTCAACGTTCATGGTGGAGATGAGCGAAGTCGCCGACATCGTAAAACACGCCACAAAGCAGAGCCTTGTTATCCTCGATGAAGTCGGCCGCGGAACTTCGACCTTTGACGGCATCAGCATAGCAAGAGCTGTTTCCGAATACATTTCCACATCAAAATCCCTCGGCTGCAAAACGCTTTTCGCAACACATTATCACGAGCTTATATCCCTTGAAAGCGAGCTCGACGGTATCAGGAACTATTCTGTTGCCGTAAAGCCCAAGGGCGATACCATAAAGTTTTTGAGAAAGATCGTTCCCGGCGGTGTTGACGAAAGCTACGGAATAGAAGTCGCTAAGCTTGCAGGTCTTCCTCCTAAGATAATCAAGAGGGCTAAATCCCTCCTTGAAGAAATGGAAGCCGAGAACCGCAAGGCAAAAGCCGCAGTTGAAATGGCCGATGCCGACCAGATGTCCTTCAAGAAGATAGGCAGCGATATAATCGCGGACAAGCTCCGCCGTACAAACATCGACGAAATGAGCGATGAGGAGCTCAGAGATTTTACAAAAGAGCTGCTGAGATACGTTTGAGTTTTACTTGTAAGATACAAGAATAGATTGGAGAACAAATGTCAAAGATCAATCTGCTGAGCAAAGAGGTTTCGGAGCTTATTGCTGCCGGAGAGGTCATAGACAGGCCGGCTTCCGTTATTAAAGAGCTGCTTGAAAACGCTATTGACGCCGGTTCAAGCGTTATAACCGTTGAGATCAAATGCGGCGGAAGAACATATCTCCGCGTCACGGATAACGGCAGCGGAATTGCAAGCGATGATATCTCAAAAGCCTTTCTCCGCCACGCAACGAGCAAGATATCCACAAAGGACGATCTCAACAAGATCCTTACCCTCGGTTTCAGAGGAGAGGCTCTTGCCTCGATCAGCGCCGTTGCAAAGGTAGATGTGCTTACAAAGCTAAAAAGCGAGACTTACGGCACGCATTACATTATCGAAGGCGGAGAGGAAAAGCTCATCGAGCAGTGCGGATGTCCCAACGGCACGACTTTCGTTGTCAGAGACATTTTCTACAATGTTCCGGCAAGGCTCAAATTCCTTAAAAAAGATACCACCGAGGGCAACAACGTCGCAAATCTTGTGACCAAGCTTGCTCTGTCTCATCCCGAGATATCCTTCAAATTCATAAGAGACAACAAGCCCGAGCTTATAACAGCCGGAGACGGAAAGCTTTTTTCTGCCGTGAATTCTGTTTTCGGCAGGGAATTCGCTTCGACCCTCATCCCTGTTGATTCCACCTGGAACAATATACACATCCACGGCTTTACGGTCAAGCCTCTTGCCGCAAAGCCCAACCGAAAATTCCAGAACTTCTTTGTGAACGGAAGATTTGTGAGATCGAACACCTGCAGCGGCGCTCTTGAAGAAGCCTACCGCAATCAGATCATGGTGGGAAAATTTCCGGCCTGTGTGCTGAATATCGATGCATCACCTCAGATAGTCGATGTAAATGTCCATCCGACAAAGATCGAAGTCCGATTTTCCGACGACAAGCTCATTTACGAGTCTATATATTTTGCGATCAAAGATGCGCTTCTGAAAAACGACAAGCCCGTGGAAATGGAGCTTGAACGCAAGCGCCACTTCACAGACAGCCAGCTTTATAATGTTCCCCAGAAGCCCCAGGGCGAGCAGCTGAGATTTGTTGTTTCCGACAACGAAAATCCTGCACCTGATCCGGAGCCTGCTGCAAAGCAGCCCCCAAAGCCGCTTTTGGTGGTGCCTCCTGCTCAGAAGCCGGAGCCCAAACCTCAGAACACGGGAGAAGACCTGTTCCTGAAATCCCTTGAAGCCGATATTGCTGAGCCTGCGCCTCTGCCGGAAAATCCCACAGTTGCCGATATTGCTCCCGATGTCGAGACCCCTGCGGATATCGACACCAAGACCCAGCAGATCGACGAAGACATCAAGGATTTTAAATATATCTCCGAGCAAAGCTTTGAGCGCAGAACGGAGATCACGGACGACAGCTATAAAGAAGAAGTCAAGCCCGTTGTTATTGGCGAGCTGTTCAAAACATATATCGTTGCCCAGGCAGGAGAAGATATGCTCCTGTTCGACAAGCACGCATCACACGAAAGATATATCTTCGAGAAGATAAAGGATAACGCCAAGGAGCTTGAGACTCAGATGTTCCTCGAGCCTATTTATGTGCTGCTTTCCTACGACGAGTTCGACGCTCTCAGCGCAAATGTTGAGACAGTTAACAAGCTCGGCTTCTGCATCGAGCCCGATGTTGCACCGAATGTAGCCGTTAGGGGAGTGCCTGTCATCCTCGGCGATGAGAACCCCTCGGATATAGTTTCGACTCTTGCACGGAATTTCATAATGTGCAAGCACGATCCTCAGCTTGAGATATTCGACGAGCTTTATCATTCCATCGCCTGCAAGGCTGCTATAAAAGCAAACGATGATTCCGATATTCTCGAGCTTCAGGCACTTGTGAACAACGTTTACGGCAACGACGATATAAGATACTGTCCCCACGGCAGACCCGTGATGATAAAGCTGTCAAAGAAAGAGCTTGAAAAGCAGTTCAGACGTATAGTCTGACGGTCAGGAGCAGAGATGGAGAACAAAATACCTCTTTTGGCTGTAGTCGGACCCACGGCATCGGGAAAAACTGCCCTTGCAGCGGATCTTGCCGGGATATATAACGGAGAAGTCGTCTCTGCCGATTCGATGCAGATATATAAAGGCTTGAGCGTTTCCACAGCAAAGCCCACAGAAGCCGAGATGAAAGGCATAAGACATCATCTTATCGACTGCCTCGAGCCCGAACAGGAATTCTCCGTAGCCGATTATGTCAAGACCGCAACAGCTGTCATCAAAGATATCCGCAGCCGCGGAAAGCTGCCTATCCTATGCGGCGGAACAGGGCTTTATGTCAGCTCGCTGATAGACAATATCAGCTTTGAAAGCTCCATAGGCTCAACAGAGCTTCGGGAAGAGCTTGAACGCTTTGCCGAAACCGAAGGCAGACACGCTCTTTGGCTCAGGCTTGAAGAGATCGACCCCGAAACAGCGGCTATAGTACACGAAAACAATCTTCCCCGGGTTATAAGAGCCTTGGAAGTCTATGAGACTACAGGAAAGCCCATCTCCTGGCACAAAAAACAGAGCAGGCTCGTTTCCTCTCCCTTCGACAGCTGCATCATAGGCCTTGATTTCAAGGACAGGAGCAAGCTCTACGGCAG
Source organism: uncultured Clostridia bacterium (assembly GCA_947169055.1). Lineage (GTDB taxonomy): Bacteria > Bacillota > Clostridia > Oscillospirales > Ruminococcaceae > FB2012. The sequence goes on from CAMVOF010000043.1 coordinate 12,441, forward strand.
GATAGATGCCAGAGTAGATCAGATGATAGAAAAGGGGCTTATCAACGAAGCCAGGGAGTTTTACGAGAGCAGATCACCTGCCACAGCAAGACAGGCTATCGGATATAAGGAACTTATCCCGTATTTTGAAGGTGAGATAACACTTGAGGAAGCTGTCGATAAGATCAAGCTCGAAACCAGGCATTACGCCAAAAGACAGCTCACCTGGTTCCGCAGAAGAGAGGATATAGAGTGGGTTTTCGTCGATGAATATGACGATTATAAAAAAATTCTGAAAAAAGTTCAAAAAACTGTAGCAAAATCCGAAATTATGTGTTATAATATAATTTGAGATAAAAATTGCGCCAAAAATGGTAAATGTAGGAAAAAGTCAGGAGTGATAAATAATGAATAAAAATCTGAATCTGCAGGACGTTTTTCTTAATCAGGCAAGAAAAGACAGAGTGGCCGTTACGATCTTCCTTATGAACGGATATCAGTTCAAGGGCATCGTTAAGGGCTTTGACAGCTATATCGTGATCCTCGACTGCGAGGGCAAGCAGAACGTTGTTTATAAGCACGCTATCTCGACTATCTCGCCTTCGCGTCCCATAAACATCCTTGATGCAAACAGCCAGTCTGATAACGGCTGAGCTTGATAAGGAAGATGTAAATGAATTCACTTACCACGAAGGCTCTGGTCTTTCTGCTTTCGACACTCGTGATTTTGATGATAGCAAGTCAGATATATTACAGGGTGAACGAGAAGCACAGGACCGAAGAAGCCGTTATGTGCGATATAAACGAGAACATTCCCTTCAAGGGCGTTGTCATCAGAGATGAAAGCGTTCTGAAATACTCGGGCAGCGGCGTTTACGAGTTCTTGTATAAAGACGGAAGCAAAGTTACCTCGGGAAACAATATCGCTAAGGTATATTCCGACGAGAGCGCTCTCCAGGACAAGAAAAAAGCGGACGAGCTGAACGAGACCGCCGATATGTTGGAAAAGAGCCAGAATCCGGCCACATCTCAGTATGTCCAGCCCGAAGTGCTCAATTCTCAGATAGATGTCCTATATAAGGATATGATGTCGTCTTACGTCCTCGGTGATTTTTCGGCAGCATCCGAATGCAGCAAAAAAGTCTATGAGCAAATGTGCATCTATGATGTGGTAGTCGGGAAGTCCACGAGCTATAATGAAGTTATTTCCGAACTCAGGCAGGAAGCCAAAAAGCTCAGCAGCGGTGCAAAGGTGATTGATACCGTCACATCCGACAAGACAGGCTATTTCGTCTCTTACTGCGACGGATACGAAGGTCAGCTGAACACAAAGAAGATATCCGATTATACCAAGGACGATATCGAAGCGATAGTCAACGGCACAGCCGAAAAGGATGATACCGAAGGCGCTATCGGAAAGGTATTTGATGATTATTCAAGCTATATCATCGGTATAATCCCTTCCGACAGCAGGATAGCCGAGGGCGATACCGTCAATATAATGACTTCAACGTCCAACGAGCTTTATAAAATGGATGTCGTGTCAGTCAAGGATACCAATGAAGACGGGAAGTCCATCATTATCCTTTCCTGCAACAGGCTCGACAGCAATTTCGTTATTTCAAGAGTAATGTCCCTTGACATAGTATTTGAAAACTTCAAGGGCATCAAAGTCTCCCGCGAGGCTATCAGGTTCAAAGACGGCCAGAAGGGAGTATATGTAATACTCGGCAACGAGACAACATTCAAGAAGATCGACGTAATATACGAAGGCTCGGATTATGTTGTTTCCAAATACACGGCGGATGAAGATTATCTGCTGCTGTACGATCAGATATTATTGGAGGCGGTTTCTCAAGATGACGATTCAGGTGGCTGACAGATCGCCGGAGCTGCGCAGTATAGCCGAGAATTATAAAGAGATCCTTTATAATGTCGAAAACGCAAAGGCAAAATACCGCTCGCCGGAAGACAGGATCGAGATCATGGCTGTAACAAAAACTGTTGCTCCCGAGAAGATCAATTTTGCCGTTTCCCAGGGGATAACCCTTCTGGGCGAGAACCGGGTGCAGGAATTTCTTTCAAAGAAAGACGCCTACGACAGCTCGGCGCAGGTGCATATGATCGGGCACCTTCAAACAAATAAAGTCAAG
>CAMVOF010000044.1:0-14527 GCA_947169055.1 uncultured Clostridia bacterium
CCGCCTCGGCTGACGAAAGGAAGAACAGAATGAAAGCAAGGATAATGATTATCGCGGCAGCGCTCGCACTCACAGCCTGCACCGGAAGTTCATCACATGAGCTTTCATCAGCGCCCACATCCGAGACCTCTAAACCGACAGATGACGCATCATCAGATCCTTCAAACACAAAAAAACTATATATCAAAGCTGATGCTTTGTCATATTATGACGATGTTCTTTGTTTTGAATATGAGGAAAAAGAATACAGTATCCCGCTGGATAAAAACAGATTCAAAAACGAGATCCCTACTTACGGCTCATCTGAACCGATTTTGTCGGAAAGGATAATCAATAACAGAAACGATATCAGCATCAAAGCAGATCTCGTTATGGATCCGGAAATGTCTGAGATCATCAGCTGCGATGTGATAAACGAGAACGGGTATATTTATTACGGCAAAACTCCGTTCTCAAATGATACGACCGTAAACCGCGATCTGCTTTATACTATGACACGCAAGGAGAATACACTTTGTGAGATCTCTAACAGCAAAGAAACGATCAACTGCGATTTAAACGATCTGCCTCTTTGTATGAAGCTGGATTATCCCGATTCAGTATTCCCGATAATGTTCACAGCCTACAAATATAACGACGGCAAAGTGATGCTCATAAGCATAAACACAGATGTCAAAGTTTCAAGCGATGGTGTTAGCAGCGAACTCGATTTGGCTGCGCTTGATAGCTACGGGAAAAGAACAGCCTTCTTTGCAACTGTACAGAGCGTTGATCCGGACAGGGCATCTGTCCTTTTGAATGACGGCATAACGCTTTGCAATGTGCCGGTCTGTTATTCGGACGGAGGATCGCTTGAACCCGGAACAAAGATCATGCTCGTACTAACTGAGGATGATTCACTTTTCGGAAGCGGCGAAGAGAAGAGTTTCGACTATGCTGTGATCTCGACAGAGCCGGAAAAATACAACCGCGGAAAGAAAGAATTCTCAGATCTTGCATACGGAGAATTCATAGATTGGGATATATTGCAAATCAAATGTATTTCTGATTTATAGCTGAAACATCACAAAATCATCGTTGAGCCGCAGAACGACACAGAGCACCTTCAAAGCGCCGACGACTGCGGAGTTGAATGTCACGGCGAGCTTGTTTGGGAGTTCATCATCGACGTGCCGGACGACGAGCTGCCGCATCACAACCAAAACGATCCCTCAGCCATTGAAGAGACCGACGATGTGAGAAAGTATATCTATATCAACGCCCTGACCGGAGAAATGGATCATGAATTTGATATCAACCGCCTCGGCTGACGAAAGGAAGAACAGAATGAAAGCAAGGATAATGATTATCGCAGCGGTGCTTGCACTGTCAGCCTGCGCCGGAAAAGCAAACTCCTCAGAAATGGAAAAGCCGGAGCTTGCAGCCTCCCTCAGCGAAGACCGCGAAGCCGTCAGGGAGGATATCATAAACAGCGAGTACGACAACCTGATCTTCGCCGGGGATTTTTCGGTCTCCTATCCTGCCTCGGCAGCAGTTTATGAAATGAAGCCCGTGCAGGATATGGATAAGAACGCGGACAAGCTCTTCGCCTGTTATTTCGGGGAATACGACCCATCGGCGGCAGTAAAGAACGAGTACGATACACAGCTCGAAACCGACGAACGCTTTGCGCTTATTACTCCGCAGGGAAGTATCTGCGTCAGCGAAAAAAGCGTCCTTAACCGCGTGCTCTTCGGCACCGGGATAAACTACCTTTCGACGGAGATATTCGACCAGAGCAGCAGCGCAGACGAAAAGTATAAAACAGGCTCCGAAAAGCTCATAAACGAAGTCACCGCAGCCGTCCGCTTTCCCAATAAGCTGGAGCCTTATTCTTACTCTGTCCAGACTCTCGACGACGGCACTCAGGCCGTGACAGTACACAATCGTATGATCGTCGGAGGCTTGCCCGTCTTCGATCTTGTTCCCGCAAGCAGTGATTTCGGGCTCGAGATCGCCGAGCTGACACCCTCGGTCTGCAATTTCACCGACGCCAGCGAAGCAAAACAGTTCACAGTCGGGCAAGGCTTTGAGGAAATGAGCTCAGAACCCTGCGAGGTGATGACCCCCGAAGCCGCAATGGACCTGACCGGCGAAAAGCTCTCCGCCTATGCCCAATGGGAAGTCCGCCGCGAAGAGCTGATGCTCATTCCCATGTATACCGACAGCAGCCGCAGCACGATCCGACTGTCCCCCTACTGGGTGATCTGGTTCTGCACCGACTGGTGGCACGAAAGCTTCGCCGCCGTCAATGCCGTCACCGGCGAAGTTTATTATTCGGAGATATAACAGCAGGCCTGATGTTCCGCATAGCCCCGCTGTCTGCTTTTCACCTTTAAATCAGGAAGTGATAAAATGAAATTCCTCCATGTCCTCCGGCAGGACCTGAACAAAACCGTCATCAATCTTGGCTTTCTGGGAGCCGCGATGATGACCTGCCTGCTGGCGTTCACAGGCCAGGCCTACCGCGATGATCAGAACGACAAGAGCTACTCGATCTTCGAGGCGTTTTTCTCCTTCGACCAAAAGTTCATCGAAGAGAACGACAGCTTTGCATCGTATCGGCTGTTCGGCAATGGAATGTCCGGGTATATCACCATGTTCCTGCCGATAATCGTTGCCTTTCCGTTCATGGTGTCGTTCTGCGCCGAAAGAAACAACGGGCTTATGCGCTTCACGATAACACGAGCCGGCAAGCTCAGATACTATCTGTCCAAATTTTTGGCCTCGTTCCTCGGAGGCGGGCTTGCGGTGCTGCTCGGTATGGCAGTCTTCGGGATAATACTCCGTTTCACATTCCCAACCATCGAAAGATATAACCTCGACCCCGAGATGCTTCAATGGATACTTCCCGACGGCGAAGCTGCGGGCGTCATAAAGATACTTGCTTCGTCCTTCATCTACGGCGCATTCTCGACCCTGCCGGCGTTCTTTCTGAGTTCCTTCTGCAAGAACCCCTATATCATCACCTGCCTGCCGTTCATGCTCATCTACGTCTGGAATACCGCGATCAACAAGCTGACAATGAAGGCCTTCGAGGCCGGAGATATGGAAGCTTACGAAAAGACCGCACCCTTCCAGCCTAATTCCTCGGCGCAGATCATCCATATCAAATTCGATGAGATGACAACCGCCGATAAGAATACGTTGATCTTTAACACAACATATCTCGCAGCAGTCCTCGCAGGTTTTATCGTAATAATGAACCTGCGGACGGATAAAGGGAATTGACCGCGAAATTGCTGTGCAAGTGTGCACTTTCGTGCACACGCTCAATGACCGCAATTGTAGGGTGGGGGCTTGCCCTCACCGTGTTTGAATACACGGATTTCGGCTTTTTTCCTAACAAACATATGCCGGCGGTGGGGGCAAGCCCCCACCCTACGAAACGTCAAATATAATTACAAATCATGGTGCTAATATGAAAAACCTAAACCTGAAACAAGCCTTCTCCTGCGCACGAACAGAATACATCAAATGGGTCTGCGATGCGCGGATGCTGATACTCGGGGTGCTGCTTATCTTCATCTATAACTTCGCCATAGAGCCCCTGCTCAAAAACGCCGAGGAAATGGGAGAGCCGCTGAATATCCTCGAACCCTTCATAGCAATAGCCAACAGCGGTGCGATTCTGCTTATCATTCCTCTCGTCTTTCTTACGCTGATAGCCGACTTCCCTAAGATCGACACCAACACAGTCTTTTACATCATCCGCGTCGGCAGAGTGAACTGGCTGATCGGACAGATAATAAAGCTCGTCATGATGGCGCTGTCCTATCTTGCAGTGATATTTGCAGGGGCTGTCGTCCCGATGCTTGACAAGGGCTTCTGGTACAACGGCTGGAGCAACGTCGCAACGAAATTCGCCTCCCGGTTCCCCGAAAAGAGAGGCAACTTCGGCGTGCAGCTTCTGCCGGAAAATCTCTATAATCAGCTTTCCGTGTTTGATGCAGCGATACAGAGCTATCTGCTCGTTTTCGCGTACCTGATGATACTCGGCCTTCTGCTCCTTGCGTTCTCGCTGATAAAGAAAAAGACCGCAGGCTTTGTGCTCTGCGGTGCTGTGATCTCCTTAGGGACAGCTTTCTGCTCGATCAAGACCGGCTATATGTGGACGATGCCCATGGCGAACAGCATCATCTGGCTGCACTACACCAAATATTTCCGCCAGCCGGTAGTCTCGATGCAGTTCTCGGTGATCTATCTCTGTACGTTCGTCGCAGCATTGATACTTTTCTGCGTGACAGCTATTAAAAAATTCAACTATGACAACGTCGCAGAGATAGCGGCATAACGTAGGGCGGGGGCTTGCTCCCGCCGCCAATTTCAATACAGGAGATGCAAAATGAACATAATCGAAGTTAAAGACCTTGACCTGACACTCGGCAGAACAGATATCCTCAAAAAGATAAACGTCAGCTTTGAGGAGGGAAAAATACATGGTCTCATCGGCAGGAACGGCAGCGGCAAAACGATGCTTATGAAATGTATCTGCGGCTTCATCAAGCCCACCCACGGCGAGATAACCGTTGACGGCAAGCGCATAGGCAGGGACGTTGATTTCCCGAAGGACATGGGCATCATCATTGAAACACCGGGCTTTATCCCTTACTATTCGGGCTACAAGAATCTGAAACTCCTTGCAGGGCTCAACAACAAGATAGGCAAGGAACAGGTCCGCGAGAGCATGAAGCAGGTGGGCCTCGACCCTTATCTCAGAAGGCACGTCCGCAAGTACAGCCTCGGTATGCGGCAGAGGCTCGGCCTTGCTCAGGCGATAATGGAAGACCCGAAGATACTCATTCTTGACGAGCCCTTCAACGGCCTCGACAAGGAAGGCGTCGCCGAGATGCGCGAATACCTCCTCGGCTACAAGGAGCAGGGCAAGACTATCCTTATCTGCTCTCATTCGGCGGAGGACATCTCGGTGCTGTGCGAGACGGTGCATGAGATGGACAAGGGAGAAATCGAAAAACTGCGATAATACGCCGAAATACAGCCTGGCATTGAAATGAAATGTCAGGCTTTTTTCCGGCTTTTGGCTGAAGATCTTTCCCTACTTGACTTATTTGGAAAATTGTACTATAATATATGCGAAAACCGACCATGCTCGGAAAGGAGGTCTGAAATGGCATATATTATCAGGCGGGAGCTGAAATATCTTGCAGCTGCGCTGCTTGTTTGCCTGCTGCTTCTGGCGGTCGTCCCAAGCGCTTCCGCTGCCGACACTTCTTCAATGATAGCTCCCTCAAGCGTTGCTCTGGGAAAGACCTTCGATGTCACCGTAAAGATACATACCCCGACGCCTTTAAGCAAAGTCACAGGCTCGCTGTTTTACGACGATACAGCCTCCTTCGTTTCAAGCAACTGCGTCTCGGAGGGCAGCGGCGGCGGACTTGCCGTCAGCTTTTCTTCCGAAGGCGAGACCATATATAATGCCGAGCTGACCTTCACCTTTACCGCAGTTTCCGAGGGTGCCTGTAAATTCTCCTTCAGCGGCGAAGCCTTTGCCGAGGACGAAACACGCCTCGCAGCCCCGGAATTTTCCGCAACCGTGAACATCACCGCGCGTGAGGGCGGTGTCCTCGTTTCTCTTGTCCCCTCTGACGGCGAGCTTTTGCCTGCATTCTCTCAGGATATCTACGACTATGTCCTAAATGTGGAAAGCGACGTCCAATACGTCAAGTTCACGGCACAGGCTCTTTCCGAAAGCGATACCATCCAGCCCGACGACCTCAGATTCTGGGACCTGGACAGCGAAAAGCCCAAGGAGATAAAGGTCATCGACGCCGACGGCAACGAGCGTACATATTATATAAGCATAAAGCGCGAGCCTGCACCTGACGAAAGCTCCGAGGACGAGACCGAAAGCACCGAGCCTTCCGGGGACGAGACCTCTCAGCCGGAAAGCACAGAGCAGGAAAGCTCCGAAGATACCCGGACCACACCTGCACAGACTGACCCCGAGGATACACAGCCCGACGAAGCTTCCGAGGACAAGCCTGCGGCAGCGGTCTCCAAAGCCGACAGCAGCTCCTCACGAGCCGACGGGATGAGCGAGCTTCGCAAGACCCTTATGCCGGCTCTGCTCGTGACCCTTGCGGTGCTCATTATCGCACTGATAATCGTCATCTACTGGATCAAGAACAGATCCGAGCGCCGGCGCAGAAAAATAAGATCATCGAAGAACACACGCAAATAAAGGCAGTAACTAAAAACGGCAGACGAAGCAAATTCGCCTGCCGTGATTATTTATTTGCTGCTTGCATCGCTGCTTGTATCCGCTCTGCTCGAAGGCTCTGTGCTCAGTCCCGGATCGTTGGTCTCCTTGGCTCTTGTGGTCAGGTCGTCAACTATCCTCTCCACCACAACGAGTGCTTCGTCAAAGTTCTTCTGCATATCCTCCTTCGAGTCACCCAGGGTCTTCATCGGGGCTCTCATGCCCAGGTGTATGTCGTTGGGCATCTCCTCGTATTTCAGCTCGTCAGCTAAGAAAGAGAAGTTCATCTTGAAGCCCAGCTTGTCGAAATACTCTTCCTTCCCCGGGAACAGGGTGTCAAGATCGACTGCAAGGGGCTGCGTGTAGTAGGGGTCGGTGTTGGTGTCGGTTATAACGATGATGATATCGCCTTCCTGCAGCTCCGCCATGTATTTCGTGTTGTAGCTCTGCTGGGACTGATAATCCCTGCTGTTCTCGTTTATGGGGAGTATCATGACCTCTACGACCACTTTGCCGTCGCCGTTAAGGTCATCGCAGTATTTCTCGAAGAATTCTTCAAGCTCGTCCTTCCTGAAAGCAAGGCCGTTGTCCGCGATCATCATTATCCTCATGTCCGGCGAGTCTCTTTTCAGCATATCAACAACGATTATCGTCACAGTAACGATAAGGAACACCACAAAGATAATGGCTATCTTGTTGTGGTAGATGAAGTTCGAGATCTTCTCCTTAGTGGTCAGCACCCGGGCTTCCTCGTGGACTTCCTTGATAGTCTCCGATTCTTCGATAACGCCGCTTTTGAGCTTCATCAGCTCGATTCTGTCGGCAGCTATCTGCTGATCTCTCAGACGTCTCTGCTCCTTTTCGTAAGCCTTGCGCTCGGCCTCAGCCTCAGCCTCGGCACGTTCAAGAGCTTCTCTCCGTTCACGTTCGATGTCGGCAAGATGTTTTTCGTATTCGTAATCCTCGTCGGGGATCAGCCGCTCGTTTTTGTCTTTCATATCAAACCTCGATGTGCAGGGGATATAGTGATCCAGTTTCAAGGGCGCCTGTTTACAGATCAGACGCCCTACCGGTTATCTTAACTTATTTGCTTGACTTACTTGCTTACCATTGCAAGCGTGTCTCTTGCTATGAGCAGCTCCTCGTTGGTGGGAACTACCCAGACTTCAACCTTGGAATCGGCAGCAGAGATCTTTGCCAGCTTGCCGCGGAGCCCGTCGTTTACATCCTTGTCCAGCTTGATGCCCAGGAAGTCCATATCTGCGCAGACATTCTCTCTTACGTCAAAGCTGTTCTCGCCGATGCCGCCTGTGAAGAGAACGGCGTCAAGTCCGTTCATGGCAGCTGCGTAGCTTCCGATGTACTTCTTGATCTGGTAAACCAGCATCTCGGAAACCAGCTGAGCCCTCTTGTTGCCTTCCTTTGCCGCAGCGGTGATGTTGCGGTTGTCGGAGGAAACGCCCGAAACTCCCAGGAAGCCGGACTTCTTGTTCATGTAGTCGCTCATTTCCTTGAGGGAGAGACCGCGCTTTTCGGCAACGTAGGTAACAGCCGAAGGATCGACAGCACCCGATCTTGTTCCCATTACAACGCCGTCAAGGGGAGTGAAGCCCATTGTCGTGTCCACGCTCTTGCCGCCCTGAACAGCCGTGATGGACGAGCCGTTGCCCAGGTGGCAGGAAACGATCTTGAGATCCTTGATGTCCTTGCCCATAGCCTTTGCCAGAGCAGCAGAAACAAATCTGTGGGATGTGCCGTGGAAGCCGTATTTTCTTACGTGAAGTTCCTCGTAATCCTCGTAGGGCAGACCGTACATATAAGCCTTTGCGGGCATTGTCTGGTGGAAAGCCGTGTCAAATACAGTAACCTGAGGAGTACCCTCGGGCAGTACCTTCTTGCAGGCGCGAAGCGCAAGAGCGTGAGGATGATTGTGTACGGGAGCAAGCTCTGCAAGCTCGTCTATCCTGTCGATAACAGCGTCGTCTGCTATGCAGGTCTCCTTGAAGTCCTCGCCGCCGTGAACAACTCTGTGTCCCACAGCCGAGATCTCCGACATGGAGTCGATGACCTTTGTATCTCCCTTGGTCAGCACATCAACGAGCTTCTCAAAAGCCTCGGTGTGGGTGGGGAAGCTGCAGTTTGCCTCAAGGATCCTGCCGTCGCCGGTCTTGGCCGAGATATGTCCGTCAATGCCGATCCTGTCGCAGTTGCCCTTTGCGATAACAGATTCGTCTGTCATGTCGAGGAGCTGATATTTCAGCGAGGAAGAGCCGGCATTTACTACAAGAATTTTCATATTGATACATTCCTTTCGATAGTTTCTGCCCCTACTTGACAACCGGGGCATAATTTTATACAATATATTATATCAAATAGTATCACCGATTTCAAGTGCCGGAGAGCAATTTTCAACATTTTTTTAAATTTTATCATATATGGAGCATAAAAATGATAACAGCAGGTATAGTTGCGGAGTTCGACCCTCTGCATAACGGACACAAACTTATATTGCAGAAAGCACGTACCCTTGGAGCAGACTGCGTCGCCGTGGTAATGAGCGGCTCGGCTGTCCAGAGGGGCAGGCTTGCGGTCTGGGATAAGTACGAAAGAGCACAGGCAGCCCTCAGAGCAGGCGCTGATATCGTGCTGGAGCTCCCTGCGCCTTTTTCCTGCTCCAACGCCGAGGTCTTTGCCCGTTCAGCCGTAGGGATTTTTGCGGCTCTGGGCGAAGGAACAGTGGATATGCTGGTCTTCGGCAGCGAGACCGACGACCTCGAAGCCCTGAAACTGGCGGCAAAGGCAGCCGACGAGCTTCGGGACAGCAATGCCGTGAGAGCCCTGCTTTCTCAGGGGAAAAGCTATCCTGCCGCTGTTGCCGAAGCCGCATCGGAACTCTACGGCAGCAGAGCAGCCCTTGCCATGCAGAGCCCAAATTCGATCCTCGGCATTGAATACTGCCGTGCCCTGACCCGGCTCATGCCCTGGTGCAGCCCCACCCCTGTCCTTAGAGGACCGGCATCCGACAGCATCACATCCGCAACGGAGATACGCTCTTTAATGCAGCAAGGTAAGGATATCTCGGCATTCGTCCCTGAAGTCCTGCCCGATCCCTGCGATATGAGCCGCCTCGACAGGCTCCTGCTTTACAGCCTCTTCTCGGCGGAGAAGGAAGACTTCCTTGCTCTGCCCGATGTTGACGAGCCCCTTGCCGACAGGTTCATCAAGGCAAAGCGCAGCTGCCCCGGGTCGGCGGAAGAGTTCATCGTAGCCGTGAAGTCGAAGAACATCACTCACGCAAGGCTTAGGCGTGCAGTCCTCCACCTTGCTCTTGGGGTGAAAGCAGAGGACATAACATCCCCCTCATATATCAGGCCCATAGCCTTCAACAGCCGGGGAGCTTCTCTCCTTTCTGCCGCAAAGCCGACTCTTCCTCTTTCCACAAAGCTCTCCGAGCTCGCAGCATCATCCCCCGAAGCGAATCGCACGGCAGCGATAGAGGAAAAAGCAACCCTCCTGCGTTCCCTCGGAACGGAAGATTTTTCTCACAAAAGCGACTTTTCCGCTTTCATAAAACTCACTGAAACATAAAACAAAAGTCCCTTTTTACTTTTGTGTTTTAAATAAGATAAATCGGAATTTGTGAGGTAATACGTATGAAAAAGGGCGTTCGTGCTATATACTATATTACAGTTATAACAAGTGCTTTGGTAGGACTGTGGCATTTTTTTGTACCGTGGATGTTTCAGTGGTATGATTATTTACCAATGCAATATAAAAACCTCGTAGTTGGGATAGATTATACAAATTATTGCTTTTCACTGTTGCTGTTTGGGTTAAGTGTTATGTTGATAATTCTTGGCAAGCGGGCGTTAAAATTAAATAAAGAGGTCATATTCTTTTATTATTTTCTTACCGTAGTATGGCTGTTTCGAGCCTGCCTTGCAACGTTTATTGAGCCTTGGCCACTTGAACCTATACCATCAGTGGCTATTGGGCAGTTAATAGCATCAGATTTACTTGCAGCACTAATGCTATTTATAAGTGTTAGTTTTATTAAAGCGGTAAGGAGAAGATAACAAATTCTGATTTATCTAACTAAATCGAGTGAAAAACCGCGACCACAAAAGCTGTTTTTCGCAGCAGCAAGCGCGTGGAGACCACGCGCCGACGCGAATTGCCCTGTCGGGGCACCGACAAATTCTGATTTATCTTAGAAACACTTTTGTAAAAAAGAAAAAAAGGCAATACGCAAAGCATCTCGCTTTGGTATTGCCTTTGTCGTTACTTGTTGTTCTTGTTGTAAATGAACAGCAGCCCTTTCAGCAGCAGGTCATCATCAAGGATAATATCCCTCTTGCAGAGAGGAATCACCGTGCCTGCAAGTCCGCCGGTGGCTATCACCGTGCATCTCTGCCCAAGCTCCGCCTCGATGCGTTCTATCATGCCGTCAATGGTGCTTGCCGTGCCGAACATTATACCGCTCTTCATTGAGTCAACGGTGTTGGTGCCGATGACCTTCTTCGGAGCTTCAAAAGCTATCCTCGGCAGCTGTGCTGTCTTGTTGGTGAGAGCATCGCTGGAAACAGCCATACCCGTCATGATTATACCGCCGATAAAATCCTTCTTCTCGTTTATCACCGAGAAAGTCGTCGCCGTTCCAAGGTCTATGACGATCAGCGGCAGGGGATATTCGTTCATGCTGGCAACTGCTCCCACAACGAGATCGCTGCCCAGCTGTGCCGGGTTGTCGATCAGTATGCTGAGTCCCGTCTTTATCCCGGGCCCCACAACCATGACTTTAACGTCAGCCAGCTTTTCAACGGCTTTCTTCATTATCGCCGTCACCGAAGGCACCACCGACGATATAGCAGCGCCGGTTATCTCCTTGGCATCGATATCATGCAGCTTGAGTGCCGCAAGCATTATGTTCGCGTATTCGAGGTCGGTGGAACGGTGAGAAGTCGCCGCACGTTCGCGGAAAAGTATCTCCTCGCCGTCAAAGCAGCCGAACACTATATTTGTGTTTCCGATGTCTATCGCAAGAAGCATATCATTCTCTCCTCGTATTTAAGATCATTTCTTTTCCGGAATGAGCCTTGCCTTGAAAAGCGCTGTCCCCACAGCCGCAGTAACAAGGGTGGAAGCTGCCATTTCCACAAGAGCGTTCACTCCCACGAAGGTCACAACGAACACGAAAATGTTCCTGCCGTCGATAAGCCCTTTCAGATAATCGGTGTAGCCGAAGCAGAGTATCAGAGCCGTCATGAAGAGCAGGGTGTTGAAGAATGCCGAGCAGAAGCCCGTCACCGCACAGGAGACCGTGTTGTTCCTCGAGATGCCCTTGGTTATCTTGAAGGCGTAGCCTGCGATGATGCCGTCCAGCACACGGGGTACAAAGCGCTGGATGAAGGCAAGTACGGGATTGATGTCAAAGAGTATGGCTCCCATAGCGCTGGGAACTCCGAAGCCCAGGCACTGGAAGAAGCTCATAAGTCCGAACAGACCGCCGATTATAGCTCCTCCGGGAACACCGCAGGCAACAGCCGCGATGGCTATGGGGATGATGTTCAGCGTAATTACCAGAGGGCCTATGGGTATAGAGCCTATGGGCGTGTAGGAGAAGATGAACACCAGCGCCGACATAAGTCCCAGGATAGTCAGCTGACGAAGATTGAAGATCTTTTTGCTTTTTTCTTTTGTTTTCATAATGAAAACCTCCTTTGCTATTATTCCCGGATCTCCCGGGATACAATACAACGGGACAGCTCTGGCTTTCCATGCCCCTTTCCGGTCGGACTTGCAGCGCAATATCCGCTCGGGAACATCTGCGGAAAACCTTAGTTTGTCACCGCAGATATTATATCATAAAAAATTTTAAAAAGCTATATCTTTTTTGGAAAATCTGTGTTATAATTAAAATGTACGGAATTTTTATCTTGTATTTGGAGGAATTAACAAATGCTGAAAGGAAAGACCGCAGTTATAGGCGTCACCGGCTCTATAGCCGCTTATAAGATGCCCAACGTCGCAAGACAGCTCATCAAGCTGGGTGCAGACGTCCAGGTGCTCATGACCAAAAACGCAGCACAGTTCATAAACCCCATAACCTTCGAGAGCTTAACGGGACACAAGTGCCTTATCGACACCTTCGACCGCAATTTTCAGTACAGCGTCGAACACGTTGCCCTTGCAAAGGCGGCGGATATCGTCCTTGTTGCTCCGGCTTCGGCAAACGTCATAGGCAAGATAGCCGCAGGCATCGCAGACGATATGCTGACCACCACCGTTATGGCCTGTCCCTGCAAAAAGCTCATCTCGCCGGCCATGAACCACAATATGCTCCATAACCCCATAGTCGAGGACAACATTAAAAAGCTTGCATCCTACGGCTACGGGATAATAACCCCTGATAACGGTATGCTTGCAAACGGCGATATCGGCGACGGCAGGATGCCTGACGAAAACGTCCTTGTCGAGCATATCATACAGGAGATCGCTTATGAAAAAGACCTGGCCGGAAAGAAAGTCCTTGTCACGGCCGGAGCTACGAGAGAGCCTATCGACCCCGTCCGCTTCATCACCAACCATTCCAGCGGCAAAATGGGCATAGCCCTCGCAAAGGCAGCTTCAAGGCGCGGAGCTCAGGTAACTCTCGTCTGCGGACACGTCGAAGCCGACCTTCCCATGTTCTGCGAGATAGTCCCCGTGGGTACTGCCGATGAGATGTACGAAGCCGTCATGAGCCGTGCGGCAGAGCAGGACTTCATCATCAAAGCCGCTGCAGTTGCGGATTTCACCCCCGAGACCACAGCCGACAGCAAGATCAAGAAAACAGATGCAGTTCTCAGCATCCCACTCAGGAAGACGAAGGACATCCTCAAAGCCCTGGGCGAGAGCAAGAGAGCAGGGCAGAAGCTCTGCGGCTTCTCCATGGAGACCGACAACGTCATCGAAAACTCCCGCGGCAAGCTCGAACGCAAGAACTGCGATATGATCTGCGCCAACAGCCTCCGCACAGAGGGAGCAGGCTTCGGAGTGGATACCAACGTCCTGACCCTTATCACAGCCGCTGACACCGAGGAGCTGCCTAAGCTCTCCAAGGACGAAGCAGCCCATAAGGTCCTCGACAAGCTGCTGTCGCTGTAAGCTGCCGGAAAAGGTCTTATAATGGTAAATAAGATTATCCGCAGGTCGATCCTTGTGTGTATCGCAATTATCTCTGCCGTTTATTACCTGACCCATTACGGCGGCGAGTACACAAAGGACAATATCGATGACTATGTCCGCAAGATGTGTGAGGTCTATCATATCCCGGGTCTTCCCAGGTAATAAGGAGGATATATGAAACAGTATTCCAGGATGATAATAATGCTGGTGTCGGCACTTGCCATAGGCGGTCTTGTGACAGCCCTTTACGGCAGAGCTTCATCGGCGTGGTTCAACAGATACACGGTGTTCAGCGTGCTGCTCTTTGTGTCCTATGTCTTCGGCGCAGAGATATCCGAGAATAAGACCCAGGCCTTTGTCACTACCTTGTTCACCTTCGCAGCACCGTCCATAATGCTTATAGCCATAATCGACAGCAAGTACATCTTCGGCTACACAAAGAATAATCTCTTCTCCCGGGCTCTTATGTTCGGCGGAGTGGTCTGCCTTGCCTGCTTCCTGTCGAGACACGCCGAGCCCCTGCGCTCAGCCCTCGGACGCTGCTTCGTCCCGGCATTCCTCCTTGCCGAAGCCGCCAACAGGCTGATATATTACAAGCAGAGCGCAGGCAGCTGGTTCAGCCTTTCCGCAAATGACTGCCGTCTTGTGGTCTTCTTTGCGGCACTTGGGCTCGTTCTCTTCTTTTACACCAACCGAAAAGCCCTTGCAAAAGGCGACCCCTATCTTGCCCTTGTGATCTGGGGGCTCGTTATGGCAGGAGCGATCTTCGCCGGAAGAAAGCTCAGTATGCCCCATATCCCGATACTGTTCTGATAAAAAAGCGAGGTAGCTATGAAACATATTGAAATATACGAAAACGGCCTGTACCTGGTCTTCGAGATAAACGACGACAACGAGATAAAGCTCCTGCATTTCTCGGCTTTGCAGTTCGACGAAAATACCCTCGAGCCCTTCTGCTCCGAAAAGGGCTTTGCCCTGTTCAACAAAACACAGAGCTTCCGACCTGTTGAGGTCAACATCTCAGGCCTCGACAGACCCCTTGAACGTCACGGCAACAAGTATATAATCACAGCCCCGGGCTACAGGATGAAGTTCAAGGAC
>CAMVOF010000045.1:0-14325 GCA_947169055.1 uncultured Clostridia bacterium
CATCGAAGTTTATGATCAACATTACGATGAAAGCGATGGTGCCGAATGCTGCATAGATCATATGTTCCTTCCCCCTTCCCGAACACAGGACGCACTTTGCAGCTGTAACGAAAAGCACGGTCGGCTTTGGCTGTGCCGACTGCATTATGATTCACATTTCCGCGGACAGCGGAGCAATATGAAACTTATATATATTTATCATATCATAAATTCACATTTTAGTCAATAGTTCTATACTATTTTTTAATTTTTGCATAAAAAACAGGCACCCGATTTATGCCGGATGCCTGAAATTTCAGACCGTATTTTTCAGATCAAGCAATATCTCTCTTAGTGTGTGATATAAGAGTTCCGATTATCGAGAGGACTATATATACCGTGCAGACTATCACGGGCTTTGTGTAGTCGGAAAGGGGCTGGTCGAAATTTGCTCCCTTGATGCAGCCGGTGACAGTGTATTCTGTGATGTCGATATCTATCTCCATTTTCTTGATAAGGAGATTGATGAGGCCGAGTATGGTGGAGAGCAGGCCTGTTGCGATAACTATACCGCAGATCATTCCCACGAGAGTGCTCCTTATTATCAGCACGATAGAGGTTATCATTATGGTCATCGCCAGATACATATAGAGCTCCATGAAAAGATATGCCGCAAAGCGTCCTGCATCCTCGATGCCGAAGCCTCCGAAGAGTATCCTGCATTCAACTGTGATGACCAGCATATAGAGCAGCATATACCCGATAGTATAAACGGCTATGGTGATGAACTTAGACCAGGCAAGCAGCCGTCTGTTCTTCACCTGACCTGCAACGGTCTTGATGAAGCCTGTGCTGAAATCACCGTTTGCAAAAAGCACCACATATATCGCCAGGTACAGTGCTACGTCTCCCAGTGCGCCGGCAGTCAGCTTGACGAGCATGGGCAGGCTCAGGTCATCCGAAGGAAGCCCCAAAGCAGCAAGGTCCATTCCCGAAGGTGCGTGGGAAAGCAGGAACCAGAAGCTCACAGCCGTAAGGGTCATATCCGCGATCAGCAGAATGATTATCATTTTGAACGCCATGCCCTTGGGCAGCCTGTGCATATCCATTCTGAGAAGTTTAAACATTTCCGGCACCTCCTGTCATCTTCAGATAGTAGGATTCAAGATCCTCGCTGTGGACAGTAAGCTCGGAAACGTCCACGCCGCCGGTGACGAGAGCACGGTTTATCTCGGCTGCACGTTCTCCGTCGGCTTTGACGGAAAGCACGAAGGCCTCCGGGCTGGTGAACTCAAAGCCCATGTTTCCAAGTATCTCCGAAGCCTTCTTGTAGTTGTTTACCTTTCTCTGTATGCCGTCCGTCCGTGCTTCCAGCATCTCGGAGGCAGACATCTCTCTTAAAAGTATGCCGTCGTTGATGATGCCGTAGTGGGTGGCTATCTTCGAGAGCTCGTCAAGGATGTGGCTGGAGATAAGTATCGTTATGCCGTTGTCCTCGCTGAGACTGTGGATAGTGTCTCTCACTTCTGCTATACCCTGTGGGTCAAGACCGTTTATCGGCTCGTCAAGCACCAGAAGCTCCGGGTCTCCGACCAAAGCCATTGCTATTCCGAGCCTCTGCCTCATTCCCAGAGAGAAGCGTCCGGCCTGCTTTTTGCCCGTATCTCCAAGCCCCACTTTTTCAAGCAGGCCATTAACATATCCGGGCTCGTAGCAGCCCATTGCAAGGCATTTCAGCCTTACGTTCTCATAAGCCGAGAGCTTCGGGAAGATGCCCGGCGCTTCGATGAGACAGCCTACGCGGTGACGTATATCCTTGAGCTCGCCGGCCTTTTTCCCGAACAGGATTATCTCGCCGGAATTCTGCGCCGACAGCCCGCATATCATTTTCATGAAGGTCGTCTTGCCGGCACCGTTTTTGCCGATAAAACCGTAAACAGAGCCTTTCTCGACGTTCATGCTGACCTGGTTCACAGCCTTTTGTTTGCCGAATATCTTTGTCAGCATGGTGGTTTGCAGCACATATTCTGCCATAACTTTCTCCTTTCCTTACGCTTGATGGAGCCGGAGACCGACCCCTGAACCGCTATTGAAAATATTATCATAATTTAATACTTTTGTCAAGCAAACAAGATCTGCCTCGGGCTTAGATCAATGTCTATTAACTGAGGGAAACCTTTCTGAAGAAAGGTCTCCCCCAAATAATAAAGATCAATTTAAGCCCGAGGCAGAAGCCGAGGGTCAGGCGTATTTTGAGGTTATGCCGAAATACTCTTCGAGGCAGAGGCCGTTATCCATGAGGGTATGTGCGAGTTCTTTTCCCACATATCTGATATGCCAGGGCTCGTACTCATAGCCTGTGATATCTTCCTTGCCCTTGGGGAATCTTATGATAAAGCCGTAGTCTGCGCAGTGCTGTTCTATCCAGATAGCTTCGGGAGTGCCCTCGAAGCTGAAATCCGTTGTGTTGACGTCCATAGCGAGGCCGGACTGGTGCTCGGAGTGTCCGGGACGGGACGATACCTTGTCGGCTTCTTCCGTGCCTCTGTTTGCGGCATAGCCGTTATATACCGTCTCCTGCTCCTGATAGCTGCGGAATCCCGAGCAGATAAAGAGCCCGATGTTGTCAGCCCAGGCAGCGGAAGCCATCTCATCGAAGGCCTTCTTTGCGTCGGCGTTTATCCCGGGGTTGTAGTCCGAGGGGAGGGAGTATGTCTTGTTTACTATGAGCACCCCGTCAATATAGGTGATGCCTTCCTTGACCTCGATGCTGTGCTCGGCCTTCGAGCTATCCTCCGAGGGCTCGTCCGCATCTGCGGCAGGCTCGGCAGGTTTTGCATCGGCTGCTGAGTCCGTGTTTTTCTTGTCCGTTCCCTTGCTGCTCTCCGGGGAAGCCGAAGACGAGTTCTCGGAAACTATCTTGGGAAGATCGGCAGCCTGAGAACCGGGTGATCTGAAAAACAGGAAGTATATCAGCATGACGATAATAAACAGGGCGATGCCTGCAATAACGCCGTAAGCCTGCATTGTGTCACGTCTCATTTTGGCTGCGCGTTCTTTTTGCAGCCGTGTGAGTTCTGAGTTTCTATTGTCCATAATTCTTTCCTAACGATCCGGTAATTTGCAGTCATTTTTCAGCGACCTGCTATATTATACCACAACTATTTTAAAAATCCAAGAGGTAAATGAAAAAAACTTGAGAAATCGACCGCAGAAAGCGACACAGCCCGACAAAAGCAGAGCCGTCACTTGTAGGCTTCAAGGCGGTAGATAGGGAAGCCCTGCTCGGAAAAGCGCTTCTCGTATTCCGTTTCGATGTTTCCCTCGAACTCCGAAGCGTGCAGGTCCAGGGAGATGTTTTTGAGCTTCCAGCCGTGCTGGGAGAATTCTTCCAGGGAGAACTCAAAGAAATTGCGGTTGTCGGTCTTCTGGTGTATCTCGGCCCCGGGCAGCATCAGGGTCTCGTATATCTCAAGGAACCTGTGATGTGTCAGCCTGTGTGCAGCGTAGGACTTTTTCGGGAAGGGGCAGCTGAAATTGAGATATATCCTGCCAACGGAGCCCCGGGGTATGTAGCTTTGCAGATATTCCGCACCTCCGCGCAGAAAGCGGACGTTCTTTATCCCGGCGGCGATAGCCTTCTCCGCAGCGTCAACTATAACGTTGCTGGATTTTTCCACGGCGAGGAAATCCGTCTCAGGTTCGCGGCTTGCAAGCTCGCAGATGAACTGCCCCTTTCCGCAGCCTATCTCCAGCATAACGGGAGCCTTCCTCCCGAAAAGGGCTTCGAGGTCCAGCATATCCTTGGTGTCCTTAACCTGATAGTTCCTGTCCTCTCTGTCCATGTAGATTATCATATCTCCGCACTCTGCAAGGCGTTCCTCAAGGTGCTTCTTTCTTCTCATCCTCATATTGCTGCTCCTCAGTTTCTGTGTTCAAACCAGTCTTTGTCCGACGTGCAGGGCTTCCATTCAACTGCAAGTCCCCCTATCGGGTCCTCAAAGGGATAGCAGGTTATCATGACCTCTGTGTCCTCATCCCCGGAATAATGGGGAAAGACCTTGAAGCTGTAGGTCGAGGCGATGTCCCCTAAAAACTGCTCCTCCCGGCTCTTGCCCTTTTCCTTTTTGGCTGTGGTGTCCAAAAGCTCCAGCCCCGGGAACCTTGCCTGATAGATATGCTTGCCGTCGGTCTTTACTATCTTCGCCAGCTTTTTCTTTTGAAGCGTGCTCCTGCCGTTTTTGAATGTCCGAAGCTCGATAACATCAAAGGTAAGCCTGCCGTCCTCGACAGCTTCTCCCGAAAAGGAAACGCAGAAGCCCTTTGACGAAGCAGCGCCGTCGCTTGCAACGGAAAACGCAAAGGGGAGCCCGTCGATAAGCACACCGCCGCAGGCTGCAAAGCGTACCTTTGCACCCCGCATCCTGCTCATCTTAACAGCCATTTTAAGCTCCGAGAGCTTAGGCAGAAATTTCATACCCGATCACCCTTATGTAAGTAAATCTCAGATAACGACTCTTGTTCCTCCGAAGGGACGGATGCTCAGCACATAGCAGGAGCCCTCTCCGAAAACTGCTTCCGTCTCGGCCTTGAATCGACCGAGCTTGTCAGCCGGAACAAAGGCCTGTATCGTTCCTGCAAATCCGCCGCCGTGAACGCGGTAAGCACCCTCGTCCCCGAGTATCTCGGAGGCAAGATAAAGAGCTGTGGAAAGCCCCTGCTCCCTCGGCGCAGAGGAAGCGAAAACGTTTTGCAGATACATATAAGACGACCTGCCAGACTCTTTGACGAGGTTCAGGAAAGTCTCGGTATCGCCCCGGCGCAAAGCCTCTGCCTGCTTGGGGACACGTTCGTTGTCGTCCTCGAAATGCAGAGCCCTCAGAACTGCTCTGTCGCCGACTTCTGCACGAAGTGCCGCAAGGTCTTGCAGTATCTCCTGCTTTGTCACATCGCGGAGATATTCCTTTCCGAAGAAACAAGCCACCTGCTTCATCTCTACAGGTATGGCTGCATATTCCGGGGTGAGGTCAGCGTGATTGCCCTTGGTGTCAACTATGCAAAGGCTGTAGCCGCTTGAAGCGAAATCAAAGCTTATAGCCTCGATAACAGGCTCCGCAGGGTCTTTGAAATCTATTGTTATAAATCCGCCAACGGAGGAAGCCATCTGATCCATAAGTCCCGAGGGCTTGCCGAAAAATACGTTCTCGGCATACTGGGAGAGCTTTGCGATCTCAACGTCCGAGACTTCGCCGTAGTTGTAAAGACCGTTCAGTATATTCCCGATGAGCACCTCGAATGCGGCAGAGGAGGAAAGTCCCGACCCTTTCAGGACGTTGGAAGTGGTGTAAGCCTTGAAGCCTCCCACGTTGTGTCCGCTTTTCTTAAAGCCTGCGCACACCCCCCGGATAAGGGAAGCCGAGGTGTTCTTTTCATTCTCCTTGGGCTCGAGATCGGCGGTGTCGATCTTATCGGCAGGGAAGCCCTCGCTCTTGATCTCGATGATACCGTCGTCTGTGGGCACTACCATAGCGATAACGTCCAGGGAAACCCCTGCGGCAAGGACTCTGCCGTGCTGGTGGTCGGTGTGATTTCCGCCTACCTCAGTCCTTCCCGGAGCCGAGAAGATATCGGTGGCAGCACAGCCGAAGAGATTTTTGAATTCCGCGGCCGCCTTTGCATAACGTTTTTCCTGTGCCTCAACAGCTTCGGGTGCGTATATTTCCTGTAGGGTGTGAGTGTTCATGGGAATGCTCCTTTTGTATATTTTGGTTTTGATCTGTTTTGTGTTCTGCTGCGGCTCTCACAAGTCCGAGAGCAGTAAGCATGGTTATCATAGCCGTTCCTCCCGAGGAGAAAAAAGGCAGCGGCACACCTATCACCGGCATGGATCCCAGAGCCGAGGCGGTGTTTATAAGCGTGTGGGAGAAAAGCAGAGCTCCTGTCCCGGCGATGATGCCCTGCCCGAACTTTGATGGCGAATACACAGCTGTCACAGCTATGCAAAGCCTGAAAAGCAGGAGGATGATAACTCCGCAGGCGATGACCCCTGCCGCCTGCGCGGCATAGGCGAGGATGAAATCGTTCTGTGACTGGGAGACATAGACAAAGCCCTTGCCGTCCGAGAAAAGCCCTTTCCCAAGCAGGCCTCCGCCGGCTATGGCTCTCCTGCTCTGGAGCTGCTGGAACCCTGTGCCCAGCGGATCGAGAGACGGGTCGAGCAGGACGGCAATACGCCTTTTCTGATGCTCCAGCAAAAGCTGTGACGCAAGCCTTGCCCCGAGGGGCAGAGCGATCATCACCGCCGCGATGACTTTGTAGCTGAGTCCTGCCGACACAAGCATCCCTGCTGCTATCACCCCGAAGACCAGAGCCGTTCCCTGATCTCCCTGCGCCCATACCAGCACCGTCGGCACAGCCGAGTGCAAAAGCAGGAGCCCGAGGCTTTTCGGGCTGTTTATGTTCTTCGTTCCGGCGATGTGCGCCGAAAGGGTGATGATGAAGCAGAGCTTCAAAAGCTCCGAGGGCTGCATGGTGAAAAATCCTAACGAAAGCCAAGCCCGGTCATCCGAACCTTCGGGAGAGATACCGAGAGGGGTAAAGGTCAGCCCCGTGAGCAAAAGCCCTAAAAGCCCGATGGGCAGGGCGTATTTTTCAAGAAGGCTGAGATCGAGCTTCGATGCTCCGAAAGCCGCAGCTGCTCCTATAAGAGCAAACAGGGCTGTGTGCAGAGCAAGCCCCACAGTGTTTCCCGAGGTGACGGTGGATAAAGCGTTGGTGTATTCCAGCGAAGCCGCAAGCACCGCCGAAAGCACACAGCAGACCGCCGTTATCACGAACACCGCCCGGAATTTGCAGGCACTGCTACCATTATACAACAAAAATCCCTCCCGTGCAATAGCTGATTATTTTTATTTACAAAAATATTATTCCGCACACTTTCCGAAATATCAACGCAAAAACAAAGACATCTCCGTGCCTTGACACAGAGATGTCCGAAAAGAGGGAATTATTATGATCTTATAAACTGTTTAATTTTCCAAGTCCTTAAGGTCCATAGCGATCAGCGGATCGGCGGAGGAAGCTACCTTCGGAACGCTGCCGTCCCACTTGTCGATAGTCTGATACCTGATGAGATCCTCGCTTAGGGACTCGCTTATGGTCTTGTTGGCTTCTGCCTGAGCGTCTGCCTTTGTCTTGATAGCCTCAGCCTCTGCGCTGGCGGCTATCTTCTTTTTCTCAGCCTCGGCATTGGCGATAACGATCTGTTCCTGCTGTTCGGTCTGGGTCTTCAGCAGGTTCTGTTCAGCCACCTGCTTCTGCTCGATAGCGTTGTTGAACTCCACCGAGAAATCGAAGTTCACGATGTTGAACTTTTCGATCTGTATGCCGTACTCGGAGACCTTGGCCTCCAGCTGCTCCTTGATCTCCTCGCCTACCTGGTTGCGCTTTGTGATGAGCTCCTCGGCGTTGTACTTTGCGCTGATGGATTTCATCGACTCCTGCACTGTGGGCATAAGGATGACCTGCTGATAGTCGGGGCCTATGTTCTTGTAGATCGAAGCCGAAGCCTCGCTGCGGACGCGGAAGTTCACCGCGATCTTGGAATTTACGGTCTGAAGATCCTTGGATACCGCGCTGGCATCGGTCTCATATACCTGTATCTTGTTGGATACGATAACGACCTCCTGAGCAAAGGGTATCTTTAAGTGGAAGCCCTCGCTGTAGGTGCTTTCGGAGACCTTTCCGAAGGTGGTGACTACACCTGTCGAGCCGGCAGGTACTGTGGATATGGATGAAAGCAGCAGGATAAGAAGTATTACGGCGATGATAAGCACGCCGATTATCTTTCCGCTCTTTTTCTTCGTTTTGATATCAACTACATTGTCTCTGAAATTGTTTGTCATTCATTTGTCCTCCCTTCAAAGCAGGGGACTGCTTTAGGATATTTGATCGTCAGTCGAGATCGGATACGGTGGAGATGACAGGCTTGCCCTCGCGGTCAACGAGAACAGTCAGTCCTCCGCTGTAGCCTGCGGCGTGATAAAGATAATTAACGCCTGTTTCCTTATCCACCCAGATCTCTGTGGGCTCGATGCTGCCCTGCGTATAAACTTTTATAAATCTGTTATCCTTTTTGCCCATGATATTTACCTCCTGTATTATTCGTAATCAAGCTCTGAGTATTCCTGCTCAGCCATTCTGCGGTAGTATGATGCCCGGTAGCCCAGTATCATTATCAGCAGAACTTTGATGAGGCGCTTGCGGGCTTCTCCGGTGAAAGCCGGGTCGAGCCTGTCCGCGATCTCGCGCTCGATCTCTTCTCTTGTGTGCAGCTGCAGCTTAGTCATCTCCGCCAGCATCCGGCACATAAGATCGTAAAGCTCGGTGTCGTAGAGGATATCGTCGTTCAGGTCATCCACCTGTCCGTTGATGTAGTGCATGAGCCTTGCGATGTCCTCAAGCTTTATGGTCCCGCGCAGGATGTTGATGAGTATAACTCGAACGACCTGCCTCTCGCCGTATTTCTTGCCCTCGGTGGACATTACCCAGCCGCGTTTGATCCAGTTCTGGATCGTCGAGCCCTCGAGCCCCGTAAGTGCAGCCAGCTGCGAGAGGGTCAGGCCGCCTGTTGCGTCAAGCATCGGTTTGATGACCGAAAACGCATTGTTCACGCTTTTCTCGTCGAAGTCCAGCGTGGTTCCCGGAAGTTTGTCAAGCATCATATTGATCTCCTCCTTAAAACCGGAGCGGCTCTCCGGCCGCAGGTCTTTTGTCTCCTCTGTTTTGCTCTCCACTTCCGCAGGGGCTTATATTTTTCTCTGCTCCCTGCCGACAATTAGATTATATCACAGGTTCAAGTGAACCGCAAGTCTAATCTAAAGAGCCTTAGAGCCCCGCGGAGCATTGGCTGTCGTATATCTCTCTGTTTCTTGCGTTTTCAGCATTTATCTGCTGTTTTCGCTGCTTTTTATTTTTGCGGAACGGCCCGCGGCAAAAACTCAGCCTTTCCCAAGCGGAGTTCACATTTCCTTTACATTATCCCTCCCGAAATGCTGATCTTCGCCCTGCCAAAGCCTGGCAAGAGGTCAATTTTCATAAAAATCAACGCCGCAGCAGCCCGAGTATTGTATTTATGCAGGAAAAATTTAAAATTTTGGATTTTGGTGTTGCAATTTCCGGCATTATGTGTTATGATTATTAAGGATAATAACATCTGCAACTATATGTAGTGGCAGATCGCACTTAAAAGTGTCTATATATGCTAAGGAAAGGATTGGATAGTAATGAACACAAAGAAGTGTCCGTATTGCCATGAGGAGATATCGGAGGATGCCATCCTCTGCAAGTATTGCCACAATCTCCTGACCGATGACGAACCCGAGACGGTTGACGAGGACGATTTTGAGGATGATGAGCGCACAAGAGTGTTCTCCGCCAAGACACAGGCACCCCGTGCAGCACGCCGTCAGGTGGAAGAAGTCGAGTACGATGATGACGAAGAATATGATGATGACGAATATGAGGACGAGGAGGACGACGAGGAAGAGGAATATGATGACAGCGCTGCAAAGAGAGCTTTCATCACCGCCGCAGTCGTAACCTTCGGAATACTTCTCATAATCATAATCGCGATAATCGCCGGATATAAGATCTTCGGCGGAAAGAGCGACGACAAGAAGAGCCCCGAGCTTTCGAGCATAGCTCAGATCGAATCCAAGAGCAAGCCCGACAGCGATGCAGAGCCTGCTGATGCTTCTGCTGATGACGAAGACGAGGACAGCGATGAAGAGAGCGAGGATGAGCCTTCCGAGAGCGCTGAAGAGCCTGCTTCCAAGGCTGACGAGTCCAAGGCAGATGAGTCTAAGGCAGATTCCTCCAAGGCTGATTCTTCCAAGGCTGACGAGTCCAAGGCAGACGAATCCAAGGCCGATGAGTCCAAGGCTGACGACAGCTCTTCCGGCGAGCCTGCACCTCTGCCCCAGAAGAACGACGACTATGTAGCAGCTATCACAGCCAAGCTCAACGAGATCAACGGCACAGGCGTAAAGAGCTACGTTTACAGAGATACTGATTCCGCAGGAACATCCATCGAGTACTACTACTTCACCACCAATGATGACGTAAGCTACAGCGTAGCATACTTCACATCCAACGACACCTTCAAGATCATGCAGGGTGCAACGGTAGTATATCAGCCGTAAGAAAAGATCAAAACACGGTCCCCAAAGGGCCGTGTTTTTTTGTGCCTGAAAGATCGTCCGCGAAGCGGACACCTTTACTTTTCACTCTTTCATTCTTCACTCTTCACTATTCACTTAGCGTAAGCGCACAAAAACGCCGCCTCCGGTTTCCGGAAGCGGCTGTTTTGTTTATCAGTGTGTCTTTACGTCCGAGAATTCAAGTCCTACCTGCTTGCCTTCGTATGTAGCGCTGTATTCGTAGGTGGTGGAGACGAGCTTCGCCTTGCCGTCCTTGATCTCGTATCTGCCGATAGGAGATTTCGTGAGGTATATCTCCTTGACCTTGTCGGGGTAGTTGTTGTCGTAAACCTGGAGGATGTAGCTGCGGTGGTTCGAGGAATCCTGTATCAGCGAGATAACATTCACCGTGTGGGTGTCGTCAATGGTCGTTACAACGGGGATATCCTGGGAGAGCAGATCCTTGAGCTTGTCGAAGCCCTCGTTTCCGCCGTTGAGGTTGAACTTGTCGGCGGAGTCGTCCCACTGCAGGGCGTTTAGCCTGTAAAGAGCCAGATAGAGCTGAGCCTCGTTCTTGTTGTAGTAGGAGGCTATCCTGTCGGAGGAGCCTGCGATATCAAGGGACAGCAGCTCAACGTATTTCCAGTCTATTGACGAGGAGTCGATGGGATATTTCGTTACTGCCCAGCCTGCGCTCTCGGCTTCGTTTCGCTTGTTCTTCTCGACTTTCAGCGTGTCTCCGCTGCTGTCGAAATCCAGGTAGTACTTCACATCTCCGAAGTTGCCCACAAGAGCTGTCGGCATGATCTTCCTGAGAGTGCCGGCTTCGTTGTAGGTCTTCTCGATGTCCGTGCCGGTGAAGTCGTAGCCTTCGGCATCGTATTTCTGGCTGCTCTCATCCTTCGGCGAGATGCTGTCAAGCTTCATGGAGACCTTTCCGATGTACCAGTCTCTTGCGAGGACTGCCATTCCGAAGTCAACGGAAGCGCAGGTGGAGGTGCGGAAGTTCTTGAAGCTGAAGCCGTTTGTGTCGGGACGGAAGCCCGTGTCGTATATCAGGTAGCCCTGTATCTTGTCGTCGGAATCCGAATAGTTGATCTCGTTGAAGTTCAGCGTAGTAACGATCTGCTTGTAAACGCCGGTAAGAGCATCGGCGTCGGATGCCGAGTAGTAAAGTCCGCCTGTTTCCCGTGCAAGATACTGCAGCCATTCTCTGTCGGTGTCCTTGCCGAGGCCGACGGTCATAACGATAGCACCCTGTGCCTTTGCGTCGGCAACCAGCTCGTCAAGGCTCTTGCCGCCGACTTCATCGGTCTCGCCGTCTGTCAGCATAACGATGATGTCTCTGTAGTTCTTGGAGGTATCCTTCCGAAGTTCCTCCATGCAGCTTTCAAGGGAGGACTGCAGGTGTGTTCCGTTGAAGTTCTCGTCACCGGTCTTTATGCTGTCAAGCGCTGCGTAGAGGGTCTCGGTGTTGTCCGTGAAGCCCGAGAGCAGCGTGTAGTCTGCGGTGTATTTCGCCACCATGAAGACGTAGTCTCCCTCGATCTTGTTGATGAGGTCCTTGGCGAAATCAACTCGCTTGAACTCAACGTCGTTGCCCGTGTATTCCTCATACATCGAGCCGGAGTTGTCAACGAGGAAGGCTATCCTCGTGGTCTGAACTTCGTTTACCGTAGCGGCGATGCCCACAACATAGGTTCCCTTTTCGCTTATGGAAGCGGTGACTGTCTTTGCGGACTTGTCGTAGGTAGAATCTATCTTGGTGTAGGTGTGGTCGTCGGGCTCGAAGTGAAGTATCGTCAGGTCGGCGGCATTTGAGCCTGCCTTTTCCGGGTCGATCTTGAAGGTGAGCTCCGCCGAATCAAAGTCGTGATCGGTGTATATGTCGTAAGCAGGGCTTACGATGCTGGAGTTCGAGGTGATGCTGAAAACATCCATTTCCTCGATGGTCACGTCTGCGATATTAGCCGTTCCCGTAACTGTGAGCTTTATGTCTCCCTGCTCTCTGTTGATCGTCACCTTGCGTTCGGAGTCGTTGGTGGAGCCGTCGCTCATTTTGTTCAGCGGGTCCATGCCTGCCATTATCTCGTAGCCGTCGAAAAGACCGTCGCCGTCAGTATCCTGCTTCAGAGGATCGGTTCCCAGGGAAACTTCATCTCCGTCCGAGATGCCGTCGCCGTCGGTGTCCTCGTTCTGGACGTTGGTCCCTTCGGTGTTCTCGCCGCCGTTTGTAACTCCGTCGCTGTCCCAGTCGCCGTTCGCATCGAACTCGGCTGTCCTGAAGGTGGAGTTTATATCGATCTGGGTGACTACCGCCTTTGCCTTTTCTATCTTGCTGTTTTTCGCAACGGAAACACCCGTATAGATGCCTAAGCCGATAAGTGCCGCAGCACCGACACCGGCTCCTGCGATTATGATCTTCTTTTTATTTATCCGCTTTTTGCGTGCACCGGCCAAAGCCTCTGCTGCACCCTGTTTTTCAGCCATATCATCATCGTCCTTTCGTCAGGGATATTAAAATATACTATATTACTATATATTTATATTTTAACACCCGGCGGAAACGATTTCAATATGATTGTTTATACTTATTATTACATTTTTATGTATGCCGGAAAACGACATTCAGGGCAGGGAAGAGCTCAGCAGACGCACTGTCTCGCTCATAAGATCGGCAGGACGCTGCAGCTTGTCGAGCTGTATCGAAAAGCAGGGCTTGCTGCCCTCGTTGAAGCGCAGCCGCTGTTCGTATTTTTCTATAAGCGCCGTTATCTGCGACACCTCGGGAGCCTTGATATAGAAGAATATCTTATCACCCCTCTGGGTTATCTCCGTCAGCCTCAGGGACGAAGCCATGTTCCTTATCAGGGCAACTTCAACAAGCCCCGTAACGCTCTTCGGAGGATCGCCGTAGCGGTCGATGAGCTCGTCGATGACATCGCGGCTGTCCTCTTCCGTGAGTATGGAGGCTATGTGCCTGTATGCGTCTATCCTCTGGGGCAGGCTCTCGATATAGCTCTCGGGGATGTATGCGTTTATGGAGATATCAACAAGGCAGTCCTCGGGCGAAGGAGGCGGAGCCTCGCCGTTCTGTTCGGCTATGGCTTCATTCAGGAGCCTCAGGTACATATCGTAGCCCACTGCCTCCATGTGGCCGTGCTGCCTTGCAGAGAGCACAGAGCCTGCACCTCTTATCTCCAGGTCACGCATAGCGATATGGAAGCCCGAGCCGAACTGGGTGAACTCTCTTATGGCATTGAGCCTGCGGCTCGCGATCTCCGTCAGTACCTTGCCTCTCCTGAATGTGAAGTAGGCGAAGGCTCTCCTGCTTGAACGTCCCACTCTTCCGCGTATCTGATGCAGCTGCGAAAGTCCCAGTCTGTCTGCATCCTCGATTATCAGGGTGTTCACATTGGGAACATCGACCCCTGTCTCGATTATGGTCGTGCAGATAAGAATATCTATCTCTCTGTCGATAAGCTGCCTCCACACCTCCGAAAGCTCGGCTTCTCCCATCTGTCCGTGGGCAATGCCTATCCGGGCATCCGGCAGCAGCTTTGTCAGCTTGGCGTAGGTGTGGGGCATGGTCTCCACGCGGTTGTGCAGATAATATACCTGTCCTCCCCGGCGAAGCTCCTTGAAGATAGCCTGTGCTATCACACCGTCGTCGTGCTCGATAACGTAGGTGGTTATGGGCTGTCTGTCCTGGGGAGGTTCCTCGATGACGGACATATCCCTTATTCCGCTGAGAGCCATGTTGAGAGTCCTCGGTATCGGAGTAGCAGAAAGGGTCAGCACGTCAACCCCCTTGAAGGCTTCCTTGAATTTCTCCTTGTGTGCGACTCCGAAGCGCTGTTCCTCGTCGATTATAACGAGCCCCAGGTCCTTGAACTTCACGTCCTTCTGCACCAGCCTGTGTGTCCCGATAACAAGGTCTATAGTCCCTCGGCTGAGCTCACGGAGTATCTCCTGCTGCTGCTTAGGAGTGCGGAACCTCGACAGCAGCTCGACTTTCACAGGGAAGTGCTCGAAGCGCTTGACGGCGGTCTGGTAGTGCTGCCAGGCAAGAACGGTCGTCGGCACCATTATGGCACACTGCTTTGAATCGAGTATGCACTTGAAGGCGGCCCTGAGAGCTACCTCC
>CAMVOF010000046.1:0-14209 GCA_947169055.1 uncultured Clostridia bacterium
TTATCGCGTCTACACCAACACCCCCGGGGAGATCGTCTACGAGGATCATTTCCAGGTGGCGGCAAAGACCGACGGCTATCTTCAGATCGACGAGGTCCAGCCCTCCTGGTCCCCCGACGACGGCTCCGACCCCGAGGACGGCTCCGTATAAAGGAGCTGTTTCACGAGGCAAATATCAGACGAAAAAAGGTATATCTCTTTTGCCGCAAGGCGGGGGAGATATACCTTTTTTTCATAATATGTATCCAACGACTGAATAAAAAGCATCTTATTTACACCTTTTGGCTACCTGAAGCGCTCGTTGGCTTCGCCGTTCATAGGGTAAAGCTGCACTGCCGCTGAGTCGTCCCAGACATCGCCCCTTATATTCCAGACACAGAAGAAGATTATATGCATGATCAGATGAGCCTGAAAGAGTTTATGGACCCGTTTACGGGTAGTAAGACCAAGTAGGCAAAAAAAGACAGCCGCTTTAGCGGCTGCCTGAGATATTAATGCGGTGCTGAACTTTCAACGCTCCTTGAGGGGTTAAGCCAGTAATAACCACTTTTAGGCGTTTTTGTTTGCTGCCGTGTTTTGCGTTATGCAGCAATCCCTGTTCATTTTTCTGATCTGATGATCTGTCTTGTTTTTCGCGGGCTGTATAAAGGCATCAACGAACATAGAAACTTGTATATGCACGGGAAAGCGGGGACTTTTCGCTGTTGTTTCAGGGAATATCGCGTTTTTCAGCCGTTGACCTTCGGGCCGGAGATGTCGAGCTTCTTGCTGCGGAGAACTGTGCAGCCGGTCGAGTAGACATTGACTTCGTTCTTGAACACACCCGTTGTCATGATATCGACACTTACATACTGTTCTTTGATGTCATTTTTATCATAACACTGTGCGAAGAAAATTCTGACGGAGTCAATACCGTCGATCGATCTGTCAGTTCGCACACAACCGTCCCAATAACCTACATGGTTGAGCCTTGTATCCGTATAGAGTTTATTCAGACTGATTGCGCCGCCGTTTTCCAGCTCCTTGTGATTTTCGCCCTCATAGGAGAAGACAAAGCGCACAGTGTCCAGAAGAACATCGCCGTCGAGCGAGGAGATGCCCTCAGTCTGGGTTGCATGATCCAGTGTGATCTCATCCAGCAGCATTTCCTCCGACGGAATGAATCTTCCGAATTTGTTGATGCCGAGGATCTTTTTGCCGTAGATCTTCACAGTCGCGGAGGTCAGATCCTTGTCAAAGTTTTCAGTCTGGAAGAGGACCTTTTTTGTGGTGCGTTCTTCCGTAACCTCATTGACCCACTTGTCTCCGAGGTAGTTGGACTGTGCGACACGGCCGCTCTTTGCGAAGCGGGTGGAGTAGCTGATCGGCATTGCATAGCCTTCGTAGCCGGTGGTCTCGCCTGCGATCTTCAAGAGCTGGTCGATGCTCAGCGTCAGGAACTGGCCGCCCTTCGACGAGGAACCGCCCAGAATGAAGACCTTGACAGAGCACTCAGAGAGCTGCTTGCTGTATTCGGCTTCTGCCTTGCCCTCGAGCTTTCCGCCGAGGCCGGATGCTTCCAGAGAGGTCTTCAGATCGAAGGATGTGTCGTCGGTCTGGATGCAGGCGATGATCTTTCTGCCGTAGTCCACGGAGGAGACCATGACGGCCGGATTGTCGTCGTCGATCTCATAGGCCACATCATCGACAGTGACATCATCTGCAAAGAGGTCTGCGCCCTTGCACTTGTCTGCGGTGACGGTATAGAACACCTGGCTGATATCGACCATACAGGCCTGCTTCTTGTGATTGTTGACCGCTTCCACATCAAGGCTCATTTCACCCCAGACCTTCTGGCTCAGGTGCATCTTTGCCTTGATCTGCTCCGCAGATTCGACCTTTTCGATGCGGGCGGAGATCTGTGCCGGGAAGTCGGTGCCTTCCGCGAAGTCATCGCGCAGCTTCTTGATGCCGTCATACACATCGGAGGCCTTGGTCGGGTTCACGGTCGTGCTGACGCCCGTGCCTTTCGTGGTATTCGCGTTTGCGATCGTGATCTTGAGCGGATTGCGGGCGATCTCGATCGGTGTCGGGTTGCCGGCGAGCAGGTAGCGGTCTGCGACAAGCAGGGAACCCGGATAGATGATATCGGTCATGGAGTTCATGACAGAGAATGTATCAAAGCATTCCGTATCCTGTGCGCGCGTCTGACGCATAACCATGTAATTGCCGTTTGCGCCGCGGACGATGACGTCTCTTGTCTGTTCCTGCGTGGCGAGGTTTGCTGCGAGGACGGCGCTCTCATCGTACTCGAGGCTCTTGAAGTAAGCGTCGATCGCGTCGCGGTTCTCCGTCTTCGTGGAGAGGTATGCGGCGCTTGCGGTGATGCTGGGCGTCAGCATGCCTGACTGAACTGCGGTCGGGACTGCTACGGTCATCATGGAGGTCATTGCGAGGATGCCTGCGAGGGTGCGCTTGGTTACGTTCTTTCTGGTTGTTGTTGTTTTCATGGTAATTTCTCCTTTTCAAATAAAAAATTTTTATTATGCGGGTCATTTCCGGCTGCCCGCTTGGCCGAATTTTGTTTTGTGAGGGGTTTTTGTTGTTCCCCCCTGCTGTGACTTCAGTATAGCATAGGGGGTGTGACAATAGTCTGACAGAAATTTTGTCGCACTTTCTGTCAGAAACCGCCGCAAACAGCACATTGCACAAAAAAACACCCGGATTCCGCCGGAAACGCCCGGATTTCCGGCGCAGAACCGGGGAAAATCATCGGAATCTTTGTGCAATCCTACAAACCGGATTTTTTTGAAAAAACTTTTTTCGGGTCAAAAAATCCCCCGTATCGGATGTGATACGGGGGTATCTGTGTTAATCAAAGTAAAACTCTGCCCAGCTGTACTGGCTCATATACTCATTCTGAAATGAGTTGACTGCGCCCGCATCAAGCTCCTTGAAGCGGTAATAGTCGCAGTCAAGCACATCGGGGTTGACTGCCAGCAAGTTGTAATCTCTGCAAAGAGCCGATTCTGCACCGACAGCCCGCAGGCCCTTGATAAGCGTACGAATAAGCTGATGAATATAGTTGAGCTGCTTTTTGTCGTAAGGGTCGTCCTCAAACAGTGCTGCGGCGATCTCCTTGATGGTGCACGCAGTTCCGCTGCGGTGAACAAGGTATGCAAACATTTCCTTTGATTTGCTGCGCTCAAATCTTACACGCTCTCCGCCCGGCGTGAACACATCAAAATTGCCAAAGCACTGCACACGCAGCAGCGCGCTTTTCTTCGGGATGATCGGGAAACGGAGATCCGAAAGCTCTCTGTCGATGTCCTCCGCCGTGACCGGCTTCATGATATAGCCGCTGGCTTTCATGTCCATTGCATCGCCCTTGTACTCGGAAAAGCCGGTCACAAAGATCATATTCATTTTCGGGTTGACCGCTTTCAGCTCCTTTGCGAGCTGCACGCCGTTCATGCCTCGCATATGTATATCCAGAAACGCCACATCACAGCCGTTTTTCTTTGCGTCCTCAAGCAGTTCAAGAGGATCGGGATAGGCTGTGATATCAGCATCGGGTCTTGCCTCTTTGACAGCCATTTCCAGGCTACGCAGCATCAGAGGTTCGTCGTCTACACAAAGCATTCTCATGAACTCTCCTCCTCCTTTGACTTTTTCGGTATGATGATCCTCACGGTCGTACCCTCGCCGGGGGTGCTTGTAACGGTTATCTCTGCATCGCACATATCACGCAGGCGCTTTTTGGTGTTTTCCATACCCACATGGGAGCGTCCGTCCTCCTTCTTAGGTGCATCTGCATCAAATCCCACACCGTCATCGGATACAGTGATTTCATAGCAGCTTTCGGTCTCATTTGATGCGATCGTCACCGTGCCGCCCTCACGCTTCATGCCAACACCGTGCTTGACCGCATTTTCGACGATAGGCTGAACGGAAAGCATCGGCACCTTGAAATCTGTGGTGTGAATATCGTATTGTATGTTCAGCTTGTCTGCAAACCGCAGCTTTTCGATGTACAGATATTGTTTCAGATGCTCCAGCTCTCGCTCAAACGAAACAGGCTCTGTCTGTTTCAGAGAATCCATGTTTCCACGCAGATACTTTGAAAAGGTGACAGTCGCCTCATAAGCCGTAGCAGGGTCGAGCTTGCACAATATAGCGATAGATGCCAGCGCATTATACATGAAATGCGGCTGTATCTGCGAGACCATGATCTGCACCTGAGCATCATACAGCTCCTTTTGTGTACGCAGAGCTTCTTTATTATAAAGGTCTGCTTCAAGCACCAGATCCGAAATGACATCCGCAAGGAAGCCAAGCTCGTTGCGCACCCTGATATCGTACATTTTCTTTATGATCTTCTTTGAGCTTTTGTCCTTTGTGTAGCCGATCAGCGCCTGTTCGATCTTCTTGACAGGGCGGACTGTCCAGCGGTACAGCGCAGCAAGCAGCACGAAAAGCGCAGCTGCCGCAATACCGATACTTATTATCAATGTGAGTTTCAATGACTGTGCGGTCGTGAGCCTGACCTGTTTCCAGTCGTAGGTCACGCATAGCAAAGCACGCAGCTTTCCGTCAGTGAAGAACGGGCGGTATCCGATATAATAATCGCCTTTCTCGGGGAAATCATTTGATTTTTCAAAAATAACATCTGTTGTATTTGTTTCGATGATCTTTTTGATCGCAGGGTGCTGCGAAAGATCTATGTCAAAGCGGTCACCCAGCTTCTTTTCCGGCTCACCGTCAGTGCCTGTGCTTGCAATGACAGTGCCCAGATTTCCCTCGGATATGTCGATCATAAACAGATGGCGGTAGTAGGTCCCATTGCCGATCTGTTCCAATCTATAAGGAAACGAATCATAAAAGAGCTTTGCATAAAACAATTCCAGTTCTTCGGGCAGCATCTCCAGATATTCCAATGAGGACTGATCTGCTTCCGGGTGTGCTGCTTCAAATTCCTCGGCAAGCTTTAATTCATCTTCTGAGAAAAATTGCTCAACATTTGAAAAGTCTATTTCAGAGAGCTGCTCTGCATACTTTTCCCATTTGTCGATATACCACTCTGATATGCCCTTACGGGAGAAATATTCATCACTGAACAGATCGTTCATTTTGTTCAGAATGATCTCCATAGATTCTTCCTGCGATCCCAGAAAGCCCTTAATGTTAGAATAATACATTGCAGCGGAAACAGACGTTATCAGAATGACCATGACTGACAAAAAGACCAGTGCGATCTGTAGCAGCAGCTTTTGATTCTTTAGTTTTTTCTCAGCCATGATATCTGACCCCTTGCCGTGTGAAAATGCCGACGCCTTAGTGCGGCTGCTCTTGCACAACAGTAGTATATCATAACAAGCGTTAAGTGTCAAGTGCAGATGTTTGTTTTCAGGGGCAGAAACTTGAAGCGCACCGCTCACTGTAAAACGATCCGCCTGCCGCAGGGATCACAGCGGCAGGCGGATATTATATTCAGCTGTTGGGAACACGGTCAGCATCAATATGCCTTAACACAAGAGCATTAGTCAAGATAGAGATAATTAAGGCAACACCGCACAACCCACGGCTAACGCCTCTGCACGTCATCTGCCGTGTCAAGCCTGCTTGACGACCGGCTTATCCGTCATGATTACCAACGTCATCAA
Organism: uncultured Clostridia bacterium; assembly: GCA_947169055.1. Classification (GTDB taxonomy): domain Bacteria; phylum Bacillota; class Clostridia; order Oscillospirales; family Ruminococcaceae; genus FB2012. The sequence continues at coordinate 5,643 of CAMVOF010000046.1, forward strand.
AGATGACGTCAATTCTCCTTGACGTTGCGTAAAGCGAAGTGAACTTCGCTTGCAAACTTGCGTCGAATTTAGGCAATCTGACGAAAATCTCAGCTCAATTTTATTGAGCTTGCGCGCGATCTGACGCACAGGGGTTGTGCGGTGTTGCCTATACGAAATGAGATCGTCAGTTTGCTCTAAACAGGCGCTGCGCCCTTTTTGAATACACTGGGCGAAACACCGGTGTATGTCCTGAATACTGTGCTGAAATAGCCCGGATCGTGAAAGCCGCAGGCCTCTGAGGTCTCGGCAACAGAGCGCTGTTCCTCGCGGAGCATACGCTTTGCCTCCTCGACACGGCGGCTGTTGAGATAGTCGTTGGGGGATATTTTCATAACGTTCCTGAATATACGGCAGAAGTGCTGGTGAGTTATCCCGGTCAGCTGCGCCAGAAAGGTCATCGGGATATCCTCGTGATAATTGTCATACATATATTTCAGTGCCGGCATCAGCATTGACAGCTGGCGGCTCCTTTTATTGTCCTCCTCTGTTGCAAAGGCTCGACGGAAACCTAAGATATAATCATATACGAACCCTGAACAGGTGAAGCCGCTGTATATTATGTCCGTCTGCTGTGAAGAGAGCATTTTTTCAAACAGTTCCTGCATATAGGCCGGATCGCTGACCTCGGCACATACAGCCTCCGTAAGCCCTAAGGCAGAGAGCAGTCTGTCGCAGTAAGAGCCGTCAAAGGCGATCCACAGCACCTTCCAGCTGTCTGTAAGCGGGGAGTATTCATGGGGCTGGCCTTTTGGAAGAAAGATGAAAGTGTTCCCACCGATCTCCTCCCGCCGGCCGTCGTGGATAAGCTCGCCTCTGCCGCGCACGCTGAACAGTATCTGGTGCCAGCGGTAGCCATCCGGCCGGGAGATCTGTTTCTGATAGCTGCTGCCGCCGATCCCCCGAAGCAGCACAGGCAGAGCCTCAAGCTCCGGGTTGTAGGGGTAGATACTTGTTTCGATATCCATTAATTTCACCTCTGATCTATTATACACCGCCGGCAGTTATTTGTCAATGACTTAGAGGATTTTCTGCTGATCACTGACGTTAAAAGCCGAAGTTCCTGCTAATCCGGCTGGATTCTTTAAAATCTGAACATTTTGCCAGCTGCAAAGCTTCATAATTTAATCTTGAAAAATTGAACTTGAGATGCTATGATTATATCAGAGAGAAGCAACACTGTGACTGAGGTGATGAAATGAAAATAAAAACTACAGCAGCGGCTGTCGCAGCGGCGGTCATTTTGCTGACCGGCTGCGGAAGTGCAGCATCTTCGTCGGGCGAGAACTCCGCTGCGGAGACTGCAAAGGCCGGGACAAGCGCTGCGGACTTGTCAGGATCATCGGCTGAGCCGGAGGAGGAAAGCTCCTCCCCGGAGCCAGAGGAGGAAAGCTCCTCCCCGGAGCCGGAAGAAAAGGATATGGAGAGCTTGCAGGAACATATAACCGAGCTTCCTCCGGAGGGCTATGATCAGGACAGGGAGGGCGTTGTATACCCTGAGTTCCAGAAGCTTGTCTACTATTCGCAGACCGCCGAGAGGGACACCAGGGTCAATGTGCTGCTGCCTGCCGGTTATGACGAGAGCAGGAAGTACCCTGTGCTGTATATCCTCCACGGCTTTTACGATACCGAGGACTGGATGGCCCGCAAGAAGGTGGCGCTCAGCCGCATACTCACTAATCTGCAGCTGGACGGCAAGGCTAAGGAAATGATAGTTGTCCTGCCATACATCTTCTGCAGCAAGGAGTTGGCATATACTACAGGAATGGATTATGAGAACTGCCTGGCTTACGACAATTTCATCAACGACCTGGAAACTGACCTGATCCCTTTCATAAAGGAAAAATTCTCTGTCGCCGAGGGCAGGGAGAACACGGCAGTGACCGGCTTTTCGATGGGCGGTCGGGAATCGCTGTTTATCGGGTGCAGTCACCCGGAGCAGTTCGGATACATCGGTGCGGTCTGCCCGGCGCCGGGACTGGCTCCCGGACAGCTTAAACCGGAAGAGCTGAGCTTTGCCGAGGACGTCAAGCCGTATGTTCTGCTGATAAGCTCCTCAAAGGCGGACGGAACGGTGGGCTCAAATCCCGACACCTACCGGAATTATTTCAAGAAAAACGGCGAGCCATTCTTAACACACGTTATGGAAAAGACAGGACACGATCACACGAGCGTCAAGCCGCATCTGTATAATTTTATACAGCTGCTGTTTCAGGATAAATGACGGAGGATAGCTATGAAGATCAATAGATTTATCGCCGCAGTTCTTGCGGCCGCAGCATTGCTTTCGCTGGCAGGCTGCGGGGACAGTCAGAGCAGCAGCGAAAACAGCACCGTCGCTTCCGGTACAGCAGAGAGCGCTCCGGCAGAGAGCAAAGCGGCTGATCCCGCTCCGGCGGTTTCAGCTGAAAGGCGTGACGCAGTTTACAAATATCTCTGCGACAATTTCGGAAAGGTAATGCTCAGCTGTCAGCAGGAATCCACCTGGATGGGTTCGCCGGATTACGAAATGGACTATATCCGTTCTGTTACCGGGAAGCAGCCGGCAATGCGCGGGCTGGACTTTATGAACAACGACTTTGACGGAGTCGTTGAGCGTTCAAAGCAGTGGGACAGCAGCGGCGGACTTGTGACTATCTGCTGGCACACAGGAGTAAGCGGCAGCGGCTATCAGGAAAGCAAGGACGAAAACCCGGATTTTTCAAAGCTGCTCACCGAAGGCACCGACGAATATAACTCAATGATGAAAAGCTGGGATAATGCAGCCAGGGCTCTTGCAGAGTTGAGAGATGCCGGGATACCTGTTTTGTGGAGACCTTTTCACGAGTTTGACGGCGGCTGGTTCTGGTGGGGCAAGGGCGGCAAGGATAACTTTATCAAGCTTTGGCAGCTTATGCATGACAAGTTCACCAACGAATACGGCCTGAACAACCTTATCTGGGTGCTGGGCTATTCCGGTGAGGTCAAGGACGGCTGGTACCCCGGCGATGAATATGTTGATATCATCGGCTCGGATACCTACGATAATTCGACCAACAAAAGAGCCTGGAAAAAACTGGAGAAGATCGCAGACAAGCCGCTTGCTTTCCACGAATGCGGCAATGTGCCGTCAGTTGAAAAGTTCGAGAACGACGGCGCGCTCTGGTCGTGGTTCATGATCTGGCATACCGACTATATAATCGGAAACAACGCCAAGAATCTGACCGAAGTTTACAGCAGCGAGAAGGTCATAACTCTTGACGAACTGCCTAAGTTCTGATTTGCGGCAGTGCTTTTTCTGTATCATTTCCAAGAAAACGATACCGTGCGGCGGGAAGCTGCACGGTATCTTCTTTTGTTCTGTAAGCGAGTATTGTTTTCTTATCCCGTCGATAGAGTTTGCTCTCTTTATCTGATTTTCAGCTTCGTTCTGAGCTTTGGTGTTGAAGGTCTTTTCTGTCAGCTTTGATCTGCCGGCCTTTAAGTCAACACCGTATCTCTTGAAGCCCATGTGTGATGGTGCAACATAAGGAACGAGGTCATTTTTGTCGATCACATTGTCTGCGGAATCTGCAAAGCCCGCAGCAATGTACAGTGAGTTCCGACAGACAGATCATAAAAATCGGCGGACAGCCTTTGACTGTCCGCCGAAAACTTTAGTTGTTGTTTCCAATGAGTATGGTCTCGTCATCTTCACCGCTTGTGGTGATGATATCCTCCGCCTCGAACACAACGATCTCCATTTCGGGTGTGATGTATTTTTCCTTATCCATAGTCATTTACCTCTTATCCAAAATACGACTTTGCAGCCTCTGCATACAGATACAGAGCTTTGCAGACGTTCTGCAAATTCTCATCGCCAGAGCCGCCGTTCAGGACGTTGTAGCAGTAGGTCATCGCATTGTATGTCACGCTGCCGCCTGTGAATGTCACGGTGAAGTTGCCTTCAAGCTCGTTTGAGCTGATGCCTCTGATACGGGCTACGATATACTTGCCGTTCTTCGCAGTTTCAACGGTCCTGCCGTCGCAGGTGAACGCTGTACCCTCAGGGAGTCCCTTGAAATAGAGGGAGAGCGTTGTCTCGGACTTCAGCGAGAGCGTTGCGCCCTCGAAGGTCACGCCCTCCGGAAGCGTTGCGTTATCAGTATACTTGAATGAATAAGGAATGCTTACCTTGCCGAGAGCCTTGTCAGCATCGTCAAGCTCTGCATTTGCAGGTGTGCCTTCGATGCCGAAATAGGTCTGTGAAGCTGCGCCGTAGTTGAGCATAGCCTTTACAAGTGGTGCTGCCTTTGCGTATTCCTCGACCTCGGTGTGTGCAAGCAGATAATCCGCATAATCTTTGACGGAATAGGTGTACTTCGTGCCTGCCTTTTCGCCGTCAAACATCTGCGCTGTGATCTCGGAAGCCATATCCTTGGCGGAAACATTGCACTTGAAGACATAATAGGTCTTGCCGTTGATCACCTTCTTCGCAGCGTCCTTGACGAGAACGGTCTTTGTCTCGGTTTCCGAGCCTGCTGGAGTGGTGAACTGCATATAGGCAGTCTCACTGCTTGCGATATCGTCCGCCAGCGCCATATAGAAGTTGACGCCGATGTCTCCCTCGAGGCTCAGGGAATGACCGTAGAGCTGTTCGCCGATGCCGTCCTCAAATGTTTCGGCGGACATGATATTGAGGAATCTGTTGTCTTCGTGTGCTGTACGACAGGTTGTGATCCAATCTGATGGCGGAACATCTTCTCCGTCTGTGTCGTCATCATTCCTCTTCTGCACCTTCATATTGTCGCCGAGTATCAGAGTGCCGTCTTCATCGCCGCCATAGCCACGCCCTATATACACACTGGGTGCATTCTCTGATGTTTCATTCTTTAACCGAACTGTACCGCCGCTTATCGAGATAGTACCGGTGCAATCTCCGCCGAAAAAATAACCCTCGGAACCGGCACCGATCGCGGCTGCGCCGCAGGCACCGATAGCCGTTACTGTACCGCCGGTGATATTTACCGTGCCTTTCATGTTGCCGCCTTGACCTGAGCCTATTCCGGCACTTCCCCAGCTATCTGCTCCGTTACCAGCAGCTGTAACTGTTCCGCCTGATATTGTTACCTTTCCGGTAAAATCGCCGACATTGCCGCTGCCGATAGCTGCACCTACATCTTTGACAGCGTCAGAGCACTTGGCGTCAACTGTTCCTCCCGTTATGGTTATATCCATGTTGCAATCGCCGTTGTATCCGGAACCGATGCCGGCACCGCGCAAGCCGCCGCTTGCCTCGACGTATCCGCCGCTTATTATAACGCTGCCCGATGTGATGTTTGCTTCGTAGCCGCCGCCTATTCCGGCACCGTCTTTTTTACCGCCGGATACGATCCTGCCACCGTAGATCTCGATATTTCCCAAGGTTTCGCTTTCCTTGCCGCACCCGATACCGGGACACAAAGCACCGCCTTCGGCAGTTACATTACCGCCGTATATCCTGATATTGCCTGCAGACCTGTTAAACCCGCCGCCGATACCGACACTGCGATTACCGCTGCCGACAGCGTTGACAGTTCCTCCGTATATCTCGATCGTTCCGTCGCCTGTATCTTTTCCGCCGCCGATAGCTGCTGCATAGTCGCCGTCTTTCGCAGTGATATTTCCGCCGAATATCTTTATTGTTCCTACGGTGTTTTTACTGTTGTCGGTACCGCCTATACCCGCACAATAATTATCGCCTGTGCTTGTGATCTTGCCGGTGTCATTTTTCTGTCCGTAGATATTGAGCTTGTTGCCGTTTTCGACAACTATGCCTTTCTGGCAGGTCAGCTCCTTGCCGTCGCAGAGGAGGATATTTGCACCGATGAACACGCGCACCTTATGAGAGAGCAGGGTATCCTTCGTGAGAACATACCATTGATCGTTGGTCAGATCTACTGTATCGCCATCATCGTTTCCGGTTACCGTGACTTTGCCGAACGGTGTGAATGTATCGACGTAAAGCGTGTTTTCCTTGACTTTCTTTGTCTCGCTGTCCCATGAGCGGCTTACATATTCAACTGCAAGACGAGCTTCATCGCCTTTCAGGACTACCTTGTCGCCGTTGTCTCCGAAGAAATATGCCGAAGGATCAGCGACGTTGCCGTACAATTTATAGCCGTTGGTAAAGTTGTTCGTTCCCTCGTCGAGATGTGTAACGCCGACTTCCGTGCCGGATTCCAGAGCATTGGAAACTTTTATCTGTCTGCCTTCGGTGAGGTAGACGTTGGTCTTGGTATTGTTCTTGATAACAGGCTTACCATCTATCTTGAGATCTGCGTTCTCGCCGACATAGATACCGCCGCCGTATGTGCCTGCGGTATTGTTTCTTACGGTGCAGTTCCCTGTCATTATCACGGAAGCAGTATTTCCGTTGAGGCCGTTGATGTAGATACCGCCGCCTGCTTCTGCCGCCTTGCAGTTCTCGATGGTAACGTTTTGAAGTACCAGATCGCCGTTGACGTTGAAGCCACCGCCGTTGCCGCTGTTGTTGCCGCTGCCGCGTGCGCCGCCCTTTATCGTGCCGTCCCATACAGTGAGTCTCGCACCGTCGGCTACGCCGATCACGCCGCCGCCGTCTTTGTACGATCTGAGTCCGCGGTCTATCGTATGTCCTTTAAGGTCAATAATTGCATTTACTCCTTTCGGAACATAGATACGTCCTACTGTGTAAATATCCTTGGTAAGTACGTATTCCTTGCTTTCAAGGGTGTATATGCCGTTTATCGGCGTACCGAAAACATCCGTAGCGGCCGACGCCGAGACAGTCTCGTACAATGCCGTGATCGTGGTGTCCTTCGTTATTTCACCGGTGGTATATTCGCTGTCAGCAGAGAGAAGTGTTTCACCTTCATACCAGCCCCTGAATACATATCCGTCAACGTCGGGAGCCGTCAGGTCCACCTTGCCGCCGTATACCACAGTATGACTGCCCGCTGCCGACGAAGCAACAGTATTGTTTTCGGTGTCTTTGGCGGTCACGGTCACGGTCTGTGTCTTGGGGACGATCTTCTTATATTTAATATTATTATTATTTCGAGACACATCTGCCGGAGTATCGGTCCCTTCGAGAACAAACGGTTTCAATAATATGATCGCATCGTCTGCTATAGCTCCATCATAAGAGTTAACATATCCATACCAAGAGGATATCTTAATATAATCATCGGGGTTCTGATATCCGAAATAGATTCTTCCTCTGGTGTATATGCCCGACTCTTTGCCCAGATCGTCATACTGTCCGCCCAGTATTTTGATATCGCCTGTTGTGCGGATGCCGGCATTTTCAATAGTATAATTTGTCCCGTTTGCGACATACGAACTTCCCGGGTTTTTGAAGGTTCCTCCGGTGATCGTTAAAGGAGTGCCTTTATTCTTATTGTCAGAATATATGCCGTTGGTACCGCACTCCATGTCGAAGTTGCCGCCGGAGATGTAGATGCTCGGAGAAACAATGCCACGGTAACTCGTCCTGAAATACAGATCTCCTCCGGATATATTCACCTTATCCGCACTAATACCGGTTTCGGTATTCTCAAATCTGAATGTACCGTCGGTGATGTTGAGTGCGTCTGCACGAATGTAGCTTAAATTGTATTTGCCGTTGTAGATATTGACTCCGTCGGCGGTCACGCTGTCTGAGTTCAATGCACCCATGTTATCGCCTTCAGACTGAGAGAAAAAGTTCAGTGTGCAGGCCGGCGCATTAATACCGAAGCCGGAGTCAAAAGACATTTTACATCCGTCTGCCAGAATGATATTGGCATCACCTATGATATCAAGATCGTCGGTGTAGTTTATATCCTTGTCAACAACATACCAACCGCCGTCGAGGATCCTTTCCTGTCCGTCGAGCGGCATGGCATCAACTGTCTTCGTTGTGCCGTCAACGTCCTTGTAATGGGTGCTTACATCAGGGCGCGACCATTTTGCGCATGCGAGTATGTCTTTCGTAACCTCATCGTATTCCAATACGAGCCCTTTATCAAAGTCGAGCTCATCAAAATGCATGTAGAGAGAGAAGCTTTTACCCTCTACAATAAAAACTCTCTGCTTTATATACCATCCTTCAAATGTGCAGCCTTCCTTTACGGGATTCTCGGGCTTAACGGGCTTCTCGCCGCGTTCAACTTGCTGAGGCTCGGGCACAGGTGTGCCGCCTGCCGTGTTAAAGGTCAAGTTGTAGATGAAGGCATCTGCCGCACTCGCCGTAATAGCCATATCCTCAAATATGTCAATGAACGGCTGAACCGATGCTCCGCCTGCCAGCATCAACACAGATGTTGCCACGGCGAGCGCCTTTTTGAAGAGTTTTCCCTTCATATCATTTCCTCCTTTACGCACAAAAGCGCACCCCACGGGACAGACTTATCCCATAGAGTACGCTTGTATCGTTGTATTCAGTTGTGAAAAGGGCGCAGTTATGCCGCTTGCTTGCTTGCTTGCTTGCTTGCTTGCTTGCTTGCTTGCTTGCGCATTATACCGCATCGTCATACGCCTGTCAACCCCTTTTGCGAAATTAGTTGTAA
>CAMVOF010000047.1:0-13930 GCA_947169055.1 uncultured Clostridia bacterium
GGCTCGTTTATAGTCACAGGCTGGAAACGTCTTTCAAGGGCAGAGTCCTTCTCGATATACTTGCGGTACTCCTTGAAGGTGGTAGCGCCGATGACCTGAACCTCGCCTCTGGAAAGTGCAGGTTTCAGGATATTTGCGGCGTTCATCGTGCCCTCGCTGTCGCCTGCTCCCACGAGATTGTGCACCTCGTCGATGAAGAGGATGACATTACCCTCGCGCTTCACTTCCTCAACAAGGCCCTTGCAGCGGCTCTCAAACTGTCCGCGGAACTGGGTGCCTGCGATGAGGGCTGTGAGGTCCAGAAGGTATATCTCTTTATCCCTGACGCGGAAGGGCACATTTCCGCCGACGATACGCTGGGCGATGCCCTCGGCTATGGCTGTTTTGCCCACGCCGGGTTCGCCGATGAGGCAGGGGTTGTTCTTCTGTCTGCGGGAGAGTATCTGGATGACGCGCTCGCACTCCTTGTCTCTGCCGATGACATTGTCAAGCTCGCAGTTGCGTGCTTTCTCGGTGAGGTTGGTGCAGTAGTTATTGAGGAATTTGAGCTCCTTCTTCTTGCGCTCCTTGGGATCCTTGGGAGTTCTTTTCCTGCGCAAAAGCTGCTCGCTTGAGGGATTCTCGCCCTCCTGGTCGTTCTTGCCGGAAAGGCCGCCGAAGAGGTTCGAGAGGAATCCGGGCATAGTGCCGCTGCCGCCCATCTCAAAGTCGTTGCCGTCGTTGAGCTCCATGAGCTGGTCGGTCATCTGCTCGATCTCCTCGTCGGTTATGCCAAGCATCTTCTTAAAGTCCTCGGCCTGGGAAAAGCCCAGCTCTGTGGCACACTGCAGGCACAAAGCCTCCGTCTTTTTCTCGCTTGGGTTTTTGGGATCGACCTGTGAGATGAACATAGCTGCAGGTCTTTTTTTACATCTCGAGCACAGTACAGGCTCCATATAATTCTCCTTTCTTTTTTTAATACACCCACCAGCTTTTTATTGAGCGCTTGGCAAGGCTTTGCCAGGCCTCCCTCATAAGGGAGGCGGGTGCCTTGGTGGATGAGGTCGCGTTGACACCGTTGGGAGGGGCTTGTTGTTTGCCCTCTATCAAGGCTGTGCCCGCGTGGGATATGTTTTCTTCCACTCGATGTAAGCATGCGCAGCTTGCGTCACGCGTCAAGCGCCGTCGCCGCTGCGACCCGTTGGGAGGGGCTTGCTACGAAGTGTTCTATTAGGGCTGTTTTTATCTATTAAGTAAAATCTTGAATAGAGTAAAATCTTGAATAGAGGTTTACCCGAAGGGGTTTGGGGGCGATCGGAAAGCCCCCAACAGAGCGTGCTGCTTTTTATAATCCAGCACATAGCTTTAAGCGTAGTTAAGCCCCAGCAAAGCTTTGTTCGCGTGGGATATTTACCCTCCTGCGCAAAAGTAAGCATGCGCAGCTTGCGTCACGCGTCAAGCGCTGTCGCCGCAGCGACCGCGTCAAGAAAAGAATATCTTAAAGAAATACTTGAACAAGAACGTATTCTCGAACAGGCCGGAGCTTACGAAGCCTTCGGAGGCTACTATCCTGGCGGCGATCCAGGCGGCGAGGAGGATGTAGAGACAGCCCTTTGCAGCTCCAAGGATAAGGCCTCCTGCTCTGTTTGCGCCGGAGACGGCAGGCAGGTGATCCAGGACCCCTGCTATCATGAACACCACCGCCAGCAGAGCTTCAAGAAGTATCATGAATATCACGAAGAGGGCAAAGCGGATAAGTGTGGTGACGGGTCCGTCGATGATATGATAGACGATATACTCGATGCCCTTTTTGTTATCCTCGCCGGAGGCAAAGGCACGCACGGCATCGTAGGCTTTTGCGGAGGTGATCTCCAGGGTCTCGCTTATCTTGTCGTAGTTGTTATAGCCGGCTTCCTCCAGCACGTCCGACGCCATCTCTCCGCTGAAAAACCTGTCGGCCTTATCCTTGAGGGCTGCTGCCTTTTCTGCGGTCTGGCCGCTTTTTACAGCTGCCTTTTCTATGGCCTGGGGAAGACTTCCGCTGTCGGAGAGAGCTTCCCTCAGCTCCTCGTCGGTGAGGCCGATGTCCTCGCCTTTGTCCGAGAGCCCTGCCCTTACGGTGGAGACCACATCGAAGTCCTCGAGCCTACGCTCCAAAGAGCGCTCTATCCTGGGGGCAACGATGTCGTTATAGACGGCAGGTGCAGCCATATCGGAGATCACCAGCGAGAGTATCACGCAGGTGATGGTGCCCAGCAGCTTTATCGCATAGCGGACGAAGCCCTTTGCATAACCTATCGCCGCACAGACAGCGATCACTGCGACCACTGCCAGATCGAGAGCATAAGACATATCTTTATCCTTTCGGGGGATTTTTTACAGCTTAAGTCTTGAAGATTATCTTGTTTATCTCGCGCTTGCCGAGGAGGAAGACTGCGTCGTCGCTGTAAACGAAGTCGGAATACTCGTCAACGAGGTCGGATGTGGCGGCAAGGCTGCCGTCCTCCATATAGCAGTCCAGCTTGGCTGCGCTGAGGACGAATGCCATTGAATCGAAGCAGCGCACTCTCTTTATCCTGCCCTCTGCGGTGACCAGCTTTTCGGGAGCTGCGGAGTTGCTTTCGGGAGAGAATATGCAGACCGCCGTTTTCTCGTGCTCGTTGTCCTTGAAGGCAGCGCAGGCGATATCCTCGCACATATCCATAGACACGAGCTGGCTGTCGAACTCATACTCGCCGATGTAGGTGCAGACGTCTGTCAGCAGGTACATCCTATCCTCGCAGGCAGCCCAGATACGTCCGCCTGTGTTTTCCTGAGCCATTATCACACAGCCGCTGAGCTCCCGTGAAGTATATACCTCGTCGCTTCCCGTCAGGTCGAGGCGGCTTATCCTGGAGGTCATCCTGCCCTGGGAAACGGAGAAGGTGCTTACCAGGCAGGCTTCGCCCTCGCCGGAGAAGGAAACGTCCCTTATCCTGTCGCCGGAGCTCCAGAGATATATCTGGGTGCCGTTCTTGTCATAGACCGTCAGCATGGAGGTATATTTGTCGTCCATTGTGACGATGGCAACGCTGCCGTTCTCGGCGATAGCTCCGTATATTATTATATTCTCGGTCTTCTTCTCATATACATCGCCGCTCTTGTTGATAAGGCGGAAGCTCTTTGCTCCGTTGTCGAAGATGAGCATTCGCTTTCCTGCCGAACGTGCGACGGGAGTTCCGTAGCTGTGGTAGTCGGTCTTGTCCAGCTTGCCGTTGGCGTTGTAGGTGGTTATATGCCCCACGTCCACGCAGATGAGGTCGTCGTCGAAGATAGCCATGGCGGCTGTGGTGCTGTCTCCCAGGTCTATGGGGAAGTTCCCTGCCACGACTGTTCCGTCGTTGACTATCGTGTCGTGGTGCTTGTCGAGGATGCCCTCCAGCTTCGGCATCCAAAGTCCTCTGGTGTAGTATATGGCTGCTGCTATCGCTGCGATGAGCAGGACGATGAGGAGCTTCTTCAAGCGTCTCATGCTGCGTCTTCTTGCACGTCTCTGCTCGAAGGTCATCATATCCACGGTCTCTTTTTCCGCGGCTTTGGCAGCTGCCTTTTCGGCTTTTATGCGAGCCTTCTCGGCTTTTTTCGCCAGCTTCTTTGCCTTCTTCTCCTCGGGAGTAAGCTCCGGCTCCCGGGGCTTTTCTTCCGCAGGGGTCTCGCTTGAGTCCGTTTTCTTGGACTTAAGCTCTATCTCAAACTCGGCCTTGTTCTTCTTTTTCTTCTTCCTGTCTTTGTCATCCGCAGCCTCGGCGGACTTCTCCGCAAGCTCCTGCTCCAGCTGCCTGATGTCCTCGTCGGTGACGCTTTGCTGTTCGCTGTCGCTTCCCGTCCAGATAGGCGTGACGTTCTCGGAGCTTTCGTTCTCCTTGACTTTTTTCAGCCTTCTGTTCTTTCCCGAAAGCAGCGGCAGCAGAGGCTTTTCCACCTTGCGGAACCACAGCGGCATGAGAGGCTTCTCGGTCTTTACGTGGCGCTCGGGCTCTTCCTTCTTTTTCTTCTGCTTCTCGCTCTTGTCTATGGCCTTTGCGCCGTCGAAGGCTTTCTTCTTTCTTCTGGGCGCAGCAAGCTCCGACCTCATATCCGGTGAGGCCTTGACAGCGCTTTTGTCAGCGGGACGCTTTTTCTTCTTTTTTGCATTGCCGGTGCTTTTCTTTACGGGCCGTTCGCTGTCGGCGTCCGGTCTCGGCCGCTTCTTCCTGCGAACAGGCTCCTCACCCGGCAGTATCTCTTTATCCTCTGTCTTCAATTTATAAACCTCTTTGTGCATTGTCAGTAAAACACCCTGTTCAGATACAGCCCCTGTGGCGGTACCGTCAGGCCTGCGAGGGTCCTGTCACGACGTTCTAAAAGCTCCGGGATGCAGCCTTGCTTTAGCTTTCCGTCGGAGATGTAGAGCAGCGTCCCCACCATGATCCGCACCATGTTGTAGAGGAAGCCACTGCCGGAAACTCTCAGCTTCACAAGCTCTCCCTCTCTGGTCACAGTGAAGTCGTATATCCTGCGGACTGTGGTCTCGGCGGTGGTGTCAGCGCTGCAAAAGGCTCTGAAATCGTGCTCGCCGATGAAGGCTTTGGCCTCTATGTCAAGGAGCTCCTCGTCGATGTGCTTTCGCCAGCGCAGAGCCGTGTCCTTCAAAAACGGGTCCTTTATGGCGCTGTTGTGGACGATGTAGAGATACTCCTTGCCCCGGCAGTCGAAACGGGCATGAAAGCCCTCGGGCACTTCCCCACAGGACATTATGCCGATGTCGTCCGGCAGCTTGTCATTGAGTCCTATGAGCAGTCCCCGTTCGTTTATGGTGGTCTCTGTGCCGAAAGTGAAGCAGTATTCCTTTGCGTGGACTCCTGCGTCCGTCCTGGAGCAGCCGTTTATGGTGATGCTCTCGTTCAGAAGGGCGCAGAGAGCCTCCTCAACGGTCTGCTGCACGGTGACGGCATTGGTCTGCCGCTGGAAGCCGTGGTAGGCAGCTCCGTTGTAGGCCATTCTGACAAGGAAATTCCTCATCTTATCAGTCCTTATCCTTATCTTTGTCTTTATCCTTTTCCTTATGTCCGTTATATACGGAAACGTTCACCACATCGTCGATCCTCAGATACTTCACGGTCTCGGTCTTTCTGCCGTGCTCCGTGATCTTGAGCCATTCCTCGTCGATGTCCTCTATCCTGCACTTTGTTTCAAACAGGCTGCTTGCGTTGATTATTACTTCTTTTCCCACAAGCTCTTTGAGCAGTTTCATCTCAGCATTACCTCCGTCTCCAAGTCTTTCAAGTTTTTTTACTCTTCTTTCAAGAACAGATACTTTTTCGTTCAGATTGATGTCTGTCACTACTGCCATTATTCTGCTCCTTTCATAAGTATGTTCACAGCCACGACTCCTGCGATGAACAGCACCGTCACGGCTATGGCTATATAGTCAACAGCCGAGGTCTTCAGCTGCTTCATTCTTGTTCTTCCTTCACCCCCGTGGTAGCAGCGGCATTCCATTGCCAGCGCCAGCTCCTCAGCCCGCCGGAAGCTGGACACGAACAGGGGTATCAGGATAGGTATGAGAGCCTTCGCCCTATGGAGTATGGAGCCTGTTTCAAGCTCAGCTCCCCTTGCCTTCTGGGCTGCCATTATCTTGTCCGTTTCTTCGATAAGCGTGGGTATGAATCTCAAGGCTATGGTCATCATCATCGCCAGCTCATGGACGGGAACGCGGAGCTTTTTAAGCGGCGACAGCAGCCTTTCGATAGCGTCCGTCAGGTCTATGGGGGATGTGGTGTAGGTCAGCAGGGATGTGCCCACTATCAGGCAGATTATCCTCACGGTCATAAAGATAGCCGTCTGTATGCCCTCGTCGGTTATCACGATGAACTTCCACCTGAACAGCTCTTCGCCGTTTCGTATGAAGAAGAGGTTCAGCACCGAGGTAATGACGATGATAGGCACTATGGGCTTCAGGCTTTTGAGCATCATCTTCGGCGGTATCCGCGAGAGGGTATAGGTAAGCAGGGTGTAAGCTATGCCTATGAACAGCCCGTAGATGCTCTTTGCCAGGAAGAGCATGACGATATATGCGACAGTCAGAACGAGCTTCACCCGGCTGTCCATTCTGTGGATAGGCGAATTTCCCGGGAAATACTGACCTATCGTGATGTCCTTTAACAAGAGCTGTTGCCCTCCCTTTGATCTATCGGTCGATTATTGCTCTTCCGTCTTTGCTTCTGTCTGTTCCTCTGTTTTAGCTTCTCCCTTTTCGTTATCTATGAGCATGAGCACGAAAACTGCTATGAGCTCGATTATCGCAAAGGCCAGGGCTGCTCTGCCGGATGCTGCGCTGATGAGGGTCCCGAATATAACGCCCATTGTGAAGAACAGCACGATGCCGAAGAGCTTGAATGCTACCGAAAGGGACTCCTCGTCCTTGTGGGTCATGTAGTGGGAAAGGCTCTCCGTTGCGGTACGCAGATTACCTGTGCACAAGGTCGTAGAGAAGGGTATGGAATGAACTTTCCGGAAGCTCTCCACCTGCAGCGAGCAGACGAAGGATATAAGCACATTGGCGACTATATCCCAGTTGCCGTGGGGAATGAATGATGCCACCACAAGCACAGCGGCTTCGAGCAATATTACATACTGCCGCCAGTGGAAGCGTGATGCGGAAAGCCTGCTTCTTATCCTGTCGGCGACCAGCACGCCTGCTATGAACATAACGATGGGTGCCAGATACTTTCCGCAGCTGAGCCAGTCTCTCTCGAAGAAGCTCATGCCCAGCAGCACGATATTTGCCGTGTGCGCATTGGCAAAGACATTGCCTCTCACAAGATAGCTGTAGGCGTCAAGGAAGCCTCCGGCAGAGGCCAGTATCGCCGCAACAAGATAGGTGTCGGACATCTGCCGCTTAGTATTCGTCATATCCCGATCTCTCCCTTCTTATCCCCCCGGCTCTTTGAAAGGGCTTCAAGCAAAAGCTCTTTTCCGTAGCCGACGGTATATACATCATCGTTTATATCACAGCCCATTGCTTTGAGCCTGTTGAACACTCTGGTTATCTGGGGAACTGCAAGGCCTATACGCTCCAGCTCCTCAGCCCTGTGGAACACGTTCACCGGCGTGTCGAAGCAGAATATCTTCGACTTATTCATCACCAGTATCTTTGAGCAGTGCTTTGCCACATCCTCCATGGAATGGGAGACAAGCATCACCGTGTTCTTCTTTTCCTTGTGGTACTCCCTTATAAGACCCAGTATCCTGCTCCTGCCCTTGGGGTCAAGTCCCGAGGCAGGTTCGTCCAGGATGAGCACCTTGGGCTCCATAGCCATAACGCCTGCTATGGCAACTCTGCGCTTCTGTCCTCCCGAAAGCTCGAAGGGGGATTTCGAGAGTATCTCGTCTTTCAGTCCCACCAGCCTTGCGGTCTCTCTCACGCGCCTGTCTATCTCGGCTTCGTCGAGACCCATGTTGCGGGGTCCGAAGGCTATGTCCTTATAGCAGGTCTCCTCGAAGAGCTGATACTCGGGATACTGGAACACCAGCCCCACCTTGAAGCGTATGGGTCTGAGCCTTTCCTTGTCCTCCCAGAGCTGCTCGCCGTCGATGAATATTTTACCCGAGGTGGGCTTTAAGAGACCGTTGAAATGCTGTATCAGCGTGCTCTTGCCCGAGCCGGTGTGCCCGATGACGCCGATGAAATCTCCCTCTTCTATCTCGAGAGAGACATTATCCACCGCCACCTTGCGAAAAGGGGTACCCTCGGCATATATATAGGTCAGGTCTTCGGTTTTGATAACAGCCATAGACTTTCCTTGCTTTCTTGAAATTACTCTCCCGATGCCAGCGCAACGGCTTTTAGATTCAGCTCGTGGAAGCGTTCGGGGATGCGCTTGATTATAGCATTTTTAAGCTCGTCGGTGGTGATGCCCAGCTGTCCGCTCTTGGCAGCCGCAGCAAGCAAAGCGATGTTCAGCACCTTTGCCGAGCCGCACTTCTTGCATATCTCCTCGCCGTCGATAACGCACACTCCCGGAACGTTGACTTTGAGATATTCCAGCATCTCACTGCCGTCGTAGTCCGAGCCTGTGAGAGATGCGGTGACGGGCTTCACAGCCTTCTTGTTGACGATCACCACGCCCTCTTTTTTGAGGTAGGAAAGATTCCTTACAGCCTCACCGGGCTCGAAGGCGATAAGCACATCTGCTCCGCCCTTCGGCACCATGGGAGAAGCTATCTCCTCCCCTGTGCGGACGTGTGAGACAACACAGCCTCCGCGCTGGCTCATGCCGATAGTCTCGCTGGTGCGGATCTTCTGACCCTTCTCCATAGCGGCAAAGGCGATGAGCTTCGAGGCAAGGACAGTTCCCTGTCCGCCAACACCGCAAAGAAGTATATTACTCATGACAGGCCTCCGAAGATGATATAAGAAATTGCTCCGCAGGCGATGAACGCCGCTGCAGACTTGTAGATTATAACTTTCTTGCTGACCTTGTTGTCTTCACCGGCAGTCTTGGCTTCCTTTGCGGCAGACCTCGCCTTCATGATGAAGAAATACTCCAGCGCAATGAGCACAAGATAGATCGAGATGGCTACAGCGTTCTTCGCTGCCTTTGAGAGCTCAGCAAATACTGTGATGTCAGTCATGATGTTTTCTCCTGTATTATGGTTGTTTTAACTTTACTTGTTTATCGCACCGACCGGGCAGACCTGTGCGCAGACTCCGCAGCCGAAGCACAGAGTCGGCTCTATCTCCGGCCTTCCCTCGGTCAGGACTATTGCCGGACAGCCAAGCTCCCTGATGCACTTTTTGCAGTTTATGCACTTCTCTTTGTCGATCTTAAACAGGGCAGCCGGCTTTGTAACGGCTATGCAGGGCGACTTCATTATTATGGCTCTGACGCCCTTCATGTCCGCTGCTTCCTTCACCGCAGCCTCTGCCGCAGAAAGATCGAGGGGATCCACGGTCTTCACATAAGAGCAGCCTGCGGCTTCCAGTATCTTTTCTATGGAGACCTTTGCGCAGACATCTCCCATCATGGTAACTCCCGTGCCGGGATGAGGCTGGTGCCCTGTCATGGCAGTAGTCGAGTTGTCGAGAACGATGAGGATAATATCCGTCTGGTTATACACCGCATTCACAACGCCTGTCATTCCCGAAGCAAAGAAGGTGGAGTCTCCGATGAAGGAGAAGTTCAGGGTGTCGGGCTCTACCCGGTGTATGCCCTGAGCTATGGTCACATCAGCACCCATGCAGAGGCAGGTATCCACCATATCCAAAGGCTGTGCGTTTCCCAGGGTGTAGCAGCCGATGTCTCCCGAGAAGACGGCTTTCCTGCCCTTGACAGCCTGCTTTACGGCATAGAATGAAGCCCTGTGAGGACAGCCTGCGCAAAGCACCGGCGGTCTCACCGGCATATCCGGCGGAGGAGGAAGTTCCGTCTGCTCACTCTTTATGTCCAAAAAATTGGACAGTACAGCCTTGACAGACTCTGTTGTGTTCTCTCCTGCCGGCTGAACTGTGCCGTCCAGCTTTCCGTGTATCTTGACATTCAAGTTATGCTTTCCGCAGATGTATGTGAGCTCCCGCTCGATAACGGGGTCAAGCTCCTCGATGCAGACCACTTCCTCGACACCCTGCAAGAACCTGAGTGCCAGGCTCTCGGGGAAGGGGTTCGGTGTGGATATCTTCAACAAGCTGTATCCGCCGCCGCAGCCCAGCAGAGCTTCCTTCGTGTAGGCGTAGCTGATGCCGTGAGTGGCGATGCCCAGCTTTCCGCTGCCTGTCAGGGTGTTGAAGCGGTAGGATGAAAGCTCCTCACCCAGCTCGGGGTCACGCTTTTCTATCCTGCAATGGTTGAGGTAGGACGTCCTCGGAAAAATGACCCAGCGCATGGTGTCCTTGACGAAGCCCTCGGGCTTGTGGGGCTCGAAGCTGTCCCGGACATTCACCGAAGCACAGCCGTGGCAGACTCTTGTCGTGGGTCTGAAAAGCACGGGGGTGCCGTATCTTTCCGAAAGCTCAAAGGCATCCTGTATCATCTCGTAGGCTTCCTCCGGGGAAGAGGGGTCGAAGACCGGCAGCTTTGCGAACTGTGCGAAGTGCCTTGTGTCCTGCTCCGTCTGGGATGATATGGGACCCGGGTCATCGGCAGAAACGACGACCATGCCGCCCTTAACGCCCACGTAGGACAGGCTCATCAGCGGGTCGGAAGCAACGTTCAGGCCCACCTGCTTCATGGTGACAAGGGACCTTGCCCCGGAATAAGCAGCGCCTGCGCCCACTTCAAGGGCAGCCTTTTCGTTAACCGACCACTCGACATAGACCGAGCGGTCCTTGTTATTTTTAGCGATAGTTTCAAGTATCTCGGTCGAGGGAGTGCCCGGATAGCCGGAGACGACATTCACCCCGGCGTGCAAAGCACCGAGGGCGATAGCCTCATTTCCCATTAAAAATCTTTCTGACAAGCAGATCACTCCGTTTCGCCTGACATTCAGTTCACATATCTGAACGCATAATTACATACGATAACATTATACCACAAATCGCATTTATTGTCAAATCTTTTTCTTTTTAATTCACCCACCAATGCTGTGATTGAGCGGTATTAAAAAGGTTTTCGGTCAAGCCTTTTCCTCAAAAAGGCTTGCGGATTCTTAGGGCAGCGCCCTAAGTCGCCGACCGCAGTCGGCGAAACCCCCTTACAACGTGCGCTCCGAAAGGGGTGAATTCAAAAAGCGTCCGGTGGACGGTTTTTGAAGAGGGGAAGCCCTGCAAGAGAGGGCTTCCCCTTGCCCGGGTAAACATCAAAGTCTCCCTGTGCACGACAGTGCACACGGTATGAGCCTTGCCGAAACATCAAAAAGAGTCTTCTCAGTTTTCAATAGAGCAAAACGTCTCCCCTAAACAAGAACACTGCGTGGTTCTTTGAACACTGCGTGGTTCTCTGGTAGATGCCCGAAGGGCAGAGGGGTTCCGCAGAACCCCTTTACATTTCCTTGGAAATGTGCTATAATACCATATTGATAGCACTTTACCGAAAGGAGGCTTTTTTGATGGGCGTGTTCTCTAAGATCGTTCAGGCTTATAACGCTGCGCAGGAAAGACAGCGCATCGCCAATGAAGAGCGCTATCGCCGTATGCAGCCCTATTTCCGCGGCTATGACGTTTTCCCCGAGGGCTTCGGCAGCGATATCGTTTCCCAGATGCGCGGCAGCTTCTTCAGAAGGCTCATGATCGAGTGGATGATCTTCGCTGCGATCTGTATCGCCCTTGTGCTTTTCCGCGCTAAGGCTCCTGCCTATTACCTTGCGCTGATCGGCGGCGGCATAGTTCTGCTGATACTCTTCTTCGTGTCCCTGGGCAATCTCAAAATGCTTGCCCGGATGCTTATGGGAAAGTACGACGTTTACGGTGCTATGGTCACCCACAAGCGCGTCACCTCCCACACTCACACGGACTCCGACGGTCAGACCGACACCACCTACACATACTACGTTGAGCTCAACGGCATCGAGTGTCAGGTCAGCAGCATCGAATACAAGAAAGTCGCCGAGGAGCAATACTGCCGCTTTCTTCGGATAAGGAAAAAATACATCAAGGACGATTCCTTCTTCCTCTATCCCTGCGAGCTTTCGGTGCAGGAGCAGAGAGTCGGCCAGCATTATCCCGACTACGAGCCGAGGCTGTATATGCCAGCGGCGAACGGCTGTCTTTCGGCTTTTATCGCGGGTCTGTTCTGCGTGGCGGCGGTGACCTTTGCCGCGTTCAGCCACTACAAGGACAGAGATCTTCTGCCGAAATACATAAACGACAAGTGCATAGAGCTTGCGATAGGCTGCGGAGTGATGTTCGTCCTGATACTTGTGATAAACAGGGTCGTGACGAACTCGAAGGAAAAGAAGCTTATCGAAGAAAAGGAACGGCAGCTGAACAGGGAGCAGAACGAGGTACTATGACAGAGAATGAAACAAGAAGACCGAGGGTGATGCTTTGCGCTGTGGACCTCGGCGAATATGATGTTGAGCGTTCCCTTGACGAGCTTGAAGAGCTTGCGGACACAGCAGGGGCAGACGCAGTTATAAGGATAACCCAGAAGCGTCCTGCCTACGAGCCTGCCACCTGCATAGGTGCGGGACGTCTGGAGGAAATGGCTGAGCTTTGCGACAGCGAGGACATAGATCAGATAATCTTCGACTGCGAGCTTACGGCGACACAGGTGAGGAACATCGAGGCTGTGTGCGATGTGCACACCATCGACAGGACAACGCTGATACTGGATATTTTCGCACAGCGAGCAACGACCCACGAGGGTCGGATACAGGTGGAGATAGCCCAGTACCGCTACAGGCTCCCGAGGCTTGCGGGAATGGGCGTGAAGCTCTCGAGGCTGGGTGCCGGCATCGGCACGAGAGGTCCCGGAGAGAGCAAGCTCGAGACCGACAAGAGGCATATTAGATCGCGTATCTCGGCTCTGAGCGCGGAGCTCAAGGAGATCGAAAAGCGCAGAGGGCTCCACAGGCAGAGACGGCACAAGGACGGTGTTCTTGTCTGCGCCATAGTGGGCTACACCAACGCCGGGAAATCGCCCCTTCTGAACACCCTGACTGAGGCCGGAGTCCTTGCGGAGAACAAGCTCTTTGCCACGCTGGAGACCACCTCCCGGGCTATCGAGCTGCCGGACGGCAGGAGCGTTATGCTCATCGACACGGTAGGGCTCATAAGCCGTCTGCCTCATCAGCTTGTTGAGGCTTTCAAATCCACCCTTGAAGAAGCCGCAGATGCGGACGTTATCCTGCACATCGTTGACGCTTCAAACGACGACTGCCGCAGACAGGCAGAGGTGACGCTGGAGCTTTTAAGAGAGCTTGGTTGTGAGGGCATACCCGTGGTGACGGTGTTCAACAAGTGCGATCTTGTTCCCTATGCCGCGGAGCTGCCGGAGGACGAAAGCACTGTGAAGATCTCCGCCAAGCACGGAGACGGCATAGACAGGATGCTGGAAGCTGTTGCAAAGGCGCTGCCCCAGAGCGCAAAGAAGATGAAGCTGCTCATCCCCTTCACCGAGGGCTCCCTGCTTTCGGACATCAGGCGCGAAGGGAAGATATTCTCGGAGGAATACACCGCCGAGGGAACCCTTATAGACGCTCTGGTGGATGCAAAGCTTTACAACCGGGTAGAACAGTACAAATTTTCGTACACAAATAACGGCAGCGGCAAATGAATTAGTACAAATTTTCGGACTATAAGTCCGTATCATATCTGACGCAAAGGAGTTTATTATCATGCAGATGAAACAAGAACAGCTTGAACAGATCAGGCACCAGCTGCACAGGCTTCAGAAAGCCGGCGGCTTTTACGCAAAGAGGCTGGAAGGCATCGACATCGATGCTATCAAGAGCCAGGAGGACTTTGAAAAGCTGCCCTTCACCTGGAAGGGCGATCTGAGAGACGCTTATCCTCTGGGGCTGCAGACAGTTCCCGACGAGGAAGTTGTCCGCATCCACTCCTCCTCCGGCACAACAGGCACGCCTGTCATCATCCCCTACACCAAGCAGGACGTTGAGGACTGGGCGGAGATGTTCGCAAGGTGCTACAGCTTTGCCGGCATCACCAACACCGACAGGATACAGATAACCCCGGGCTACGGTCTGTGGACTGCGGGCATCGGTTTCCAGCTGGGCTGCGAAAAGCTGGGTGCAATGGCTATCCCCATGGGACCCGGAAACACAGACAAGCAGCTGCAGATGATGATGGACATGGAGAGCACGGTCATTTGCGCTACATCGAGCTATGCTCTGCTCCTTGCCGAGGAGATCGCAAAGAGGGGCATCAAGGACAGGATCAAGCTCAAGCGCGGAGTCATCGGTTCCGAGCGCTGGGGCGAAAAGATGAGAAAGCGCATTTCCGAAGAGCTTGGCATCGAGCTTTACGATATCTACG
>CAMVOF010000048.1:0-13857 GCA_947169055.1 uncultured Clostridia bacterium
TGCATACCGCTCACGGCTGCCTATCTGCTCGCAGGGAAATATCTTGTGTATATCTACCACCACCAGGCTGAGGTCGGAAAGGAAGCCCTCAATCAGGCGCAGCAGATGCTCGGCAGCCTCGACGGCAAGACCATCGACGAGACAATTTCCCGTGCGAACGCACTCATCGAGGAGTGCATAGATATCCTTGAAAAATATCCGGACTGACAAGCTCCGGACACCTTCACACAGCTGCCGCAGCAGGCACAAATGCTGCGGCAGTTTTGCTTTATCCCGGAGGCTGTATAAGATAATAAATTTTTATCTTTTGTCTCGATTTTCGGACAGCATAAACGTTTTCTTTGTTCCATTTGTTTAAAATAGCTAAAGGTGTGTAATAAACTTTGTTAAAAAGTGTTATTGAATAAAGTTTTCCGATATGTTACAATTAGATTACAATGATACTGGGAGAGTATTTATTCAGGTAAAGCAACCTCCCGTGTCGGAGGAAAAATCTATAAAATGGAGGAAAAATTAAATGAAAGCAAGCAAAATTCTTGCAGGTATGTCTGCTATGGCTCTTGCAGCTTCCATGCTCTCGGCTCTGCCGGTAAGCGCAGCTAACCCTGCAAACGGTCTGCCTGAGGACAGCGCATTTGCTAACAACTACAACGAAGACGGCTATCTGCTTCTTTTCGGTTACGAGAAGGATGACGACGGCAACGTTGTAAGCGAAGATCCTATCCCCGGTACTTACTATGAGACCGCTAAGGACGCTTCGTTCGTATGCGGCGTTAAGTACACCATCGTTGCAGACGACGAGACAGCACAGATCATTGCTAACAGAAATGATCCTGAAGTTGAAGAGAAGACATGGATCGGCGGCGGCTTCGGCTTCCAGGCTAAGAACGGCGACGCAGACTATGACAAGACCAACAACTGGGTAAGCTTCGGTGAGTGGGCTTCCGCAGGCGAGAAGGACTTCAACCTTGAGCCTGTAGAGGGCGAGGCTAACACCTTTACTCTCGAGTACAAGGGCGATAAACCTCTCTTCACCAAGGACGACAATACCTGCGCACTCTGGATCCAGAGCTGGGGCGAGGGTAACTTCACAATTACCGACATCGAGCTTTATGAGCTCGAGGAGCAGCCCATAGGCAACGCATACATCGCACTCGGCGCAAACAGCAAGTACTCAATTGCTGCTGATACTTCCGAAGAGGCTGAAGGCCAGATCGTACTCTCTGATTGGCAGTGGGGCGACGATACCCAGACTTGGGGTCACTATGCAGGTATTGCAGCTCCTGACTTCACATCTGATTTCCAGTCCATTCAGGAAGCTTGGGATGCATTTGCAGCTAAGCTTGACGAGGGCAGAACTCCCACAGGCGTAACTCTTACCGGTGACGGTCCTTTCGGCTTCGGCTACAACAGCACCGAAGAGCAGTTTGATGAAGAGACCGGCGAATCTCTCGGCTTCTGGAAGCAGACTTCTGCTGTTAAGAACGATGAGACCGGCAAGTATGAGCTCGTTATAACCGATATTCCTCTCGGTGAGCCCACCGAAAAGGAGGAAGGGGAAGAACAGCAGCTCCAGGCTGATCCAGATGCTGATGTAGATGTTGATGGTGAAGGAGATGATGGTGAGGCAGGCGAAGCTGAAACCAAGACTGAGTTTGAAGGCGCTAAGTTCTACGATCCCGGCTGGGGTTGGGGATATGACAATGTCGGCGACGAGTTTATCCTTTCTAACGTAACTTGGGCATTCAACTACGGCGAAGAAGAAGTTATCGGCTCCTGGAATACTTTCAATTCCGCACTTGCTGATTACAAAACCACTGATGAAGACGGCAACGAGGTTGATAACGCTGCTCATTCGGTTGACGTAGGTCCCGAGAACGCTGTTGTATATCTCGACAGAGAGTTCGAGATCAGCGTTGATTTCGCTCAGGAACTTGCTAAGATCTGGTACTTGGCTCCTACTATCGTATTCAACGAAGCTCCCGAGGGCGACCTCAACGATCTGTATGAAGTATCTGTAAGATGCGAGATCAACGATGCTGAGTATGAAGTTGACGCTGCAAAGCCTGAAGAGCCCAACGTTGATAAGGAAGGCAACCCTGTTACTATCTGGAACGAGGGTACTGGTCCTTACAGCTCTGACATCGCTGGCAGAACATACGGCGGCTGCAATGAGTGGGCTGCAAAGGCTACTTACATCGGCGAGTCCGCATTCGGCACTGACTTCGTTGCAAACAATGACGGTACTTATACCGGCGGCGAAGGCCCTGTAAACGGTGTTGAGAGAGTTAAGTACTTCATCACTATCTCCGAGAAGGAGCAGCCTGTTGACGAGAGCACTCCCGACAGCAGCACTGCTGACAGCACTCCCGAGAGCACTACTGAGAGCACTCCTGAAGGCGGCACAAACCCCGGCACAGGTACAGCTGCACTCGCAACAGTTGGCGTTGCACTCGCTGCTGCTGCATTCGTAGTATCCAAGAAGAGAAAGTAATTCTTAACTGAATTAGATCTATCAAACAAATAAAAGGCCTGTCTTCGGACAGGTCTTTTTTGTCGCTGCGGAACCCCTCTGCCGTGGAACCCCTCCGTCACAGCAGAGCTGTGACACCTCCCGAAGAACCACGCAGTGTTCAAAGAACCACGCAGTGTTCAAAGAACCACGCAGTGTTCTTGTTCAGGGGAGGCTTTTTGATGATTGATGATAGAAGGGTATCCGAAGGGAGATTGCGCTGTCGCCGCTGCGACCGATCGGAAAGCCCCCAAGAAGGGCGTGAAACGATTTGTAATTCTAATCTTTGTTTTGGGCGTGGAACCCCTCCGTCACGACTTCGTCGTGCCACCTCCCCTTTCAGGGGAGGCATTTTCAAGCCCCTCCCAACGGCTGCACCGCGACCTCATTTGAGATGCACCTGCCTCCCTTATGAGGGAGGCCTGGCGAAGCCTTGCCAAGCGCACGATTGAAAGCTGGTGGGTGAATTAAAAAGAAAAAAAGAGACCCGCTATTGCGGATCTCTTCTTGCCTCGGCTTTTCTTTCAAGACACCGATGCTTCAAAGAAAAGACGAGATATGTCAAGAACAGACTATTGCCTGCCCCCGAACTCAGTCGTTGTAAACGCTCTGTCCTGCCATTATCAGCTTCATAAAGCCCTTGTTGCGCTCAAGCGCCTTGAATACGATGACTCCCAGTACAGTCACGCATACAAGCTCTCCAAGTGCAACGTATGCTGCGTTTACCCAGAAGGGCAGTCCCAGCACCAATTTGAGCTCTGCTCCGACTATCAGCGCGTTGCTGACAACAGGGAACAGCGATGATACAAACAGGTTCGTTTTCTTCCTGCACACGTACATGAGCACTGCCGCGATAAGCGTTGCGCTCGTTCCGAACACAAGGTCAACAGCTCCCAGCGAGCTGAAAATGTTTGCAAGGAAACATCCGAGCACCATCGAGATGATGTAATCCTTGTTGTAGAAGCACAAGAGCATCAGCATTTCCGAGATGCGGAACTGCACCTGCCCGTATGCAAAGTTGCTGCAAAGCAGCGTGACCACGACATAGATCGCCGCAACGACGCCGATACTCGTGATCCTTCTGGCACTAAAGATCTCCATAAAGACCCTCCTTGTTTTTATTATAGAGTGGTTTCCTGGGCTACACTCTTATATTAAGGCTGTACCGCACGAGCCATGTGCGGTGCTGCCTTATTTTTTTAACTTAAGCCTTGTTTACCGAGCCGAAGAGCTCCATCTTTTCCTTTACCTTTACCTTGATAGCTTCAAAGCCGGGAGCGAGGAGCTTTCTGGGGTCGAAGCCCTTGCCTACCTGGTCCTTGCCTGCCTCAACATAAGCTCTTGTAGCGTCTCTGAACACCAGCTGGCACTCGGTATTAACGTTTACCTTAGCAACGCCCATGTCGATAGCCTTCTTGACCATCTCGTCGGGGATGCCTGTACCGCCGTGGAGAACGAGAGGCATATCGCCTACCTTTTCCTTGATCTTGGCAAGGGTCTCGAAGGAGAGACCTGCCCAGTTCTCGGGATATACGCCGTGGATATTGCCGATGCCGGCTGCGAGCATTGTAACGCCGAGGTCTGCGATAGTCTTGCACTCTTCGGGATCAGCGCACTCGCCCATACCTACAACGCCGTCCTCTTCGCCGCCGATAGAACCAACCTCAGCCTCGAGAGAGAGACCGAGCTGCTCTGCAACGTGAACGAGCTCTGTTGTCTTGTTGAGATTATCCTCGAAAGCGAGGGAGCTGCCGTCGAACATGATAGATGTAAAGCCTGCCTTGATGCACTTGTAGCAGCCGTTATATGTGCCGTGGTCGAGATGCAGAGCCACCGGAACGGTGATGCCCAGGCTCTTGTCCATAGCCTTTACCATAGCTGCAACGGTCTCAAAACCGCACATATACTTGCCTGCGCCCTCAGAAACTCCGAGGATAACAGGGGACTTGCACTCCTCTGCTGTGAGAAGGATAGCCTTTGTCCACTCGAGGTTGTTGATGTTGAACTGTCCTACTGCATAATGACCTGCTGCGGCCTTCTGCATCATTTCCTTAGCCGAAACTAACATAATTTGACCTCCTGATATATGAATTTTATTTGTGCGTTTGAAACAGGCTGATACTGCCTACAGAATAATTATACTATTTTTGTCCACCGATTTCAACAAGCACCGCCAAATTTTACTTATTTGCCTATGTATTTTAACACTTTGTTAAAATCGAAAGAGGGCTTTTACCCTTAAAAATCCGCTTTTCTTTGTTTATAACTCATAAAGAGCAGGGGCTTTTATTGTGCATTGATATGATTTTTGTTTTAACATATTCAAAAACGGCGGTTTGTTGCACACCGGCGTGCAACAAAAAGGGCTTTTTCGCCTATAGGTGGGAGGTAGTATGCGCGGAGGCTGCGTCCCTTTAGCTTTCCGCGAAAATTAAATAAGGAGGCTCAGAAATGAGACAAGTCATTCTGGGAAAGAAAACAATAGCTGCCGAGCTTGGCAGGCAGGGCGAGAACGGTGCTGTGGAAGTCCGCTTTGCTATCCCCGGGGACTGGCAGTCGGCTGCGGCGGAATACACGATCCGGGCTGTCAGACCCGGCGAGAATGAGGCCTATGTCCCCGAGGGGCTGGCGGTATCCGAGGGAGTCATCAGCTGGGTGCCCAACAGTGCCGACACAGCCCTTGCAGGAGCGGGAGAGATGCAGGTCTGCTGCGTTTCAGGCGGCAAGATCATAAAATCCCGAACCTACAAGACCCACATCTCGCCATCTGTTGGCGTGGACAACGAGGTCGTCCCTGCACCGGAGCAGAGCATTTTGAGCGCATATCTCGAGATGATCTCGGCCTTTGCGGAGGGTGCAGGAGAGAGCAGCACAGCTGCCGAAGCATCAAGTCAGGCAGCACAGAGCAGCGCAAGTTCAGCCGCAGCATTAAAGCAGCAGATCGAGTCTCAGCTTGCCCTGCTTTCGGCACAGATCAGGGAGCAGGTCCTTGCAGCCGTCGCAGAGGCGGTGGAGACAGGCACGATAACCGACCTGGACACAGGCTTTGTGACAATGCTCAAGGAGCAGAACAAGGGCCTGGGCTTCAAGGTCTGGCTGGGCACCGTTGCCGAATACGAGCTGCTGGAGGAAAACGAGCTCCTCGAACCCTCAACGCTCTATATCAGGACAGACGATACCTCGGCAGCAGAGGTCAGGGCTGTGGCGGAGAAGATCGCATTCCTCGGACAGATCGACACCACAAAGACTCTTGCCGAGATATTCGCCGACCACAGAAACGGCATCACGGTCTATCACGTTGCCGGAAACAGCGGAACGAGCATCTATCCCGTTGAGGTCTCGGCAGGGAGCCAGGCTTCGGCTTACGGTGTCGTCACCCTTATCTCCTCCAACGGAGCAGGCATTTTCCGCTTCGACTACGCCGGCGACTCCTACACAGCCTACGTTTGCGATACAGCAGGTGCTGTGTCCGTGGGAGATTGGGTGAGACTCACCCCCTCAGACACCGGCTGGCTGACCCTCACCATCTCCGGCACAGGCTTCACAGCAGGTTCACCAACTCCGCAGTATCGGAAGATAGGCAACCGGGTCATCGTTAAGGGGCAGATCGCCGTGGATATGGACAACGTCTCCGATGTGACTACGGTCTTTGCAACTCTGCCGAGCGGATACCGTCCGGCAACGGCTCTGTACCGCCTTATCCCCGGCGAGGGAGACAGGCAGGCAAGGCTCTACGTCAGCTCCTCCGGCGGAGTCAACATCAATTACTTCAAGACCTACGCAGGCGACACTGTCACCGGCTCGCACTGGGTGCAGCTGGACTGCGAGTTCCTGACGGACTAAGGAGGGGAGCACATGGCATATATTAACGGACACGAGCTCCTCTTCGGAGTTCTCACTCTTCCTGTGGGAGGTTCTGCCGTTGGAGAAGCCGAAGCGGCAAGCACAGCAAAGAGTTTAACAATATCTAACCTCGGAAATTTCCGAGGCCACGCCGCAGACCTTATAAGCAGCCTCCAAGACCTTTGGGATTGGGACGATGAAGACGCCCTGACCTGGGGCTGTTTCACGCTTTACAGGACGGGCAGCTCCGGCATCGCAGTTAAAGACAGCTACAGCGAAAACACAAACCTCTACGGCGGCGAGTGGAGCGTCGCAGCAAATTCATCAGACTCGGTGAGCATCGTCAAAAACGACAAATACATGATGCTGGATATGCCCGGCGGAGCGCTGGTGTTCTTCACTGCCGAGGACGAGAACGGCAATGCACACAAATGCGTTGCCGGAGCGAAAAACCTGAGCAGCTACTACAGGATATACTACGGAGCAGACGACGGCACAGGAGCAAATCCATATAAGCTCGAGACCACCAATACCATCTGGCTGACTGCTGCGATATATGAGCTGACGCCTTTCTTGAACGAGATCAGCGGCGGCTACGTGCAGACAGCGGATGTTATGATCGTGCGGAGATATCCGGCCATCACAAACGGCCTCTACACTGTCGGAAACGATCAGTATTATTTCGGCAATTTTATTGCGATAAAGGACGGGTGATCCTATGTTTAGAAAAATAGCAAAGCTGGTAGATGTCAAATCGCTCGTGACCCTTGCGCTGACGGCGGTTTTCTGTGTTCTCAGTCTGCGCGGAGACGTGACAGCGGAGCAGTTTCTGACGGTCTTCACGGTGATAATCAGCTTTTATTTTGGCACGCAGTACGAAAAATACAAGTCGAGAGGAGATGATGGCAGTGCAGACCAGTGAGATCATCATAGCTGCTTTGTCGCTTGTCGGAACCTTCATCGGCTCATACTCGGGCATCAGGCTTATGAGCTATCGGATAGAGCAGCTCGAAAAGAAAGTCGAAAAGCACAATAACGTGGTCGAGCGCATGGCGTTGGTGGAGAAGGACATAAGAGTGGCAAATCACCGCCTCGACGATCTTGAAAGGAAGGTAGAGACAATATGACCTACAACGAATTTGAAAAGAAGTATCTGGGCAAAGCTGTGGATTTCGACGGGAAGTACAAGGAACAGTGCGTCGATCTCGCGGATCAGTTTTTTGTGGATGTCATCGGCATGAAGGTGGATAATACCTTCCCCTGGGTCTCGGGAGCGAGGGACTTCTACAACAAGTTCAGCTCCTTCCCGGCACTGGTGAAGAACTTCGACCGCATCCCTAACACCAAAGCTCTTGTCTGCAAAAAGGGCGACGTCGTGATCTGGGGCGGAGGCAAGAACGGACACGTCGCCATAGCCGACGGCAACGGTAACATTGACTGGTTTACGAGCATCGAGCAGAACACCCTCGGGAAGCACGAGCCTACACAGAGGGTGAAGCATTATTTTAACAACAAGGTCGGAAATGACTGTGCACATCCTGTGCTGGGTGTGCTGAGAGCCAAAGATCAGACCAAGATCAACGGCCTGCCCTTGCTCGACACCGGCAGCTGCTACAAGAAGGGCGACAACACTGTCGGCTCTCTTGCCGTCAAGGAGCTGCTGAGGCTCGCAAAGGGTAAGAAGCTCCACGCCGTCACCGTCACCGAGACGAAGCTCTACGACGACTCGGCAGTGAACGCCGTGAAGGCTCTGCAGAAGTCCTGGGGCTACAGGCAGACAGGACAGGCAGGGGAGAAGTTCGTTAAGATACTTTTTGCAAGGCTGAAATGATCTGCCCCAAAGCATAAAAAAGCCCGGGAACACCGCAGCTGGTGCTTCCGGGCAGAATGCCTTTGTCAAGTTTACAAAAAGTTAACAACTCGGCGCTGACAAATAGTGCAGATCTGGTGTTATAATTATTAGAGAGGTGATATTAATATGAAAAAAAGAGTCATTCGATTTTTGGTTTCTTTTTTATGTATAGGGGGTGTTCTGTTAAATAACTATAGTGTTTTAGCTAATGCGACAAACTATTATGCAGGAACTGTAAAGCCGGATGGTAAAGCTATAGAAGCAACAATCAAGCCTATAATATTACCTTATGTTGGTAATAGTGGAGAATCCTGTTGGGTAAGTAATTGTTATGATGGCGGTTCGGTTATGTTATGGCTCCAAACGGGCATAAGGTACTATAACGGTTATAGCTCTTTTAAGACATATGTTGAATATAAACAATCCTCGACAGTTTATCAAATGGAAGAATTAAATACTCACAGCTTGAGCACTGCTAAAACATACAAAGTTCAATTTGAAAATGACGGGAAATGGCATGCGTATATATCCGGAATTGAGAAAAAAGCCATAGCTTTTAGCTTTGTTCATGCAACTATTGAAGCTATGGCAGAAGCACATTCACCTAATATTCAGATGGGACCGTTTTATTTTACCAATGTAAGATATAAGAACCTAAACGGTACATGGACTTATATGGATGTTACCCCTTATGCAGATTCGCCTTATCATATTCAGATTACTAATAATTATACTTATAAAGCATATTAAAAAGCTAGCCAAACAAAGGAGGTTATGTTATGAATGATGTAAAACCGAGATCGGCAAAGGCTGTGATAGTAGTTATCCTGATCGCTTTATGTGTATTCACAATTATTCTTGTGTTCGCTAAAGGCAAGAGCAGCGACAGTGATAAAACGGAGGATAAGATCGTCCCCGCAGCCGCGAGTGACAGTTCAGTTACCGAATCAGTTGACAGCGCACCTCAGGAGACAGATACAGACATACTGCTTCGCAGGCTTGCGGATAACGGTGTCGATGTTGAAAACTGCGAGTACAGCGAGAAAACGAAATGCCTGAAGCTCACTGTAAGATCGCAAGCGGAAGGCACAGAGCTCTCTCCCGATTTTGTAAAAGCAAAGAGGCTTGCCCTGAACACGCTGAGATACGAGGCTGATGATCTGAGTATTATTTCTTCTATGGCAAAAGTAAACGAAGTCGTCATCAATTCGTCAGGTGTAGTGATCTCTGATTCTGAATCGGATATTATGGAGCTGCCGGACTTTCCCGAGTGCACTTCCCTTATCCGTAACAGGGCCGCAACTCCCAAGATCGATAAGCTGGAGGCTTCAATAAAGGAAATAATCGCGGAGGATGTTGATGTTAAACTGAATGTAAGCTCCTCTGCTGCCGGAAGCACCCTGCATCTGACGCTGGATTATCCGGCAAGAGACGACGAGACGATAAACGAGAACATCGCTCTTATCATGAGAGAGATAGACATTTACAATCAAAAAGACCCGGCTGTACATCAGGTCGAATTAACGGTGAATTGCAGCGATGAGCTGCTCGTATATATGTATGCCGATCTTGTTTACAGAGATTTTTCATGGTGGCAGACCCCCGATATGGAGACAAGGTGGACAGAGTTTTGAAATAATAATAATACCTCATTCCCGTTTGAGAATGAGGTATAATTTTTATCCGATGTGATCCTTGCCGCCCATGTACATCCTGAGGGGCTCGGGGATAGCTATTGTGCCGTCGGCACGGAGATTGTTCTCCAGATATGCGATGAGCATTCTCGGCGGAGCAACTACCGTGTTGTTGAGGGTGTGAGCAAAATACTTGCTGCCGTCCTCAGCCTTGATGCGAATGCCGAGACGCCTTGCCTGTGCATCGCCCAGGTTCGAGCAGGAGCCTACCTCGAAATACTTCTGCTGTCTGGGGCTCCATGCCTCAACATCGCAGCTCTTAACTTTAAGGTCAGCCAGGTCACCCGAGCAGCACTCGAGAGTCCTTACCGGGATGTCCAGAGAGCGGAAGAAGTCAACGCTGTTCTGCCAGAGCTTGTCGTACCATGCCATGCTGTCCTCGGGCTTGCAGACAACGATCATTTCCTGCTTCTCGAACTGGTGGATGCGGTAAACTCCGCGCTCCTCTATGCCGTGTGCGCCGACTTCCTTGCGGAAGCAGGGGCTGTAGCTGGTGAGGGTCTTGGGGAGCTCTTTTTCGGGGGTGATGGTGTCGATGAACTTGCCTATCATCGAGTGCTCCGATGTGCCGATGAGGTAAAGGTCTTCGCCCTCGATCTTGTACATCATGTTTTCCATTTCGGCAAAGCTCATAACGCCGTTCACGACGTTCGAGCGGATCATGAAAGGCGGAACGAAGTAGGTGAAGCCGCGGTCGATCATAAAATCTCTCGCATAGGAAAGGATAGCCGAATGCAGCCTTGCGATGTCTCCCGAGAGATAGTAGAAGCCGTTGCCGCTTGTTCTGCGAGCAGCGTCAAGGTCGATGCCGTTCAGACGCTCCATGATGTCAACGTGGTAGGGAACTTCAAAATCGGGAACAACAGGCTCGCCGAAACGCTCTATCTCAACGTTCTCGCTGTCGTCCTTGCCGATGGGAACGGAGGGGTCGATGATGTTCGGGATGACCATCATTCTCTTTTTGATCTCTTCCTCCAGCTCGCCCTCCTTCACCTCGAGCTTGGGCAGCTCTTCGCCGAGGAGCTTGACCTCAGCCTTTACCTTCTCGGCTTCCTCTTTCAGGCCCTTGGCCATAAGGCCGCCGATCTGTTTCGAGAGTGTGTTTCTCTTTGCGCGGTATTCGTCGCACTTGGTCTTGGTTGCGCGGAATTCCTTATCGAGAGCAACGACCTCATCGACGAGGGGCAGCTTATCGTCCTGGAATTTCTTCTTTATATTTTCTTTGATGAGCTCCGGCTCGGTACGGAAAAGTTTGATGTCAAGCATAGTAATCTCTCCTTAGTCAAATAATACATCTCTTGAATTATACAACAATTCTCCGACATTGTCAAGAGCAAACAGCCACCGCGCAGCGCATTAAAGTTTAGGGTCAAGCCCTTTTTAAAGGGCTTGCGGAGAAAGGCAGGTTCCCGTTCCGAGGAACGGCCGAAACCTTTTTGATGCGCTGCGCGGTCCATGATACTGCGACTTGACAGCTCTTTGTCCTTAATGTATAATTGTTATCAGAAATCGACGCGGAAAGGTTGGGTGTAAAATGATCGTTCTCATAGCCGGAGCTTCCCATACCGGCAAGACCGCTCTCGCTCAGAAACTGCTCGAAAAGTACAAATACCCCTATCTTTCCATCGACCACCTCAAAATGGGGCTCATCAGAAGCGGCTGCACCGACCTGACTCCCCTGAGTCCCGACGGCGAGCTTACAGCCTATCTCTGGCCCATCGTCCGCGAGATGATAAAGACCGCGATCGAGAACGGACAGAATATGATCGTCGAGGGCTGCTACATCCCCTTCGGCTGGGCGAAAAGCTTTGCAAAAGAGTACCTCGAACACATCAGATACTATTGCCTTGTGATGAGCGAGAAATACATAAACGAGCATTTCGATGACATCAGGCATTACGCGAACATCATCGAGAAACGCCTTGACGACGGGTACTGCACAAGGGAAAACATCCTTGCGGAAAACCTGCGGATACTGGAGCAGGTGAAGCTCAACAACTTGAACTATATACTCATCGACGACCGTTACGACCCGGATATGGAGCTTTGACGGCTGAGACAAAGGAGGCTTTTTTATGAACGGCTTGAATAAAAACACCCTCACTGCGGCAGGGACTGTGATCGCGGCTGTGATCGTACTGCTGGTGTTCACTGTGTTCAAAGGCGGCGGTGAAAACGATAGCTCCGCCGGCGACACGAGCAGCCTTGCGGTTTACAGCACGACAACGACTGCCGGCGAAAGCGCAGCTCCCGCCGAGGACAGCGAACCCGAGGGATCGAAGGCAGAAGAGAAGCCGGCGAAGAGCTACAAGTTCAGGAGCCAAAAGCTGTTTGACGACCACTACAAGAAGCACGGCTCGGAGTTCGGGGACATAACGCAGGAGGAATACCTGCGGCTTGCGAACGAGCTGCTGAATTCCGACTCGGAGACGGTGCTGCACAAGACGGAAGCCGAGGACGGCGACGACGTATTCTTTGACACGGAGACGGGGTATTTTCTTGTGCTTTCGACGGACGGCTACATCCGCACATTTTTCATCCCCAACGACGGGATAAAATATTATGAGAGGCAGTGAGATCGCCGCAGCGACTTGTTGACATATCAGTTAAAACATGATATAATATTTGTGCAGAACTTTGTTGTTTTTTCAGTCTTATTTTATAGTAAAGGCAGTGATGAATATGAAATGTACTTCCTGTGGGAACGAGCTCCGTGAGGGCGCAAAATTCTGCCCTATGTGCGGACAAAAAGCAGCTGCAGCTCCACAGCCGACTCCCCAGCCGGCTCCTCCGCAGCCCGGTGCTCCTGCCCAGAATGCGCAGCCGCCTTATCCCTCTCAGGCGGTCCCGCCCATCAGACCCGAAAACACCTATCAGAATCCCCAGACTTTCCAGCAGAACGCTCAGCCCTATAACTCCCAGCCCTTTATGCAGAATAATGCACAGGGCTTCCCGAACCAGGGCGGCGGATTTGCTCCGCCTCCTGCCCAGCCGCCGAGAGCTGTTCAGCCTGCGCCCAAAAAGAGCGGCGGCGGTGCTGCCAAGGCGATAATCGCCATCGTCCTCTGTGCGGCAGTAGGCTTCGGTGCATTCTTCGGATACAAGTATATCAAGTCGCGTAACGACGCCAAGGAAG
Source organism: uncultured Clostridia bacterium (assembly GCA_947169055.1). Taxonomy (GTDB): domain Bacteria; phylum Bacillota; class Clostridia; order Oscillospirales; family Ruminococcaceae; genus FB2012. The sequence goes on from CAMVOF010000048.1 coordinate 13,038, forward strand.
ATGACGACGAGAAGACCGTTACCCAGATGGTGGATGACAAGCTCGAAGATGTTCTTGACGGACGTGAGCTTGAGGACCTCGACCTCGAGGAAAGACAGAAAGTAGTTGAAGAAGTGCTGGATGACCTCGTTGAAGACGGCACTATCAAGGATTATTCCTACGACCCCGACACCGGCTTCTTCCAGTTCGATTACGGCGACGGTCAGAAGGGCGGTATCATGCTCATCCCGATGGAAGAGCTGTACAGAAAGTATATCAATCCTCAGGGTGACGACAGCAAGCCCGACGACAACAGCCGTCCCGACGATAACAGCCGTCCCGATGACACAAGCCGTCCCGACGACACCAGCTCTGAAGATGACGACAGCAACTGGTGGGATGACGACAGCAGCAACGACTGGTGGGACGACGACAGCAGCGAGGACGACTGGCGCGACAGCAGTGAGGATGACTGGCGCGACAGCAGTGAGGACGACAGCTCGCAGCCTGTTCCGATCCACACCGACAAGAACGGCGTGGTATATTACGGACTGGGATTCCCCGATATGGAAGTGCAGATCGACAATAACGCAGACTACTGGACTTCTATGTCGCTGACTATGGGTATGGACAAGGAAGTTACCGTTAAGGACTTCAAGAACCTCGGCGGTATCGACTACATCAGCATCGAGATACACGGCTCTCTTATCGACGGCACTCCCGTGATCTGCACGGAGGAAGTTGCCACCGAAGAGAACTACGACGAATACGCTAACGACATCTACACAGGCGGTATCGTTCCCGTAAGACTTGCAAACGACAACTCCGGCGACTGGTACTA
>CAMVOF010000049.1:0-13737 GCA_947169055.1 uncultured Clostridia bacterium
CATTCAGAGTATCTTCGATGAGAAGGTATTTAACGAGATGATTGCTAACGGAAATGAGACTTTATGCCTCCCCTGAAAAAGAACATTTCATGGTTCTTCGGGAGGTGCCCGAAGGGCGGAGGGGTTCTGCGTCAGGAGCAAGCCCCTGCATTTTCTCAGGTTTAATATTTTGACCTTCGTTTCCGATATATTTTATATAAAATGTAAAAATTACAGCAACTATACTTAAATCGTTGACTTTTTCGGGAAGCGGTGTTATAATAAATAATGTGTTTCTATCCGGCGGATTTGCCGGGACACTTAGTCAAATTGACCGAAAGGACGATATAAATGTCAGAACTACTCAAAATAAACGACCTCTTTGTGCAGGTCGAGGAAAAAGAGCTGCTGCACGGCGTTTCGCTGAGCGTCGGCGCAGGTGAGACTCACGTGCTCATGGGACCCAACGGTGCCGGAAAGTCCACCCTCGGGTCGGCTGTTATGGGCAGCCCGGAATATACCGTGACAGGCGGCAGCATCTTCTTTGACGGTGAGGACGTGACGGAGCTTTCCGCCGACAAGCGTGCGCAGAAGGGGCTTTTCCTCTCCTTCCAGAACCCCATAGAGATACCCGGCATCACCCTGTCGAACTTCCTTCGCAGCGCCCTCGAGCAGAAAACAGGCAAGAGGATAAAGCTCTTCGAGTTCAAGAAGCAGCTCAGAGCCGTTATGGAAGTCCTCCAGATGGATCCCTCCTACGCCGACAGAGACTTAAACGTTGGCTTCTCCGGCGGTGAAAAGAAAAAGGCTGAGATACTCCAGCTGCTGGTGCTCAAGCCCAGGCTCGCTATCCTCGACGAGACGGATTCCGGCCTTGACGTCGATGCAGTGAAGACGGTCTCCAAGGGCGTCAGCGAGTTCCAGAAGGACCCCAATAATTCGCTCATCATCATCACACACAACACAAGGATACTCGAATCCCTGAAAGTGGATGCGACACATATCCTCGTGAACGGAAAGATAGCCGCAGAAGGCGGTGCAGAGCTCGTTGACGAAGTGAACGAGCACGGATTTGAGAAATACATCCCGGCTGAGTAAGGAGCAGAAGATGAAGGAAAAAACACAAGTCGGCGACATCAACACCTCGCTCTACGATTTCCGCTATGAGGAAGACGAGGCCGATATGTTTGAAAGCGGTATCACGCCGCAGATAATCAGAGAGATATCGGAGGAAAAAGGCGACCCGGAATGGATGACCGAGTTCCGCCTGAAGTCGCTTGAGATATACAACAAAACAGAAATGCCGAACTGGGGTCCCTCTATCGAAGGCCTCGATATGAACGAGATCGTCACCTACATCCGTCCCAAGACAAGGATGCGTACCGAATGGGATGACGTGCCGGAGGATATAAAGAACACCTTCGAGCGTCTCGGAATACCCCAGGCAGAGAGAGAATCTCTGGCAGGCGTGGGAGCTCAGTACGACTCGGAGCTCGTTTACCACAACGTGAGAAAAGAAGTTGCCGAGCAGGGCGTGGTCTATACCGACCTTGAAAGTGCCATGCACGATGAGCGTTACGCTGAGATGATACAGAGCCATTTCATGAAGCTCGTACCCCCCACAGACCACAAGTTCGCAGCGCTCCACGGTGCGGTGTGGTCGGGAGGAAGCTTTGTATATGTCCCGAAAAATGTACACTTAGATATTCCGCTGCAATCCTATTTCAGGCTCAACGCCAAGGGAGCAGGACAGTTCGAGCACACGCTGATAATCGTTGACGAAGGGGCATACCTGCATTTCATCGAGGGCTGCTCCGCTCCGAAATATTACGTTGCGAGCCTCCACGCAGGCTGCGTTGAGCTCTTCGTGGGGAAGAACGCCACCCTGCGCTACTCGACCATAGAGAACTGGTCGAAGAATATGTACAACCTCAACACCAAGAGAGCTATCATCGAGGAAGGCGCAAAAGTCGAATGGGTGTCCGGCTCCTTCGGTTCACACACCTCTTACCTCTACCCCATGAGCATCCTCAAGGGCAAGGGAGCAAGGGCTGAGTTCACGGGAATAACCTTCGCAGGCGAGGGACAGAACCTCGATACAGGAGCGAAGATGGTCCACGCAGCTCCGGACACCTCGTCCTATATGAACACGAAATCCATCTCGAAAAGCGGCGGCATAAGCACATTCCGCAGCGCCGTGCAGGTGAACCCCAATGCCCTGCGGAGCAAGTCCTCCGTCAGCTGCGAGTCTCTGATGCTGGACAGCATCTCACGTTCGGACACTATCCCTGCTATGGATATACGCACAGCCGACGCAGACATCGGACACGAAGCAAAGATAGGCCGCATAAGCGACGAAGCCGTTTTCTATCTTATGTCCAGAGGAATGACGGAAGAAAACGCCAAGGCTCTTATCGTCAGCGGCTTTGCCGACAATGTCTCGAAGGAGCTGCCGCTTGAATACGCGGTGGAGATGAACAATCTCATAAATCTTGAAATGAAAGGCAGTATAGGCTGATGACCAAGGAAACAAAGACGCTTAAAATAAACAGGCTGCCTGCACCCACCTACCGTTATCTTAAAATGAACCACGCGGAAGTCCCCGAGGCTGAGTACAAGCACCACGCTGTTGACAAGCCGGAGCTTGAGAACGCCGTGCTTCTTCCGGAGGCGGACGGTGAGATATTCAAAGGCATAAAGACCGGCTGCGGCGAAGAGCTCACTTCCCTGCTGGACAGCCAGGGCATACCCGTTATGCGCATCGCTGCCGGAAAGCCGGGAGCCAAGGCAAAGTACGATATAGTCTTTGCCGAGGGTGAAGAGGGCTCCTCTCGCTGTGAGGTAGATGCGCCCTCCGGAACGGACATCACGGTGATACAGTTCATCGAAAGCGGCAGAAGCGGAACAGCTGCGCTGCAGACAGTCCTCAAAGCCGGGAACAGCGCAAAGATCCATCTTGTGCAGATAATAAGCTGCGGAGAGTATTTCAGGCTGATAAACGACGTTGCAGCCGCGGAAGAAGACAGAGCAGCCTTCGAGCTGACGCAGCTCTATCTCTCGGGCTCGGAGATAATAACAGGGACCTTCACCGCACTCGACGGCTACAGGAGCGAGTACAGAAACGATATAGCATATCTTCTCAAAGATTCGGAGAAGCTGGATATAAACCTCGTTGCTTCTCACAGAGGCAGAAAGACCCAGAGCGAGATAAACGCCAAGGGCGTGCTCTCGGACAAAGCACAGAAGGTCTTCAGGGGAACAATAGATTTCATCAACGGAGCTTCGGGTGCCAAGGGTGCCGAGAATGAAGAGGTGCTGATGATAAACGAGGGCGTTGTCAACAAGACCGTTCCCCTTATCCTCTGCGCCGAGGAAGACGTTGAGGGAAGCCACGGTGCATCCATCGGCAAGCTGGACGAGAGATATGTCTTCTATATGATGTCCCGGGGGATGAGCCTCGGGCGGATCTACGAGATGATGTCCCGTGCAAAGGTCGAGGCTGCAATGCGCAGGATAAACGACGAAGAGACACTTGCAAGGATCGAGAAGAGCATCGGAGGTGCATTTTCGGATGACGAACAGAATACTGTCGGCTAAGGAAGACTTCCCTGTCTTCAAAGCCTATCCCGAGCTTGCATATCTGGATAACTCCGCCACCCAGCAGAAACCCCGGCAGGTCCTTGAAGCCGCAGAAAAATACTACCGCGAGGAAAACGCAAATCCCCTGCGAGGGCTTTACGACCTCAGCGTAAAGGCTACAGACGCCTACGAAAACGCAAGGAGCGCTGTGAGGAGATTCATCAACGCCCGGGAGGACTGCGAGATCATCTTCACCCGGAACGCCACGGAGAGCCTGAACCTTGTTGCCTACAGCTACGGCAGGGCTTTTGTCGGCGAGGGGGACGAGATCATCGTCAGCATCGCCGAGCACCACAGCAATATGCTCCCCTGGCAGCTGCTCGCAAAGGAAAAGAGCGCAAAGCTGGTCTATTTCGAGTGTGACGAGCAAGGATATTTCTCGCCGGAGGAACTCAAAAAGCTGCTGAACGAACGGACGAAGCTGGTCGCAATAACACAGATCTCCAACGTCCTCGGCAGGCTCAACCCGATAAAGGAATTCGCAAAGCTCTGCCATGATAACGGGACGGTCATCGTCTGCGACGGTGCACAGAGCGTTCCCCATATACCGGTCGATGTGCAGGAGCTGGATGTTGATTTTCTTGCCTTCTCGGGGCACAAGATGCTGGCCCCCATGGGCATCGGAGCCCTTTACGGAAAGAAAGAGCTCCTTGAAAAAATGCCGCCTTTCCTTTCCGGCGGAGAGATGATAGAATACGTCACCAGAGAGGGAGCCACCTATGCTCCCCTGCCCCACAAATTCGAGGCAGGCACGGTGAACGTCGGCGGAGCTGTAGGGCTTCACGCCGCCATAGATTACATCAGCGAGCTGGGCTTTGAAGCCATCGAAAAACGCGAGGCAGAGCTCACAGCGCTGATGATGAACGAGATGAAGAAGCTGCCCTATATCAGGATATTCGGCTCGGAGGATCCTGCGGAGCACTGCGGCATCGTAACATTTGAGATCGAGGGCGTACACCCCCACGATGTGGCAGCGATCTTCGACTCCGAGAACATCGCAGTACGGGCAGGACACCACTGCGCACAGCCGCTGCACAAGCATCTCGGGGTGATGTCAACTACACGTGCGAGCATCGCATTTTACAACACCGAGGAAGACGTTCGGCGGTTCATCGAATGTCTCGGGCAGATAAGGAGGAAAATGGGCTATGATGGATAAGACCTTTTACAGCGAGATACTCACCGACCACAATCTCCGGCCCGAACACAAGCACGAGCTTGCCTGCGCAAACTTCAACCACGAGGGCATAAACCCCTCCTGCGGCGACGACATAATCCTGCATTTGCAGATCGAAGACGGCGTTATAAAAGACGGCTCCTACACCGGCAGCGGATGCGCTATCTCCCAGGCTTCTGCGGACATCATGCTTGATCTTGTCATCGGAAGGACGACGGAAGAAGCCAAGCGCCTGAGCGATATTTTCCTGCGGATGATAAAGGGTGAGATCACCGACGAAGAGCTTGAAGAGCTTGAAGAAGCCGGCGCCCTGCAAGACGTTTCGCATATGCCCGCGAGGGTAAAATGCGCCGTCCTCGGCTGGCACACGATGGAGCAGATAATAGCACAGGCAACCGAACAGATGAAGTAAAAAAGTATTCCGTTCGACCATAGTGCCGGACTTGACAAATGCAGACTTTTATGGTATACTTTATTCGGTTCAATATTGCCTTTATGAAAGGATCTTTTATGGAAACTCGTGTTGCTCTCATCGCCATCATCGTCGAGGATATCTCATCCTCCGAAGGCGTTAATGCCCTCCTGCATGAGTATGCAGAATTTATCATCGGACGTATGGGCGTCCCCTACCACGCAAAGAATATAAATGTCATCAGCATCGCTATCGATGCCCCACAGGATAAGATCAATTCCCTGGCAGGGAAGATCGGACGTCTGCCGGGCGTCACTGCCAAAACCGTTTACGCTTCTGTCTGATGCTGAAATTGAATATCGAAAAAAATCTCTCCTGATGCCGAAACGAGCTTGAGGCAAAAGCAAAGATCACAGACTCCGGGTGCCTCTGCACCTGCGGCTTCGGTCGTGCTTTGTCCGTTCTTCGGGAGAGCATGGCCTTTTTTGTTGGAGGTGAAATCATGGGCGAAAGCATCCGCTCGCTGATCGAAAAACTGAATAACGACAAGCAGCTCAGCCGCGGCGAATGGTGCGAGGTGTTCTCCCACTGGGACGAGGACGACCGAGCCTTTGCGGCGGAGCTTGCCCGGAAGATAAGCAGCGAAGTCTTCGGGAAGAAGATATTTATCCGCGGCATAATCGAGTTCTCCAACGTCTGCAAAAACGACTGCCTCTACTGCGGCATCAGGCGCTCGAACAAAAACGTCCAGCGCTACAGGCTGAATGACGACGAGATACTGTCCTGCTGCGAAGAGGGCTACGAAAACGGCTTCCGCACCTTCGTTCTGCAAAGCGGCGAAGACTACGCCGCCTACCCTCCCGAGAGGATGGCAGGCATCGTCCGCAGGATAAAGCAGAGCTTCCCCGACTGCGCCGTTACCCTCTCTTTGGGAGAGCTGGAAAGGGATGCGCTGAAGCTTTTGAAAGATGCCGGGGCTGACCGTTATCTGCTGCGGCACGAGACTGCCAACAGGGAGCATTACTCAAAGCTCCACCCGGCGGAGATGAGCTTCGACCACAGGATGAAATGCCTGCATGACATTAAAGAGCTTGGCTTCCAGACGGGTGCCGGGATAATGGTGGGCTCGCCTTATCAGACCGCGGAATGTCTTGCCGACGACATGGTCTTCCTCGGCAGCTTCAAGCCCCACATGATAGGCATAGGGCCATTCCTGCCCCACAAGGACACGCCTTTCCGGGATATGCCCAAGGGCTCATACGAGCTGACCCTTTTCCTGCTGAGCCTTTGCAGGATAATGCTTCCCCGGGTGCTTCTGCCTGCAACGACAGCTCTCGGGACAATCAGACCCGACGGCAGAGAACAGGGCGTGCTTTCGGGTGCGAATGTTATAATGCCCAATCTCTCACCCACGGCTGTGAGGAAAAAATATATGCTCTACGACGGAAAGATCTGCACAGAAGACAGGTCGGAGAAATGCCGCTACTGCGTTCAGGCAAGAATGCAGAAGATCGGTTACGAAGTCGTCATCACGAGAGGAGATCACACATGATAAAGCTTGCGATATACGGCAAGGGAGGCATCGGGAAATCCACGGTCTCCTGCAATATCTCGGCGGCTCTTGCAGCTAAGGGGCTGACCGTTATGCAGATAGGCTGCGACCCCAAGGCCGACTCCACTGCCCTTCTCCACGGCGGCGAACGCATCCCCACGGTGCTGGACACCATAAGGAAAAAGGGCTCGTCTCTGACTCTTGACGACGTTGTTCACAAGAGCAGCGGCGGAGTGCTCTGCGTTGAGGCAGGGGGGCCTATACCCGGCCTGGGCTGTGCAGGGAGGGGCATAATCAACGCCCTCGAGAACCTCGAACGTCTCGGAGCTTACGACATCTACAAACCCGATGTGATAATCTACGACGTCCTGGGAGACGTAGTCTGCGGAGGCTTCTCCATGCCCATGCGAAAGGGCTATGCCGACAGGATATTCGTCGTCCTCTCGGGCGAGAAAATGGCAAGATACGCTGCCGCAAACATCTGCATGGCTGTGGAGAATTTCCAAAGCCGCGGCTATTCATCTCTCGGGGGTATGATACTCAACCGCCGCGGAGTGGAAAACGAAGACGAAGCCGCAGCCGAGCTTGCAAAGGATTTCAATACAGAGATAGTCGGCTCCATAGACCGGAGCCCTGACATCTCCTCGGCAGACGATGCCGGAGAGACCATAGTTGTTACAAAGCCGGAAAGCACGGCGGCGAAGCAGTTCAAAGCCGTTGCCGAACGGGTTTACGAGATATGCAAAGGAGCAAAGGATGCTTAAACGACCCGGATATGAAAAGCCGCCCTGTGTCCTGCTGAAAGACGCGGACACCAAAGCCTTTTTTGAGCGCGGACTTCAATACAATCCCCCTGCACGGGGAATGTGGAACATCGTCCACACCGGGCTGCTGGTGCCGGAAGGACATCAGATCTATGTCTGTGCACAGGGCTGTCTCCGGGGTGTTGTGCTGACAGTCGCCGAAACAGGCCAGACCGACAGGCTCAGCTGGGTGTCTCTCTCGGAGGAAGATATGTTCGACGGGACTCTTGAAAGCGATGTGACTGACGGCGTTTCGGAGGTCATCGGAAAGCTGCCGGAAAAGCCCAAGGCCGTGCTCATCTTCCTCAGCTGTATGCACCTCTTTGCAGGAGCGGATTACGAGATCATCCTCCGGGACCTGAGAGAAAAACACCCGGACATCGACTTCGTTGACTGCTACATGACCCCCACGATGAGGGAGACCTTCTCCCCTGCGGTGTGGCTCACAAAGCGGATGTATTCCCTTGTGAAGCCCCTGCCCCTGAACAGCCGCTCGGTGAGCATCATCGGCTGCGACAGACCGACGGACGAAGCCTCCGAGCTTGTGCGGATAATAAAAGGAAAGGGCTTCGCCCTGAGAGACCTGACCCTCTGCAAGACCTACGATGAGTTCATGGAGCTGGGGGAGAGCTTTCTGAACATCTCCTATTTCCCCACGGCGTTTCAGGGCGCAAGTGAGCTCTCGGAACGGACGGGGGCAAAGCATCTGCATCTGCCGAACTGCTTCCTGCCGGAGAATATCAAGGCCGGATACGAAAAGCTCTGCGAGGCTCTGGGCGTGGATATGCCGGAGCTTTCGGAGTATGAAAACAAAGCCGAGAAAGAGCTTGCAAAGCTGAAAGAACTTATCAATGATACACCAATAGCCATAGACTACACCGCCGTGACAAGGCCATTCGAGCTGGCGCTGCTTCTCTCCCGGAAAGGCTTCAACGTGCGGTACATCATAAGCGATGCTCCCGGCGAAGACACCCCCGAGCTTGAACAGCTGAAAGCCCTGCGTCCCGACATCCTGCTATACTCGTCGGTGAACGTGAATATGCAGGCTTTCCCGGAAGAAGCCCACGAAAAGGTGCTTGCCGTGGGGCAGAAAGCCGCCTGGTTTTTTGCAGCGGACAACTTCGTTGACATCGTGATGAACGGCGGCCTCTACGGCTTTGAAGGCATCGCAAAGCTGGCAAAGCTAATGGCAGAAGCATATGAAGATCCAAAGGACAGAAGAACGGTCATCCAGCAAAAGGGCTGGGGATGCAGCTGCAACGCATCGCTCCCCTTTTTTCTTGACACGTGACACTTTTTCTTGACACGTGACGCTTTTTCTTGACGCGTAACGCAAGCTCCGCATGCTTACATTGAGCAAGAGAGACAGTTTCCCACGCGAATTTAGATTTAGCGTTAGTTTTCTCTTCTTCACAAAGCCATGTACCCGAAGGGATTCGGGGACAGAAGAAGTGAATAGTGAATAGTGAATAATTAGTGAAAAATAATAGAATTGGCTATAATTCAGAAGAAAGGTATGTGTCCGAAGGGGTTCGGGGGCGATCGGAAAGCCCCCGAAACAGAGCGTGCTGCAATCTAATAATCCTACGCTCAGTATAGTGCGTACCGCATCAGTAAGATCGAGGTGAAAGAAACATGAAGAATGTAAGCAGAATACTCCCCTGCTATGCCGCGGATACCTCCGGGGTCTGCTCGGCAATGTACGAGCTGGGGGGAATGACAGTTATACACGATGCCTCGGGCTGCAACTCCACTTATACCACCCACGACGAGCCCCGCTGGTACGATAAGCGGTCAATGGTCTTCATCTCCGCCTTGACAGAGCTGGACGCCATAATGGGCAACGACGAGCAGCTCATCTCGGACACAGTCTCCGCAGCCGCCGACCTGAAGCCTGCCTTCATAACCCTCTGCGGTTCACCTATGCCCATGATGACAGGCGTTGACTTCGACGCTATCGCACAGGAGATACAGAAGCGCTCAGGCATCCGGACCTTCGGGCTGCATACCAACGGCACACTCTCCTACATCAGCGGTGCATCTCAGGCCTTTGAGGCCATAGTCCGCAGCTTCGTCCGCAATACAAGCAAGCGCGTGCCGAAGAGCGTGAATATCATCGGGGCAACGCCCCTCGACTTCGGCCTCAGCAGCACGATCGAGAGCACAAGAAAATGGCTCACGGACTGCGGCTTCAAGGTCATATCCTGCCTTGCTGAGGGCTCGGCGCTTGAGGAGATAAAAGAAGCTGCAACTGCGGAGGTGAACCTTGTGGTCTCGGCTTCCGGACTTACGGCAGCACGGTATATGTACAAGTACCTCGGCGTGCCTTTCGTCTGCGGACTGCCTTTGGGAGAAAACTTCCCCACCGTCCTCTGCGAGGCTTTGTTTGATGCCGTGAAGGAGCACAAAATCATTCTCCGCCTGCCGGACAGGACATCTGTCGAGAACGAGGTCGTCATAATCGGAGAGAGCGTGTATTCGGCAGCTCTGGCCGCAGCTCTCTGCTGCGAGACCAATTTCCGTCCGAGGGTGATCTCACCGCTGACAGTTGACAAAGAAATCCTCTCTGAGAAAGACTTAGACATATTCTCCGAGGAAGACATAGAGGCAGCACTTAAAGAGATAAAGCCGCAGTTCGTGCTTGCGGATCCTCTTTATGCGCCGGTGATCCCGGAGGGAGCAAAGCTCGTTTCTCTGCCCCACACGGCATTCTCCGGCAGGAGCTTTTTAAACGAAATACCCGACCTGATAAACAGGCCGATCAGGGAGCTGACAGAATGATAAAGCTTGCGATATACGGAAAAGGCGGCATAGGCAAATCCACCTGCACCGCCAATCTTGCGGCGGCATTTGCCTCGCTGGGAAAAAAAGTAATACAGATCGGCTGCGACCCCAAGGCCGACTCCACGATGAATCTTTTGGGGGGTACGCCTGTGACGCCGGTCATGGACTATCTGCGTGAAAAGGACGAGGAGCCGACTTCCATCGGCGAGATAAGCAGGAAGGGCTTCGGCGGAGTGCTCTGCATCGAGACAGGCGGTCCCACACCGGGTCTCGGCTGTGCAGGCAGAGGTATAATCACCACCTTCTCCCTCCTTGAAGAGCTGGAGCTTTTCGAGAGCCAGAAGCCCGACGTGGTGCTCTATGACGTTCTGGGAGACGTGGTCTGCGGAGGCTTTGCAGCACCCATAAGAGAGGGCTACGCCTCGAAGGTGCTGATAGTCACCTCGGGAGAGAAAATGGCTCTCTATGCCGCAAACAATATCTCCAAGGCTGTGAAGAATTTTGAAGACCGCAGCTACGCAAGAGTGAGAGGCATAATAATGAACAGGCGAAACGTGGAGAACGAGGAAGAAAAAGTCCGTGCCTTTGCGGAGAGCGCAGGCCTTGAGATAGCCGCTGACATCCCCCGTTCACAGGACATAATCCGCTGCGAGGACAAGGGCATGACAGTCATTGAAGGAGCACCGGACTGCGAGGCTGCAAAACGCTTCACCGAGCTTGCGAAGAAGCTCATCAAGGAGGACGAAGCAGGTATATGAACAAGGCTTTCTACATCACGGCTTCCGAGCTTGCGGAAAAGGGCTTTCAGGCCACTCCCGAGGAGCTGCTCTCGGCAAAGCACCTTATCTATTCCTCTCCTGCAACTCTGGACTTCAACTCTCCCGGCGCAAGGGGATACGGCGTCAAGCGTGCAGGGCTGGCTGTTCCGGGGTCTGTTATGCTCCTGGTCGCTCCGGGCTGCTGCGGACGAAACACAGCCCTTTTGAACGAGCTGGGCTACAGCGAGAGATTTTTCTATCTCCTGCTTGACGACACGGATATAGTCACCGGCAGGCACTTGAACAAGATTCCCAAAGCCTGTGGGGAGATAGTCGAGGAGCTGGGCGAAAAGCCCACGGCCATCATGATCTGCATAACCTGCGTTGACGCCCTTCTCGGCACGGATATGGAGCGTGTCTGCCGCCGCTGCGAGGAAGAGACAGGAGTCCCTGCCGTTCCTGCGTATATGTATGCCCTCACAAGGGAAAAGCGTCTGCCGCCCATGGCAGGGGTAAGGCGGTCTGTCTATTCCCTGCTGAAGCCTCAGAAAAGACGCCGGGACAGGTGCAATATACTGGGATACTTCTCGCCTCTCCACGACAGCTGCGAGCTATATGAGCTGCTTGCATCCGTGGGAGTCAGTACGAACGAGCTCGGACGCTGCAAAACTATCGGGCAGTATCATGAGCTCTCACAGGCGAATTTTGATCTCGTCATAAATCCCGAAGCAAGATACGCGGCGCAGGATATGGAGAAGCGTCTCGGCATACCCTTCATCGAGATAAACCGCCTGTACCGCATCGACAAGATACACAACCAGTACCGCCTTCTGGGACAGGCCATAGGCGCAGAGTTCGACGACGGGAAGTACCGCGAAGATGCTGAAAAAGCCGTGAGCGATTTTCTCTCAAAGCACGGCAGCCTTACCTTTGCGGTGGGAGAATGTCTCAACGCCGACAGCTTCGAGCTTGCACTTGCCCTCACGGGATACGGCCATAAGGTCAGCGAGATATACGGCACGGTCAGCGAGCGCAATTTCGTCTTCATCAAAAAGCTGGCTGCCCTTTCTCCCGATACAAAAATATACTCCAACCTCTCCCCCACCATGCTGGGCTACGAGAGAGAAACCAATATCGATGCGACTATCGGCGTGGACGCCGGCTACTACCACCCCGACCTGCCCAACGCCGGCTTCAACAGCGAGGAACAGCCCTTCGGGTACGAAGCTGTTCGGATGCTGCTGTCGGAGCTGGACGAAGCCCTTGAAAAGGAGGGGAAGAAATGAAAAAATTGCTTAAACATCTCTCCCCCTTTGCCCCGGACGATTCGGGGGCCTGCTCTGTGCTCTACGAGCTGGGAGGCATCGTCGTCATCTGCGATGCAGGAGGCTGTGCAGGAAACGTCTGCGGCTTCGACGAGCCACGCTGGTTTGAAAAGCGTTCGGCTCTGTTCAGCGCAGGTCTCAGGGATATGGACGCTATCCTCGGCAGGGACGACAGGCTGGTGGCAAAGCTGGCTCTTGCCTGCCAGCAGGCGGACGCTGAGTTCACAGCCATAGTCGGCACACCGGTCCCGGCGGTCATCGCCACGGACTACAAAGCTCTTGAAAGGATGAGCGAAAAGCGCACGGGTCTGCCTTGCATAACTATCGCATCCGACGGCACGAAGCTCTACGACCGCGGCGAAGAGGAAGCCTATCTCAAGCTGTTCAAGCGCTTCGCCGTGAAAGGCCTTGCTCCCAAAAAAGGCCGCATCGGGATGATCGGAGCTACGCCCATGGACTTAGGCTCGGCTGGTGCCGGGTGGGTCAGGGAGCAGTTCAAAAAACAGGGTCACAGCGAGGTCGTGACCTTCGGCATGGACAGCGGCCTCGACGAGATACGCAGGGTCGGTGAGTGCGACGAGATCGCCGTTATAGCACCTGCGGGGATAAGAGCCGCAGAGTGGCTGGAGCGTGAGCTGGGAATCAGGCACAGGGTGCAGGGCGTACTGATGGACGGGACTGTGAAAGCCCTTGAAAGCGCCGGCAGCTTTGAGAAAGCGCTGATCGTGCACCAGCAGTTCGCGGCAAACGAGACGAGGAAGATCATCGGCGGAAAGGCGGACTGCGGAACGTTCTTCATGCTGGACGAGAGATACGCAGAGGCCGGAGATATACGGTTCAGGAGCGAGGAAGACTTCCGGGAGAAGGTGCTTGCCGGAGGATACGATCTTGTGATCGGCGACGAGCAGCTGAGAAGGGCTGTGAGGGGCTACACCGGCAGGTGGATAGACGTTCCGCATTTTGCGGTTTCCGGTCGCAGCGGCGACAGCGCTTGACACGGTCGCAGCGGCGACGGCGCTTGACACGTTCCGCAAGCAGAGCTTGCTTACTCTTGCGTGAGAGGGTATGTTTCCCACGCGAAGACAGCTTCTCACTCGGCTAAGACTTTTTTATGCAGCTTAAATCAGAAGGAAAAGGGTTGTGTCCGAAGGGGTTCGGGGGCAATCGGAAAGCCCCCGAGAAGGGCGTGCTGCGATTTTTGTATTACACACAGCCTTAAGCGTGATTCAACTCCCACGCGGGCACAGCCTTGATAGAGGGCAAACAACAAGCCCCTCCCAACGGCTGCAACGCGAACTCATACATACA
>CAMVOF010000050.1:0-13624 GCA_947169055.1 uncultured Clostridia bacterium
CGTCCATTTCCTTATCGAACTTGCCCGAGCACACACGCATGAAGGTTATCCTGTCGCGGTGAGCCTTGTTCATATTGGCCTGTATCTTGAAAACGAATGCCGAAAAGCCGGGGTCGAAGGGGTCTATCACTCCGGCGGTGGAAAGCCTTGCAAGAGGCGGAGGCGTCATCTGCAGGAAGTTCTCAAGGAAGGGCTCAACGCCGAAATTCGTCAGAGCCGAACCGAAGAACACGGGGGAAAGTCTTCCCTCGTGGACAGCCTTGAGGTCGAATTCCTCGGAAGCGCCGTCCAGCAGCTCAACATCCTCGCAGAGAGTGTCGTGCAGATCCTCTCCGATAAGCTCACGCAGAGACGGGTCGGCTATATCCGAAACAGTGGCGGCGATCTTGTGCTTGCCGAAAACAGTCCCGTCGTTGAAGGAGAAGGAGATGAGCTGTCTGTTGCTGCGGTCATAAACGCCTTTGAAATCCTTTCCGCAGCCAATAGGCCAGTTCACGGGATAGGTGGGTATGCCCAGCTCGTTTTCGATCTCGTCCAGCAGATCGAAGGGGTTTCGGCTCTCTCTGTCCATCTTGTTGATGAATGTGAAAATGGGGATATGCCTCATCGCGCAGACCTTGAAGAGCTTTCTCGTCTGGTTCTCGACGCCCTTTGAAGCGTCGATGACCATTACCGCCGAGTCAGCAGCCATAAGCGTGCGGTAGGTGTCCTCGGAAAAGTCCTGGTGTCCCGGGGTGTCGAGGATGTTGATGCAAAAGCCCTCATACTGGAACTGCATCACCGACGAAGTTACCGAGATACCTCTCTGCTTTTCTATCTCCATCCAGTCGGAGACAGCGTGACGGGCATTCTTCTTCCCCTTTACTGCTCCGGCCTGGGCTATAGCTCCGCCGTAGAGCAGGAATTTTTCCGTAAGTGTGGTCTTACCGGCGTCGGGGTGAGATATTATCGCAAAGGTCCTTCGCCTGTTTATTTCTTTCTGAAGATCGCTCAAATCATTTCCTCCTAATTAAGGCAGCACCGCACAACCACCGGCTAACGTCTTTGTGCGGTGTTGCCTTTATCTTTTATTATTTATCTCTGTAATGAGTATGCTGCATTGACTATGCTTCTTGCGAGCTGGGTAGTTCCTGCACCGCAGCGCTGGGTGAATACCGTCACCGAAAGCTGTGCCTCGGGATCGCAGAGCAGGTATGTCCCTGTCCAGCCGTCCCAGCCGAAGGCACCCTTGCCTGCAAACAGGCCTGCTGCGTTTTTGTCCTCGAGCATACGCACAAGGTTGGCATAACCGAAGCCTTTGACGGAATCCCAGTTGTAGGTCTTTCGCTGTTCGGGCGTAAGACCGTTCTGCCTCATGAAATCTATCGCCGCAGGGCTTATGATACCGCTGCCGCCTGTTGAGAGAGCAGCCCCGAGTTTTGAGAGATCGGCGGCTGTGGTGAAAAGGCCTGCTCCTCCCGACATAAAGGCAGGCTCGCTGTCGAAGTCGTAGATGCAGAGATTGACGTAATCAGGCTTCCTGGGTTTTTCTCCTGCCGTTTCGTAAAGCACCGCAAGACGGTCTCTCTTTTCTGCCGGGACGTAAAACCCCGTGTCGCTCATTCCGAGAGGCTCAAAGATATTCTGCCTCATATATTCCGAAAGGCTCCGGCCTGTGATCTTCTCGATAACAGCCCCAAGGATGTCCGCAGAGGAACCGTACTGCCACTCTCTGCCTGCCGGGAATGCAAGGGCGCAGCTTCCTGCCTGTGCCGCAAACTCCTGGGTCGTCATGGGCTTGCCGTTCCTTACGCTTTCGTCCAGCCTTCCCCATAAGTTATTTATATCCTCTTTGCCCTCGTATTCTCCTCCGGGATATGCGATGCCGGAAGTCATGTTGAGCAGGTCCCGTATCCTTATGGGAGGACTTTCCTTTTTCTCTCCGTTTTCGATATAATGCGCCCCCGAGAACTCCGGGATGAACCAGCCCAGCTCCCAGCCGATGTCAAGTTTCCCCTGCTCAATAAGCTGCATACAGGCAACGGAGGTCACGACCTTGGTGCAGGAGAAAGCCCTGCATATAGTGTCCGTGCCGAAGGGCTTTCCGTTCTCCACGTCCGCAAGACCGTAAGCGTCCGAGCAAAGCTCCTGCCCGTTCCCGGTTATCACAAAAGCCGCTCCGTTCTCGCTGTGAGAGTCTATCGTTCTTTTTAAAATGTCGCTGAGGACCTGTTTGTTCATGGCTTCTCCTCCTGTGCATCTGCCTTAGGGCGTATCTTTTTCTTCGCCGCGTTGTTTGATTTGATATGCTGTCCCACTATCTCCGAAACGTCGGAGACTGTCATAAAGGCTGAGTAGTCGTTGTTCTCCACTATCCGCTTCATGCTGGAAAGCTCGATCCTCGTTATAACGCAGTAGAGAACTATCTTCTCTCCCGAGATCAGACCGCTGCCCTGCATCAGGGTCACAGTCCTGCCGAGCTTTGCGTATATGTCCTCGGCAATTTCCTTGCCGTGGTCTGTTATTATCATTACCGCCTTGCCCTCGAGCATTCCCGTGCTTATGAAATCCACCAGCTTCGATGCTATGAAATATGTCATAAGGCTGTAGAGCGCACGGTCGAGGCCGAAAAGTGCTCCTGCCGTGAGGTATATCACGACATTGAAGCAAAGCACTATCTGCCCCACCGAAAGTGAGGTCTTCTTGCTTACTACCATGGCAACGGCTTCGGTGCCGTCAAGGCAGGCTCCGGCATGGATAACAAGTCCCACTCCGCAGCCCAGCATGAGCCCTCCGAATACAGTGGCAAGGAGCTTGTCGTCAGTTACTTTCACGCTGACATTCGCAAAGACCGAAAGCGCTGCCGAAAAGGCCAGCATGGCCGCAACGGTCTTTATCAGGAAAGAACGGTCGAGCCTCCTGCCGCCTATCCACACAAGGGGAATATTAAGAAGCACCGTAAGCAGAGCAAGAGGCAGAGGGGTCAGCTGGCTGATTATCATGCTCACGCCGACCATTCCGCCGTCCATTATCTGCACGGGTATAAGCACTCTTTCAAGCGCAAAGGCAGCTATCGCACAGCCGAGCAGCATCTCGAACACATTGGCCGCAAGCTGCGTGACAGGCTTTTTCGTCATCTCAAAGCTCCTTTCGCGGTCAGTCTTCTCCGCCCTCTATATACAGCACACCGAGAGTTCCCGGACCGCAGTGGCTCGAGATGACTCCGCCGGCCTTCGTTTCGAGGATCTCTTTGAAATACCCGAGGGACCTCAGATATTCGCAGACCTTCTCCACCGTCTCGCGGCCGGAGTCCTGCACGGTATGGGTCACGAACACTCGCTCGGGTCTTGCTTTAAGAAGCTCGGGCTCCATTTCTCTGGCGTAGTTTAAGATTATATCCGAATACCTTCCGCGGTATTTCTTGCCTGCACCCATTACGCCGTCCCTGACATGGATCTTCGGATGCAGACGCAGCACGCTTCCTGCCATAGCAGCAAGACCGCTGCACCGGCCTCCGCGGTAGAGATAGGTCAGAGTATCGACAACGAAGCTGGCTCTCACCTTCGGGATCAGCTTGGTGATATGGCTGACGATCTCCTCAGCCGAAGCTCCGGACTTTGCCATTTCGGCAGCCTCGACCACGAGAAGTCCGATGCCTGTGGAGAGATTGCGCGAATCAATGTAATGCACTCTGTCCTCGGCATCGAGGGTGCGCGCAGCAAGCCGGATAACGTTGCCGCTGCCGGACATTTCCGTGGAGATCGAGAAAGCGATGATCTCGTCGCCTGCATCGAGGGCAGGCTTCATCCTCTGCTGTACGTCCTCGAGGGAAGGAGCGGAAGTTTTGGGGGTAGTTTTGTTCTTATCGGACCAGCTGAAGATCTCGGCGGGAGAGATATCCTCTCTGTCCTTATATTCTTTCTCGCCGAGGATAATAAAGAGAGGCAGCACGGTAATATCATATTTTCTGATAAGCTCATCTGAAAGGTCGCTTGTGCTGTCGGAGAATATTCTTATCATAAGCTCTCATCCTTTTCGCGAAAAATTTTTGCAGCCAAGCTGCCGACTAAATCTATTTTACCACTTTGGCACATTTAAGTCAAGACTTTAACAAAGTCTGTGACAGCATAAATGCACTACGCGGTCGATGAAGCCCGGCTCGCGTGGGATATATCCCCTTTCGCTCAATGTAAGCAAGCTCTGCTTGCGTCACGTGTCAAGCGCCGTCGCCGCAGCGACACGTGGCAAGAAAAAGGAGCCGCTGCGACTACTTGACATGATGTCCCCAAACCTGTATAATCTTATTTGAGGTGTTTAAAATGTATTCTATGAAACGTAAATTGTATTACAGCCACTTCGGCGCAGACAGAAATATGAGGCGCAGCGCTATGGTCGATCTTATGCAGGATTGCTGTACCCTCAGCCGCTCGAACGATAAAGTCCTCGCTCCCCTCTTTGAAGAAGGCCGCCTGCTTTTCGTTGCCTTCCGTCAGCTCGATATATACCGCCAGCCTCAGTACCTCGAAGAGGTCGAGGTCCGTTCGCATATTTTCGAGAGCCGCCGGGTTTACGGACGCCGCTGCACCGAGATAGTCGGCGAAAACGGCGAGGTCTGCGTCAGATCGTATCTCATCAGCACCCTTGTGAACGGCGAGACTTTTAAGCCTACCCTGCTTTCCCAAAAGGATGACGAGGCCCTTGAAGTTCTCCCTCCCCCCGAGGGCTACGAGCTCACTGACAGGCGCATAGCTCTGCCGAAGTCCGAGCCCAGGCGCTTTGAGCCCTTCACCACTCTCCGCTGCCAGACCGACACCAACACTCACATAAACAACGCACGCTACTTCGACATCGCCGACGAGCTTCTGCCTGCCGGTGCTGACGTTCGCAGGATCCGCTGCGAATACAAGTCCTCTGTTATGCCCGGGGACAAGCTCTTTCCCGAGCTTTACGAAGAAGACGGAAAATACACGGCGGTGCTTCTGACCGAAAGCGGCGAGCCTGCTGCGATACTGGAGATCGAGACACAGAAATGATAAAGATAAACATTATTGCGGTGGGCAAGCTCAAGGAAGACTACTGGCGCAAGGCCGAAGCCGAATATCTGAAGCGGCTCGGCAGCTCGTGCAAGGCGCAGGTGACGAAGCTTCCCGAGAGCCGGTTATCAGACTCCCCCTCGGCCAAGGAGATAGAAAAGGCTCTTTCCGACGAAGCGGCTCTGATGCAGCCGTATCTTGAAACGAAGAACGCATTCAACATCGCTTTGTGCATCGAGGGCAAGGAGCTGACCAGCGAGCAGCTTTCGAGGCAGATCGAAGACTGCGCTGTACAGGGCTCATCGACGATCAATCTGTTCATCGGCTCGAGCTTCGGCCTTGCGGAGAGCGTCAAGTCATCGTGCAGGCTGCGGCTTTCGATGTCGCGGCTGACCTTCCCCCACCAGCTCGCAAGGGTAATGCTCCTCGAACAGATCTACCGCGCATTCCAGATCTCCGCCCACACAAGGTATCACAAATAAGAAAAAGGCTTGCATCCGAAGGGATTCGGGGGCGATCGGAAAGCCCCCAACAGAGCGTGCATCGATCTGAAAGACAGAACACTGTTTCGTGCGTGGCAGGTTCCGCGGTGGGGGCAAGCCCCCACTCTACAGTTTTGCGCCTTTGGCACGGATAATCGCTGTCGAGCTCGCGTGGGATATTTATTCTCTTGCTCAATGTAAGCAAGCTCTGCTTGCGGAACGCGTCAAGCCCCGTCGGGGCACCGACCGGATAATCTCTGTCGAGCTCGCAGACTTATTGTCTGTTCCTGCTTCATCTGACTTGCAACCTTAAAACGGCATCGCATAGTGGGTCCACCCCAGCTTTGCGATGCCGTTTTTTTTGTGCTGTTTTATTGGTTCAGCGATGCCGTTTATCGCAGCAAAGCTGCGACCTGAGGCTCTGCCCTTGACCCTAAACTTTAATGCGCTGCGCGGTTGATGGATCTCAGCTCGCGTGGGATATCTACCCTTACGCTCAGTGTAAGCAAGCTCTGCTTGCGTCACGTGTCAAGCGCCGTCGCCGCTGCGACCTGAGGCGCGTTATGCGTACAGCTCCCTCATCTCCTTGATGAGCTTACCGAAAAGCTCCAATGCGTCTGTCACCGGCTTCGTCGTGGACATATCTACCCCCGCGATCTTCAAAAGCGAGATCGGGTCCGTCGAGCAGCCGCCGGAAAGGAATTTCAGGTAGTCCTTCACCGCAGCCTCACCCTCGTTCAGGATGCGCTGGGAAAGGGCGATAGCTGCCGAATATCCCGTAGCGTACTGATAGACATAGAAATTGTAGTAGAAATGCGGTATCCTTGCCCACTCCAGCTTTATCTCGTCGTCAAGCACTATGCCGTCACCGAAATACAGCCTGTTCAGCTCGCCGTATATCTCTGAGATATTATCCGCCGTCAAAGCTTCGCCGTTGGCTGTCATCTCGTTTATCTTCAGCTCGAACTCCGCGAACATCGTCTGCCTGTAAAGCGTTGTGCGGAACTGCTCGAGGAAGTAGTTGATGAGGTAGGCTTTCTCTTTCTTATCCTCGGTGTTTTTCAGCAGGTACTGCATGAGCAGAGCCTCGTTGCAGGTGGAAGCTACCTCGGCAACGAAGATGACGTAGTCCGAATAGGTGACGGGCTGGGTCTTGTTCGAGAGGTATGAATGGATCGCGTGTCCCATTTCGTGAGCCAGGGTGAACATACAGTTCAGCGTATCCTTATGGTTCAGCAGGACGTATGGGTGGACTCTCGCTCCTGCGGAATATGCGCCGCTTGTTTTGCCTTCGTTTTCATATACGTCTATCCAGCGGTTCTCAAAGCCTTCCCGCATTATCGCAAGATAATCCTCTCCCATGGGGGCAAGGGCTTTGAGGACTGTCTCCTTTGCTTCCTCGAAGCTTATCTTCATATCGCAGTCGGAGACTATCGGAGTATAGAGGTCGTAGAAATGAAGCTCGTCCAGCTTCATCAGCTCTTTGCGCAATGCGACGTAGTCATAGACATAGTGCATATTCTCGTGGACTGCCTCGATGAGATTGGTATATACCTCGGTGGGTATCTCGTTGGGATAGAGGGCAGCGTCAAGGGCGCTGGGATATTTTCTTGCTTTTGAATAGAAATTCACGGACTTGGTCTGTGCCGAGAGGGTGGCAGCGCAGGTGTTGCGGAACTTGCCGTAGGTGTGGTACATGGCTTCAAAGGCATTTTTCCTGAGTGTGCGGTCGGGTGACTGCATAAGAGGGATATAGCTGCCGTCCGTTACCTGGTGGGCGTTGCCGTCCTTGTCCAGGGCATCGGGGTATCTGAGATCTGCGTCCGAGAACATGGAGAAGATATTCTCGGGAGTACCGCCCAGGTCTCCGGAAAGGGCAAGGATATGCTCCTCGGCTTCCGAGAGGATATGCTCTTTCGTTCTTCTTATCCTGTCGAACTGCAGCCTGTAGAGCTCCAGCTCCGGCACTTTCTTATAGAAGCTCTCGAAGGTCTCGTCGCCGATGGTCAGAAGCTCCGGCATGAAGAAGCTCGAGGCTGAATTTATATCGACGTAGATGCTCATAAGCTGTCCCATAAGCCCCTGATAGAAGGTGTTTGTTGTATCTTCGTCGGCACGTCTCTGGGCATAGTTCGCAAGGCTGTCAACCAGCACATCAAGCTCGTCCGAGAGCTTCTCGAACTCAAGCAGAGCCTCGGGGTCGGCGGAGACCTTCCCCTTGAAAGAGCTTATCTTTTCGGGGTAGGTCTTCATTTTTTCCAGGTCCTCGGCCCACGCCTCGTCGCTGGGGTAGATGTCCTCCAGCGCCCAGGTGAATTCCTCGGGCACCTCGCTTCTCTTGGGTATTCTTTCTTCCGAAACTGTATTTGACATATAATAAAACTCCTTTGATCCTATCTTGCCGGCTCTTCGGCGACGTATTCATATTACCATATTTTATCCCTGTTGTAAAGCGTTTATTCCTTTTTCGACCGTTCTGCCGTGCATAATGCACAAGGGGCGGTTTATTTTTTGTTCATATTCACGAAAAGATTTTCGCAAAAAGATATTGCATTCTGTGTGAAAATATTATATAATTAGTCTATGCAGCTGTGTTTTATTGTGCATTTACAACAATTCACTTCTATTAACGGTCACGAAAGGATCGGACACAGCTGGGATTTTACTTTGCAAGGAGAGAAATATTTTGAAAACCTACGACAGCACCAAGATCAAAAACATCGCAGTCGCCGGACACGCCGGTTCGGGAAAAACATCACTCGTTGAGGCTCTGCTTTTCAAGAGCGGAGTGACCGACCGCCTCGGAAAGACACTTGACGGCAACACAGTTTCCGACTACACAGCCGAAGAGATAAAGAGAAAGTGTTCTGTTTATACCTCCCTCGTTTCCTTCGAGAGAGATGACCTGAAAATAAACCTGCTGGATGCTCCCGGCCTCTTCGATTACGAAGCAGGCATGGTGGAGGCTATCAATGCGGCAGGCTGCGTTATGATAACCGTTTCCGCAAAGTCGGGCGTCAAGGTCGGAACCCATAAGGCTTACGACTGCGCAGAAGAGAACGGCAAGCCCAGGATGTTCGTCGTTACCAAGCTGGATGACGAGAACGCAAACTTCAACAACGTACTCACACAGCTCAAGACCGAGTTCGGCCCCACAGTGTGCCCGGTCGTTGTTCCCGTTATCGCAGACAGAAAGATAGTTTCCTACGTTAACCTCATCGAGATGAAGGCATATAAGTATGAGAACGGCAAGGCTGTTGAGACCGATATGCCCACAGCCGAAGTCGCTGCTAATATGGAGTACCGTATCGACGGACTTATTGAGGCAGTTTCCGAAGCCGTTGCAGAGACCGACGAGGAGCTCATGGAGAAATTCTTCGGCGGCGAGGCTTTCACTCAGAAAGAACTAATCGACGGTATCCATAAGGGCATGAACGAAGGCAAGATCACTCCCGTAGTATGCTGCTCTTCGACAGACCTTTCGGGTATAGATATGATACTCAAGGAGATCAGCCTCCTGCTGCCTGCTCCTTCCGATAACGACGTCAAGGAAGCTGAAACAGCCTCCGGCGATCCTATCGAGATCAAGTGCAATAAAGACGATCCCCTTTCTGCTTTCGTCTTCAAGACAGTTGCAGACCCCTTCGTGGGCAAGATGAGCTATATCAAGATCCATTCCGGTATCATCAAGACAAACAAGGATGTGGTCAACGCCACAACAGGCAGCGCAGAAAAAGTCGGCAAGCTCTTCACCCTCTGCGGCAAGAAGCAGATTGACCTCAACGAGGCTTACTGTGGCGATATCGTTGTTGCAACAAAGATGAACGTAAATACCAACGACACTATCTGCGACGCTTCGAGAGTCGTTAAGTTCGCTCCTATCAGCTTCCCGGCTCCTACCTATGCTATGGCAGTCAAGGCAAAGGGCTCCGGCGACGAGGCAAAGATCTCGGCAGCTATCGCCCGTCTCCTTGAGGAAGACAAGACCCTCCGCTACGAGCAGAACCCCGATACCCTCGAGATGATCCTCTCGACACTTGGCGGTCTCCACCTCGATTCCGTTGCATCCAAGCTCCACGACACCTTCGGCGTTGATATCGAAACATCAGTTCCGAAGATCGCATACAGAGAGACTATCCGCAAGAAGGTAAAAGTTCAGGGCAGACATAAGAAGCAGTCCGGCGGTCACGGCCAGTTCGGCGATATCTGGGTAGAGTTCGAGCCCTGCATCTCCGACGAGCTGGTATTCGAGGAGAAAGTATTCGGCGGAGCAGTTCCGAAGAACTTCTTCCCCGCAGTTGAAAAGGGACTCCAGGAGTGCATGAAGAAGGGCGTCCTCGCAGGTTTCCCTGTTGTTGGCGTTAAGGCTATCCTCGTTGACGGTTCTTACCACCCCGTTGACTCCTCCGAAATGGCGTTCAAGATCGCGGCTTCCATCGCATTCAAGGACGGCATCCCCAAGGCAGAGCCCATGCTTCTCGAGCCTATCAGCAACCTTACCGTTACCGTTCCCGATGAAAACACGGGTGATGTTATCGGCGAGCTGAACAAGAGGCGCGGCAGAGTGCTCGGAATGAATCCTGCCGGCAAGAAGGGGCTTACGGAAGTAGTTGCAGAAGTTCCGGATGCAGAGATGAGCGATTTCACGATGACGCTGCGTCAGATGACACAGGGCAGAGGCTCCTACTCGATGGAGCACATCCGCTACGACCAGCTGCCTGCGAACCTGGTAGCAGAGGTCATTGCGAATAACAAGATAGATTGATCGGTGCCCCGATGGGTCTTGACACGTGACGCAAGCTCCGCATGCTTACATAGAGCGAGATGGAACATATCCCACGCGAGCTCGGATCCATAATTGCGAAGCGCATTAAAGTTTAGGGCAGTTTCTCATTCCGAGAAACTGCCCTTTTTTTAAGAGCTTGACCGAAATCCTATTAAATACGCTTCGCGTTCAATAAAGCCAAGTTCGCGTGGGATATATCCCCTTTCACTCAACGTAAGCATGCGGAGCTTGCGTCACGTGTCAAGCGCTGTCGCCGCTGCGACTTGACTTTCAAATAAAAATGTAGTATAATACAGAAAATGACGGGTGCTTGTGTTACAGGCTGAGATAGAGGTAGCGACCTCTGACCGTGGACCTGATATGGGTAATGCCAGCGTAGGGACAGATAACAAATGCTTTTGCAGGAGCTGTCCCTATGGACGGCTCTTTGTTGTTTTGCCCGGATGGGAGGTAAAAATGCTTTGTAAGATAAGAGAATGGAGGCTGTCGGATGCGGCTGATCTGGCGGCTGCGCTGTCCAACAGGAAGGTGCTGGACAACCTGAGGGACGGGCTTCCCTTTCCTTACACCGAGAAGGATGCCTCGGACTACATCAGCGCCATGCTCTCGGCGGACAGGAACAATACCTTTGCTTTCGCTGTGACCGTGGATGACAAGGCTGTCGGCAGCATCGGCGTGTTCCGTCAGGGGAACATCCACAGGCTGACTGCCGAGCTGGGCTATTACATCGCCGAGGAATACTGGGGCAACGGGATAATGACAGATGCCGTGAAGCAGATATGCGAATATGTTTTCGAGAACAGCGATATCATCCGCATCTATGCCGAGCCCTTTGCTCACAATATCGCATCCTGCCGGGTGCTTGAAAAGGCAGGGTTCGGATTTGAAGGAACTCTGAAACAAAATGCGGTAAAGAACGATGAAGTGCTGGACATGAAAATGTATGCGCTGATAAAAGACAAGGAGTGAGGATATGAAGCTCAGGACAGCTTTGTCCATAGCCGGGAGCGACTCCGGCGGAGGTGCAGGGATCCAGGCGGATATCAAGACCATGACCATGAACGGCGTCTTCGCCATGACAGCCGTTACTGCCCTCACCGCCCAGAACACGACGGGCGTATGCGCAATAGAAGAAGCCTCGCCGGAATTTCTCGGGCAGCAGATAGACGCTGTGTTCGAGGACATTTTCCCCGATGCAGTAAAGATAGGAATGGTCTCCTCGGCGGAGCTTGTAAAGGTCATCGCAGATAGGCTCAGCAGATACAAGGCAAGGCACATAGTTGTCGATCCGGTAATGGTGGCGACAAGCGGTTCGTCCCTGATAAAGACGGATGCAGTTCAGGCAGTTGCGGAAGAGCTTCTTCCCCTTGCCGAAGTCGCAACGCCCAACATCCCGGAGGCTGAGGTGCTTTCGGAGATGAAGATAACCGGCAGAGAGGATATGCAGAAAGCTGCAAAGATCATCAGCGAAAAATACGGCTGTGCGGTGCTTTTAAAAGGCGGACACAGCATAAACGACGCCAGCGATCTGCTTTGCAAAGGGAACGAGCTTAGGTGGTTCGAGGGCGAACGCATCGACAACCCCAACACCCACGGCACAGGCTGCACTCTTTCAAGCGCCATAGCCGCAAATCTTGCAAAGGGCTTCAGCCTTGAGGAAAGCGTTCAGAGAGCAAAGGAGTATATCTCCGGAGCACTTGCGGCGATGCTCGACCTGGGCAGCGGCTCGGGACCTATGGCTCACGCATTTGATCTCAAAGGTTATTTCGCGGAAGAAAAAAACTGAAAGGAAAGATAAAGATGAGAGAATATTCAACACAGATGGAAGCGGCAAGGAAGGGCATTATCACCCCGGAGATGAAGGCAGTTGCCGCCAAGGAATACCGCACCGAAGAGGAGCTACGGGAGCTGGTGGCAAAGGGACAGGTGGCGATCTGTGCAAACAGGCTCCACACCTGCCTTGAACCCAACGGCGTAGGCTCTATGCTCCGCACAAAGATAAACGTGAACCTGGGCGTTTCCCGCGACTGCAAGGATTACGACATCGAGATGAAGAAAGTCAACGCTGCGGTGGATATGGGCGCAGAGGCCATAATGGATCTTTCCTCCCACGGAAACACCCAGCCCTTCCGCAGAAAGCTGACCAGCGAGTGCAAGGCCATGATCGGCACCGTGCCGGTCTATGACAGCGTTATCCACTATCAGCGCGATCTTGCGACGCTTACGGCAAAGGATTTCATTGACGTTGTAAGGCTCCACGCAGAGGACGGCGTGGATTTCGTCACCCTGCACTGCGGCATCACCCGCAAGACTATCGAGCAGATCAAAAAGCACAAGAGAAAAATGAACATCGTTTCCAGAGGCGGCTCCCTTGTTTTTGCATGGATGAGCATGACAGGCAACGAGAACCCCTTCTACGAATACTACGACGAGATACTTGAGATATGCCGCGAATACGACGTCACCATCTCTCTCGGAGATGCCTGCCGTCCCGGCTGTCTTGCGGATGCTTCGGATGTATGCCAGATAGAAGAACTGGTCCGTCTCGGAGAGCTCACAAAGCGTGCCTGGGCAAGAGACGTTCAGGTAATGGTTGAGGGGCCGGGACACGTTCCCCTGGATCAGATCGAAGCCAATATGAAGATACAGCAGACTATCTGCATGGGAGCTCCCTTCTATGTGCTGGGACCCCTTGTTACGGATATCGCTCCCGGTTACGACCACATAACCTCCGCTATCGGCGGAGCTATAGCCGCTTCGACAGGAGCTGCTTTCCTCTGCTACGTTACACCGGCGGAGCATCTTGCTCTGCCGAATGTCGAGGATGTCAAGCAGGGCATAATCGCTTCAAGAATAGCAGCACACGCAGCCGACATCGCAAAGCACATCCCCCACGCAAGGGACATCGACGACAAAATGGCGGACGCTCGCCGGACCTTCGACTGGGAGGGGCAGTGGGCTTGTGCCATCGACCCGGAGACAGCCAAGAGCATCCGGGACAGCCGAGCTCCCGAGCACGACGATACCTGCTCCATGTGCGGAAAATTCTGCGCAGTAAGAAGCATGAACAAAGCGCTGGCAGGAGAGTATATTGATATTCTTTAAAAGCAGCTCAGCTTCATCGACCGCGTAGCGCATTCGACGGTTCCAAGGGCGGCGTTAGCCCTTGGCAGGAGAGGTCGAGGAGAGGGCAGCGCCCTCTCTTCGTCGCCGCCGCAGCGGCGAAACACCCCCACAACGTGCGCTCCGAAAAGGGGTGAGCAAGCTGAACAGCACACTGTTCAGCTGCCAAACAGTCCGGTGGACTGTTTGAAAAGAGGGGAAGCCCTGCAAGAGAGGGCTTC
>CAMVOF010000051.1:0-13463 GCA_947169055.1 uncultured Clostridia bacterium
CGGTTGAGCAGGGTTATCTCGTTCTGCAGGCCCTCTATCTTGTGGAAGGTGCTTCTCTTGTAGATGCCGATGTCCTTTTCCTCTTTGTCGGGACATCCGCAGCTTCCGGCAAAGACAGGTCTTGCCTCCAGCTTAATCTCTTCCTTCGGGGTGTCGCCGTCTATGAGCCTGCATATAGTCTCGCAGGCTATGGAGCCCGTTCTGAACAGCGGCCTTGCAACTGTGGTCAGTGTGGGGCTGTGGTGTCTTGCATTATAGGTGTTGTCAAATCCCGTGACGATTATATCCTCCGGCACATAATAGCCGTAGGTCTCTAGCTGGGAAACTGCCGCAAGGGCCATAGCATCATTGGCACAGATTATCGCATCGGGCGCACTGAGCCCCGAGTTCATGAAGGTGTCTATGGCGGCTTTTCCGTCAAGGCTCCTGAACTCTCCGAAATACACCCTGTTCCTGTCGATGATCATGCCGTTCTCGGCCATGACGTCAACAAAGGCCTGATAACGCTCCTCCGCCTCGGAATTTGAAAGGGGGCCCGAGATATA
Source organism: uncultured Clostridia bacterium (assembly GCA_947169055.1). Classification (GTDB taxonomy): domain Bacteria; phylum Bacillota; class Clostridia; order Oscillospirales; family Ruminococcaceae; genus FB2012. Next base: position 546 of record CAMVOF010000051.1, read on the forward strand.
GTTTATCACCCTGGCTTCATGATCTTTTATAACATGGCGGACTATCTCCTTCATGGCCGATGTGTTGTCGATGCTTATATTGAAGAATTCCTTCTTGTCGCAGTCCAGGATGACAACAGGCACACCTGCGGCGATGACCTTGTCGTATATGTCAGCCCTCATCTGCTCCGAGCAGATAGTGTTGGTCATAAGGATAACGCCGTCAAAGCGGTCAAAATTAGGCAGCTCGTAGATATTATACTCGCCGGAATCGTAGAGGTTGCTCTTGAGCACTCCGCCGAAAGCCGCAAAATAGCTGACGTTCACATTATTCGATTTAGCATAGGAATTGATGCCTTTGATGATGTTGTTCTGATACTCCTCATCAATGCCCGCAACGGCAACAGCAATACTCTTTATCTTTGTATCCAAATGCTATCAGCCCTTTCGATCGCTTGAAATATCGGGGTCTGTCAGCCCTCGCTTTCCGAGAACTGGCTCTCGTGCCTTGTAAAGAAATCCGTCCTCGGCGGCAGGAATTTGAGCTTGTGTCCCTCTTCGGTGAAGAACGACAGGGGCTCGAAGACCGTATCCCAGGACCATATCTCCTCGCCCACCTGCAGATACTCTCTGAGCTTTTCGGTGCCGAAGGGTGCCATGGGATGCAGCAGGATGCCTGCTATTCTAATGATATAGAACACGTTTGCAAGAGCCTGCTCCAGCTCCTCCTTTGTCTGCTCGGAGGGGGCGAGAGCCTTGGACATATACTTGCTTCCGTTTCTTATATAGCTGTCGAGCACATAGGTACACTGGTGGAACGCGAACTTCGCCATGAAGCGCTCGTAGTCCAGCACAGCCTTCTTGCCCTCTGCAAGGATCTTCTCGTCGGGAGCACATCTCGGCAGCAAGCCGTCAAGCTCCTTCTGAGCGGTATAGAACGCGGTACGTATAATGCGGTTATACACGTTCGAGAGCAGGAAGCCCTCTTTAACGACCGGATCTGCATCCTCGGGCTTAGCGTCGGGATTGAAGGGCTTCGGCATGAAGCTCACCGAACGCTGTCCGAGTCCCAAACTCAGCCAGTGCATACGCAGCTGCTCCGGAGTGTAGTAGTTGAGCAGGTCGTCAGCCATAGGCGGCTTGACTGCACCGGAGCTTGAAGCCTTTTTGTCCAGGAACAGTATATGGTGGTTCGCAACGATTATAGGCATCTGGAGCTCGCCGTCCTCGGGCTCGAAGGTCTTTTCCTCTCTTGCCTGCTGTGCTATCCACATTGCAGGCTCGGCAACGCCGTAGAAATAGATATTATCCTGCCCGATGAACTGATATACCGTCGCATCTTTTCTGCACCAGTAATCCTTCCACTCTTCCCTGTCGTGACCTATGCTTTCGAGGTAGGTCTGGGTGAAGGAGATAGGTGCCCAGAGGCTTTCCGGCCATACCCATACGGTCAGATTCTCTGCGTCCTTCTCGAACTTGGGAGCCGGAACGCCCCACTCGATATTTCCCGTAAGGCGGAAAGGTACCAGCTTCTTGCCCGTGCGGAAACGTATGCCGTTTGCTGCAAGGACACGGCTTGCCTCCTCGCAGTCGGCCAGCTTTTTGAAGCCTATGGTGAAGGAAGGCTTCTTGGGCTCTTCAAGATACTCGTGCTCGGGCATTTTGTCTTTTATCTCAAGATATTTCTCTTCAAATTCACGCTTAACATAGATAACAGGGGGCTTCAGGAACTCCGAGATAGTCTTGCAGACAACGGGACGAACGTCCTTTCTCTTCTGCAGATCGCCTACCCAGCCCTGCAGGAGCTGCTCATAATCCGTCAGCTTGAAATACCAGTTTGAAACAGGACGCATGGTGGGCCTTTCGCCTGTGAGGGTGCTGACGGGGTCGATGAGAGCCTCCGGCATATACTGGTGTCCGAGGTCGCATTCGTCGGCATAGCCCTTTTCGGACTGGCAGCCCTCCACAGGGCACTTGCCGATGACCTGTCTGCCGTTGAGGAACACCCCTGCCTTCTCGTCAAAGAACTGCATGGTGGATATCTTCTCCAGCTGACCCTTTTCAAAGAGCGAGGTCATGAACTCGTCTGTATATTCCGCGTGCACTTCCTTTGAGCGTCCGAGGCCGGAAGCAGCGTAAAGGCTCGGGGAGATGCCGTATTTCACGAGGGTAGCTTTCTGCTTGTCGTGGTTTGCGCGGACGAAATCCTCAAGGCTGCCCTCAAACTCTCCTGCCGCCTGCTTCTGACGCCAGCTCTCGGCGATAGGCGAACCGTAGCAGTCTGTTCCCGTTACGAAAACCACGTTGTCCTTGCCGATGCGGTCACGGAGGAAACGGGCATAGGTGTCCGCAAAGACCAACATACCTCCCACGTGTCCGAAGTGGAGCTCCTTGTTTCCGTATGGCATACCGCCGGTTATTACGGCACGCTTGGGAAATTCGGGACGCGGTATCTCAAAATTATTATCCTTGTTCTTGCTCATTGAAATCTGTCCTTTCGGGGTGTCAGCCCAGTCAAAGCGGCAGCTTTATAAATTTCTGCCGTACTGAATATTATAACATAAAGCTAAACGAAATGCAACATTTAATCTTTAGGATCATCTGCATCAGAGCTTCAGCTCGAAAACATAATCGTCCATAACGAAGCCGCCGCCTATATCGGCGACCTGTTCGCGGATCACTTCCATTCCCCAGTGGCGGTAAACGGCGACGGAATCATCGTTGTGCCGGTTCACCGTGAGCCAGATGCTGGAAAGCCCCCGCTCCTTGGCGCAGGCTTTGATGTACCCGAACATCTCGGAAGCATAGCCCTTTCCCCGCTGCTCTTTGCAGAGATAGAGCTTCGAGAGGAACAGGGTGCCGTCCCTCGGGGCAACAGCGAAATAGCCCTGCTGCACTCCGTCGATGAAGAAACCGAAATACTCGTAGCCCTCTTCCCTGCGCTGGCGCTGCATGGCATCAAAGCTCTGGAACCGCTCGAGCATATAATCTATCTGCCCGTCGGTGATCATACCGCGGAAATGCTCGCGCCATATCACGGCTGCAAGCTCTGCTGTCCGGCGGATATCATCATCCGTCTGCATCTTTCTTATTTCAGGCATTATTCTTCTGCTCCTTTGATAAACTCGATGAACTGCCTTGCCGCTCTGGGAGAACGTCCTCCCCTTGCAAGGGCATAGCGTTCGGCCTCGGCAAAAAGCTGCTCCTCGGGCATGGTAACGCCGTACTGCTTGGCGATGTCCCGTACCACCGAGAGATAGAGCTGCTTGTCGGGCTTTGAGAATACGACTCTCAGGCCGAAACGCTCGGAAAGGGAAAGGAGCTCCTGCATGGTGTCGTTGCGGTGTATCTCATCGCCCTCTCTTGCGGAGAAAGTCTCTCTCACAAGATGCCTGCGGTTGGATGTGGCATAGATGACAAGATTGTCCGCCGTTGAGGACACGCTGCCCTCGAGTATGGCTTTGAGAGCCGCAAAATCGTCGTCGTCCTCGGTGAATGAAAGGTCGTCAATGAAGACGATGAACTTTAGCGGATTGCGGCTTATTGTACGGACTATATTGGGTATCTCGTGGAGCTGCCGCTTTTTCAGCTCTATAAGCCTCAGCCCCATGGTCCTGTATTCGTTGGCTATCGCCTTGACTGTGGAAGATTTGCCCGTGCCGCAGTCGCCGTAGAGCAGGACGTTGTTCGCAGGTCTGCCGCGAAGCAGAGCCATGGTGTTTGCGATGACCTCTCCTCTTTCGCTCTCGTAGCCCGAAAGCTCGGATATCCTTATCTTGTCGGGATACTCAACAGGGACTATAGCCCCGTCCTTGACGACGAAGACATGGTATTTGGAATATATGCCGTAGCCGAACTTGTCTATCTGCTTTATGCGGACAGCATATTCCTGAGAAAAATCCTTTTCCTCGGTGGTGTATCTCGGGACGAACTCCTCCGTACCGAAGCAGGCGGACAGCTCCTCAAAAGGCAGGCAGGCAAGCTCCTGCAAAGTATAAAGCTCGTTGGCAAGACATTCGTCCGACAGGCTGCCGGTCTCGGCTCCTTCGCCTTTTTTGAGGATATAGAAATTCTCGTCCTCCAGCACCAGCCTCAGCACCCAGTCGGTCAGTGAACCGCCCTCGTCATAAAAAGCAGGTGCGACAGCGCAGTATTTTTCAAGGGCTTCGGCACCCTGCCCCTTTGCCGCAAGATCAACGGTCTCAAGCAGCAGCGCAAAGTCAGGAAGCTCATACAGCCCTCTGAAAACAACAAAGGTCTTCAGCTGCGCCGAAAGTCTTTTCAGGTCAGTCATAAGGATCTCCCCCGGGATGAATTCATAAACTATAATATCGCATTATAATTATAACCTATAATTATGAATTTGTCAAATGTGGATCAAGCTTTTATTTTACGGCCGAAATGACCAGCTCCGCCGCATAGGCTGCAACACTTGCCGTCAGTGCAACCGTGATGAGAGAACGCCCGAAAAACGCCGGTATCAGCGCTGCTGCAAAGCCGGCGCAGGCGGAGATAATGCTTCCCGTCGCGTAGAAAACGGCAGGGACGGTCATGGCTCCGAGAACGGCATAGGGGACGTAATACAGAAAGCTCTTTGCAAACCGGTTCGTGAGCTTCTTCCTGAAAAGCACCAGGGGCACGGCTCGCACAAGATAGGTGACGCCTGCCATGACGCCGATGTAAAGCACAAGAGAAAGGGTCATGACCCGGCACCCCCTTCCGCAGGCTCATCCTTCACGGGGAAAAGCAGAGCTCCCAGCACAGCCGCGATAACGGTGCAGATTATTATTGCAAAGCCCTGGGAGATGCCGCTGAACAGAGGGATGTATCTCAGACAGCAGCTGAGGGCAACGGCGCAGAAGACAGTCATCAGCACGCCTGAAGACTTCCTTGCAGCCGGAACGACTATGGCGATGAACATTCCGTAGATAGCGATGCCCAGAGCCATTTTAAGGCGTTCGGGCAGTATCTCCCCTGCCATTGCTCCGAGGAAAGTCCCCAGCGCCCACGAAAAATAAGGCAGAACGATGAGCCCTGCCATATACTTTTTTGAGACCTCTCCGCTTCTTCCCGAAGCCACGGCGAATATCTCGTCGGTTATGCCGAAGGCTGCCGCGAGCCTGGAAAGAGGCGTGAATTCGGCTTTGAGCTTCTGGGACAGAGACAGGCTCATGAGGGAATACCTGAGGTTTATTATGAACTGAGCCGCCGCCATCTCAAAAAGAGACCCTGCCGAAGCTATGACGGTAAGCCCTGCCACCTGCCCTGCCGAGGTGAGGTTCGTCATTGATATTATAACGGCTGCAAGCACGGAAAGCCCGTTCTGCACCGCCATTATCCCGAAGCCGAAAGCCACCGAGACATAGCCGAGCCCTATGGGGATACCGTCCTTCAGGCCGCGGAAAAAGTCGCTGCTGCGTTTTTCTGACATTTCTTATGCTCCCGATCGTGAATACTTTCCACCCGGAGACTCATACTATACAGCAGGAGGACTTTTCCTTTTCCTCTGCATATGATTTCCCCGGAAAGGCTGCTCCTGCCCGAAAGCCGGAGCACAGTATCATTGTATCACAAAGCCCCCGAAAATGCAATACTCCAAGCCCCGATCCTGCCAGCCGGCTGCCGATCAGGCTCAAATCTGTAACCATTTTTTAATTGACTTAATAGTAACAAGCGTGTATAATAAGTATATATATGTTGAATAAAATCGGTTTTTATAGATTTTTTAAGAATTATTTACATTATCTGGAAGGAGAACATATATGAGCACAAAAAAGAAAAGACCCATATACGAGGAGGAAGAAGAGGAAGCCTCTGTAAACGTCGGTGACGTTGTCAAAGGCATAATCGCAGTCATGGTCACCGCTCTTGTCGTTATAATCGTTATAATGCTTTTTGCCAAGAGCCTGTTCGTTTCAAATGCATCCGAAGAGAAGAAGACCGGCAAGCTGACTGCTGCCCCCAACTACTCCACTACCACCACCACTACCGTTTCGGTGGCTGAGGTAACAAAGAAATCCACCACCACGCGCAACACGGACATCGACCCCTACCAGACCCAGTTCCCCACCGACGGTGCAACTTCGATGACCGTAAACGGAGACGTCAGACTCCATCCGGAGCCTACATCCAAGTCCGACACCATAGTTACGATCCCTGCCGGAGCAAAGGTTACGGCTTATGCCCTGGTAAACAACTCGTGGCTCTATGTTGAATACAACGGCAAGGTAGGCTATGCTTACGGCGATTACTTCGACGGCACAAAGCCCTCAGCCACAACTATCCCGACTTAAACTTTCTTTCACAGGATATAAACAGACCGGAGCGGTGATCTGACCGCTCCGGTCTGTTTGTTATATCAAAGTGTTCTTCTCATTGCTATGTGGGGACAGTGTTCATCGTAGAACTCCTCGCCCTCCGCTATGTAGCCAAGGCTCTCGTAAAAGCCCATAGCCTGCACCTGTGCCGAGAGCTTTATCTCTTCGGCTCCAAGCTCTTTTGCTTTTTCCTCAAGGGCTCTGACCACCATACCGCCGAGACCTGCTCCCCGGAATTCCTTTCTGACAGAGACCCTGCCGATATGCCAGCCGCTGCGGCCTTTGAAAAGTCTGCCTGTGGCAGCTGCCCTGCCGTCGGAATACACAACGGCATGAACAGCCGTGTCGTCAAGGCGGTCGAACTCTTTGGAAAAGCCCTGCTCGCCCATGAAGACCTCGCTGCGTATCTCTCTGGCTTCGGGTGCATTCGCGATACCCTCGATCATCTTTATCTCTGTCATTTCGTCTCCCCTGCCGTTTGTCTTACTGCTCCTTCGGCTTGTTCTCTGCCGGCTTGTTCTCAGCCTGTGCCGAGCCTTCGGTCTCGAAGTCCTTGTTGCGGTTCTTGAGCAGCTTCTGTCTCTTTCTCTCGTGTCTGTCCATTACTACCTTCTCGCCGAAATCCACCATTTTCTTCCTGAGGGGCTTGAAGATATAGAAGAACTCTCCCGCATAGGTAACGACCTCGCCGTTGAAGCCCTTCTTGAATTTGTAAACACCGTAATTGGGATTGCTCTCGTCGTTATAGAACGGGATCCCCTGGAAATCGTAGATATAGTTGTCGTTCTCAAGAGCCCAGCTTATCATCGTCCACTGCATAAGGTAGTTGGGGTAGAGGTTGCGGTGGTGGTTTGCCGAAGCTCCGTAAACATAGCAGGTCTTGCCTGCATACTGGGTCGTTACCGCACCGGAAAGCGGTATCTGCTTGCCGTCCTCCTCTACATAGCACATAAAGAGGTGGCAGTGCTCGGGTCCCAGACCCTCGATGAATTTTACAAAATATTCCTTTGCTCTTATGGAGAAGCCGTCGCGGATACCAGTAGCCTGCATCAGCGGATAGAAGTCGTCGAGGGCTTCCGTTCCGCAGACCTTGCAGACAACGCCCTTCTTGGGGCCTTTTCTAATCCTGTTTCTCCAGTCGGGCTTGAAGGAGAGCATCACCTCATCGGGAGTCTTGCCCTTTATGTTGCGGAGCATATAGTTGTTCCTTGCCTGGATCGTGGAAAGCTCCGGAGCATCGTAGGTGTGCTTGAAGCCCATGGATATGAGCATTTCGGAGATGTGCCTGTCCTTTTCCTCAAAGCAGGGATCCCACATGAACTGGTAAGCCTTGTACTTCTTGGCAAGGACCTTGATGCCCTCGAAGAGGTCGCTCATGACTTCCTTGTCGCTCCAGTCGCAGACAGGTCCGTGGGGAGCATACATGAACGATACTTTGAAAACGGGTATCTTCTTGATTATCACAAGGCAGGTGCCTCTGATCTTCCCGTCCTTATCCCGGGAGATAACGGCATCCCAGCCCCAGTTGTCCTTGACCTTCGGCCAGCGCAGGGACTGCATGAAATTGCCGTATTCGCTGTTTTTTGCAAACTCCTCGTATTCCTCGAGCAGAGCCTTGTCTTCCTTGTTTATCAGTTCCATTTATCGCGATTCCTCCGTTTTTTGTTTCTGCTGTTAAACTATAGTATAACACACATTTCCCCAAAATACAAGTATAAACCGCAAAAACCCTAAGTTCAGCGCCGTTTGTTCAGAATATTTTAATAATTCTTCCGGGCAGAAAAGTTTTTCACGAAAGCGTTTACTTCACAGAAATCTTACACTTGTATAAAAAATAATCACAAAATATAAACATTTTCGGCAAGCATTTTGTGCACAATAACGGTATAATTTTAGTATGGGATATACTATTCTCATTATCCCGGGCAAAAAGGCGGTGTTTTCCGGGCTTTCATATTTTATCCGGAAGCAGCCCGAAAACACGGTGCAGATTCCCTTGGATACCCGGAAGGCAAAAAGTGTAATAATCTGTCTTATGGGGTTTACAATTTCTGTGAAATATGATATAATTGCTGTAACAAAGAGTATTGCTGTTAAGGGGGCTGAAAGCATATGCAAAACGAACAGATAGAGCTGCTCGAGCAGTATGTGCAGAAAGTCCGTGCTTTGCACACCCGTGAAGAGCTGGAGACGCTGACACGCGAGTATATCTCTCTTCTGCCCGACACTTCGGGAGAGGAGAGCTTTGCTGCGCTCAGAAACAGCATCTTTTCCGCGATGAAGGAGCTTGTTACCATGCGCGAGGAGCTGAGATCGCAGGCAGCCCACAGGCAGGCTGTATTCTCGGAGCTGGAGCGCACAGAGATCGAAAAAGTCCAAAGCCTGCTGGACGACAACCTCTTTACATATCACTTCCAGCCTATAATCCGCGCCGACAACGGCGAGATATATGCCTACGAGGCTCTCATGAGGGCAGCGGATCACCAGGGGATAACACCCTTCCACATCCTCAAGTATGCCGAGCTTACAGGCAGGCTGGGAGAAGTGGAGCAATATACGTTCCTGAACGTGCTGAAATATCTGGGCGAGCACGAAGCCCTTTTTGACGGCAGGCCGGTGTTCATAAACTCTCTGCCCAACGTGCAGATAAACCCCGAAAAGGCCGTTGAGGTGGAAGAGCTGCTTGCTAAATACAGCGGCAGGATAGTCGTGGAGATGACGGAGAACTCCCAGTATAACGACGCGGAGCTTGCAAAGATAAACGAAAAATACCGCAGGCTTGGCATACCTCTGGCTCTTGACGACTTCGGCTCTGGCTATTCAAACATAAGCAATCTGCTGAGATATACCCCGAACATAGTTAAGATAGACCGTATGCTCATAAGCGGCATACAGAACAACCCCAACAAAAAGCATTTCGTAAGGGAGATAATCTCCCTCTGCCACGCAAACAACATCCTTGCTCTGGCGGAAGGCGTCGAGACCTTCGAGGAGATGCGGACAGTCATACTGCTGGACATCGACCTTATCCAGGGCTTCTATACCGCAAGGCCGTCGCCGGAGATAATCTCCGCCATCCCCTATGAGCTGAGAACGGAGATCCGAACCCTAAAACAGGAACGTGACGACGGCAGACGCCGCAGGATATACACAGCCGAGAACGGCGAGAAAGTATCCCTCGAAAGGCTTGACAAGGACGGCTACAGCATACTGCTCATCGGAAGCGGATATTCAAACGGCAGCAACGTTGTGGAAGGACTTCCCTGCCTTGAGACCGACATCCGCATCGAAACGGCGGACGACTTCTCGGGCTGGCTCGAGCTGGAATACGCAAATCTTTCAAGCAATCCCGAGGTGCCCTGCATAGGACTTGGAGAGAACAATTCCGTTGTGCTCACCCTTGTGGGCAACAACAAGCTTTTAAACAGCGGCATAAGAGTGCCCGAAAGCTCAAAGCTCTCCTTCGAGGGCAGAGGCAATCTTGAGATCGTCCTCAACGGCGAGGATTACTACGGCATCGGAAACAGCCACGAGGAAGCTCACGGCGAGATCACCTTCCAGCAGGACGGCACGATCTCCATTACCGCAGAGAGCCATTCCGGAGTCTGCATAGGCTCGGGCTACGGCGGAACCATAAATATAAGACGCGGCAGATATGTGGTGAATGCCCACGGCGGTCTGAACGTCTGTCTCGGCTCCCTGAACGGCACGACGAAGATAGACATCCTCGGCTGCGAGTTCAACGCCTCTTCCTCCGGTGCATTCAGCACGGTGCTGGGCTCCCTTTACGGCAGCGCAGACATAAGCCTGATATATTCCAGCATCAAATGCAGCTCCGACAGCCAGCTTGCAACTGCCATAGGCACTGTTCACGGTGACAGCGCAGTTATCCGCATAGAGAGCGCAAGCCTTAACATGACCATGAACGCCGACGCGCTGACAGCCTTGGGTTCGCTTGCACACGATTCGGATATCTCCGTTATCCGTTCCTCCGTCAAGGTGAATGCAGACGGCGCAAATGCCCTGCTCTTCGGCGGGCTCAGCGGCGGTACAAGGCTGAACCTCACGGACATCGACTGCAACGCGGCGATCTCTACGGAGCTTAGCGTGAACGTTATCGCCGAGGAAAAGGACATCCGTGCCTCCGGCGGAAAGATCAGGATATCCCAGGGCGGACAGGTCTTCGACAAGCTCTTATACTGAACGTGACACAAAAAAACACGGTGGGGAAAAGTCCTCGCCGTGTTGGTTTTTACATCTTCTTTATTATCATGTCGTAGAGGCTCAGCCCCTGATCGCTCGGGTCGATGTCAACGTCCTTTGCCCGTTCCTTCCATGGCACGTCTTCCGGCAGTATCTCATAGGCGATGTTGTGCTGGAGCCATTCGTAAGCCATATCCTCGGGCTCGCGGTAGGACTCCATATCCGAGCCGTGAATTGGATAGATGTTTTTCAGAGCCTCGCAGATGATCTCCATATCGCAGAAAGCCGTGATCCTGTAGGAATCGACGATCTTCCAGTTGTCGGGGGTGTAGTAGGCGTAAAACGTTTCGCCGCCGTAGTCAAAGGCGAAATCCGCTCCGTAGCCCGTGATGTCGTAAAGCCCGATGTCCTCGGGAGAAGAAAGTATGCCCTCTGCCTCGTAGGAGGCTTTTTCCATTTCCTCAACTGTATTGAAAGAGCTTCCCTCCGAGCTGTCATCGGGTGTGCTTTCATCCTCCGAGCTTTCCTCGGGAGCTGCCGTTTCGGCTGTTGTCGTGGTAGTTGTTGTGGCAGCGGCAGTTGTGGTCGTTGTCTCGGTCTCCTGTGCAGAGGAAGCAGAAGTGTCCGCTTTGCTCTGGGAGCTGTCCGAGCTGCCGCAGGAAGCAAGCGCAAGCACTGCCGCCAGCAGGATGATGTATTTTTTCATAGCTGTCATTTTTGTTCCTTTTTGATATTATGTACCCTGTCGGGTCTTTTTCATTGTAACACACTTTGCCTTAATAATCAATATGATTTTTCAAACGGCCGCGAGCACTGAACGGACTTCCCTCCCTTGACAACCGCAGTCAGGACGGCTATAATAATGTCAGCTAAGACAGAAAGGAGAGAGCGGTATGCTTGAATGGATAGAGAACAATATTGCAAACATCGTGATCTCGCTGCTGCTCATCCTGATACTTGCGGCCGTTATCGCATCCATGATAAGGAACAGGAGAAAAGGCAAGTCCTCATGCAGCTGCGGCTGCGAGGGCTGTGCCGTAAGAGGCAGCTGCCACAAGCAGAAACGCTGACGCTTTTCGCCCTTTCTTGACAAAAAGCCCCCTGCGTGATATAATCAAGCCTTGGAGAGCGGCTCCAAAAAATTTCAAAACGGAGGAAAGTTTGATGAAAAGATATATCATTACAAAGACCGCGGCACTTTTGCTTGCGGCTTCGATGACTCTTTCGCTGGCATCCTGCGGCAGCAGCGACAGCTCGGACAAGTCCGATTCCAGCAAGAGCACCACGACCACGGCTGCACCGGCAGAAGAGTCTCTGCCCGAGGAGTCTGCCGCGGACGAGTCTCAGCCCGAAGAGAACAAAGAGATCACCGGCGAGACCACCAACTGGGGGATCTACACCTTCCTGCTTCCCGAGGGCTGGACGCTCAGAGGCGGCGATGCTTTCGACGACAACGACGTAAACATCTGCTCTGTGAAGAAATCCGATTTCAGCTATTTCCAGTTCAAGTGCGAGGATGAAGCTACTCAGCAGAGACAGTACAACTACAACAAGGAGACCTACACCCTGAACCAGAAGGACCTTCCTGCAACAACGATCGCAGGCATCGAATGGAACGGCTTTGAGTACGGCAATGAGATGTCCATGGGCTTCGAGCTTTACGGCAGCACCGGCGGAAAATTCCTTAGAGTTTCCGGCGTGGGCTTTGCTTTCGACAGCGCTGAGGCAAAGGCTGTTCTCGGTTCTCTGCGGGTTGAAGGCAGTTCCGACGACAACGGCGGCTCCGATCCTTCGGGGGAAATGTCCTATGACGAAAAGACAGCTGTTACCTTCAACGGAGCTGCCTTTACTACCGGCGACAATTTCGAGGCCATAAAGGATCAGCTTGGCAATGAAGCTATGCCTTCCGACACGGTAACGCCCTGCACAGAGAACGGCGACGCTCAGGATCTTCAGCTTTATCACTATCCCGGCCTTGACATCCAGGTGAACTACGAGGGCACTATCATCTCTATCAGCATCTCGGAAGAGATAACACCCGGCACAGATGCTGCTCTTGCCTGCGGACTGAAGCTGGGAGACACCGCCGAAAAGGCCAAGGAGCTTCTCGGCGAACCCGATGACGAGAACGAATTCGGCCTTACCTACACAAGGGACAACAAGTCTCTGACCATTTCGACCTTCGGCGGCGTCATCAACCTCATCGGCATCTGGGATTATTCCCTTTCTTTCTGACGGAAAGACGATCTGAAAAATAACAAGCTATAAAAAACAGGCAGATGCAAAATGAAAAAAGCATCTGTCTGTTTTCGTTTAGGCAATACCGTGCAACCCCTGTGCGTCAGATGCGCCGTCCAGTTTTTTGTCAGATTGCCTAAATTTGACGCAGGCTGGCTGGCGCCAGTCAAGGAAAATTTGG
>CAMVOF010000052.1:0-13456 GCA_947169055.1 uncultured Clostridia bacterium
CGCTCTTTAATATGTGGGGTCAGGTGGTCGGCATCACAAGCTCGAAGCTCGCCTCCAAAAAATACGAGGGCATAGGCTTTGCCATATCCATAGAGGCTGCAAAGCCCGTGATCGAAAAGCTCATCGAGCAGGGCTACACTCCCGATAAACCCCGTATCGGCATAACCTATTATGCCATCAGCGAAGAGACCGCCAAGATGTACGACATCAAGCCCGGACTTATGATCGTGGCTATCGACGCAAAGGCCGACATCGCAAACACCCAGCTCCAGAAGAACGACATAATAACCGAGCTGGACGGCGAGGCTGTAAGCTCCACCGATCAGGTGGCGGAGATACTTTCCTCCAAAAAGCCCAGAGATACCATGACGGCAAATATATACCGTATGCTTGAAAACGGAGCCTTCGAGGAATTCGAGATAAGCTTCGAGGTCGTCGAGGATCAAGGGGAATTCATAAAGAAATAAAGCAGTAATATAATGAGCCCGAAGGTGATCTGCCTTCGGGCTCTTGTCTTTTATTCGGAAAATCTTATGGACCTAAGATCGAAGTCGCAGCCCGGCAGGAACACCATTGAGAAGCTCGTCTTTCCGCTTATGCCTTCAAGGGAGAAGGCTCTCTCGGTATAGTCCTCAGCCTGCGAGAATTCAGCAAGGACACGTTTTTCCGTGCCGTCGGGGAAGCTGAATATCAGGTGGATGCTGTTGATCGGCAGAGCAGACCGTCCCGTAATGTATATCTTCTTCGGAGCAGTTTCAAAGCTGAATTTTCCGAAGCCGACAGTTACGTTGTTGCCGATGCCTGTTATCTTATCCTCGGCTTTTGTGAATTTGTCGCCGTAGATGCTCTCGACAACGGAAACACCCAGCTCGGCATTCTCCTTCTTCCTCTTTTCAAAGACAAAGCCCTGCACGTCATAAGCCAGATCGGACTGGATGACTATCGTGTGTACGCCTGTAAGTGCCTTGTTCAGCTTGAAGGTCATCGGCTGGTAGGTGAGCCATTTGGGCTTAAGGTCGTAAACAAAGTCGCCGATAAGCTCGCCGCCTTCTCCGGGGATGCCGTCGTAGATCCTGATGCCGACAGGGGTCGAGTAGTTGGCAAACAGCGGTACCGTTATGCTGTCGCTGCCGATGCTGCCGAAGTCAACGTTCTCGAAGCCGAACCAGCCGCCTCCGTGCCCTATGGCAGCACCGTGCTGTATGCCGTTGGTGACGTTGCCGCCGCAGACTGTGTAAAGTCCGCCTGTGACGAACTCATAGGGATCGGTAAGGGCACAGCCGAGACCCTCTGCCCTGAAATGCAGCTGAGAAATCAGCCTTATCTTGTCCGTTCCGCTGCGGCAAACGGCTCTGAGATAGAATTCGCCGTCGCCCAAGGCTTCCACAGTCACGCCCTCGGCATCCTGTCCGGTTATCTTTGCAAGGTTGCTGTCGATGCCGCTTTCGTTGGTCATCCTGAATTCGACATCGCTGTAAGCCGCGTTTTCGGGAAGTATCCTGAGCTTTACCCGGATAGCCTTTCTCTCGGGAAGGAACAGCCTGTCCTCTGCCGAAAGCTCCAGCTTTCTTACGGGTATGTCAGTCTTGTCGTCGGGGCAGTCGGGGAGAGCAGGCCTGCATTCGTCGATGAATTCAATGCCTTCTGCGGCTTCTGCCGGAACTGCATTCAGTTTGAGGACGCTGTCTGGAAGCGATGGCGAGCTGACCCTGACAGTTATCTCACCGCTTTCACGGACAGGCGCAGCTATCGCCAGCAGCTTGCCGGAGAAAAGCCTTCGGGATGTTCCCTTGTACTGCTCGTAGTCTGTGGAGTCGCCGTTGTCGAGTCCCACGAGCCTTCCGGCACCGCTGACCTCGACGAAAATGCGGTTGTTGGCATTTGCAACGTATTCGCCGTTTTTATCAAAGGCGGCTATCTCGATGAACACAAGCTCCTCCGAGCCTGCTTTTATCTCTGTTTTGTCGGCGGTAAGGCGAAGCTCCGCCGTATCTCCGAATGATCGCAGGGTGTCTCTTGCGGCTTCGCTCCCGTCTTCGTTGTATGCGACAGCCGTCAGCTCACCCTTGGTATAGGGCAGCTTTGTGCGTATGGTCAGCTCCGTCGGCTTGTCTCCGAAGACCTTGTCTGCTATCTCCTCGCCGTTGAAGAATATCTTTGCCCTGTGGCAGTTGGTCGTTGCAAGAACGTCTGTCTCCTCGCCCTCGTTGAAGTCCCAGTAGGGGAAGATGTGTATGAATGGGTCGGTCTCGCAGTCTGTCCACACAGCCTTATATACATAAGCGCTGTCCTTTAAAAAGCCTGCGGTGTCGATCTGACCGAAATAGCTGTTCTTGGTGGAGTAAGGCGTGGGCTCTCCGATGTAGTCGAAGCCTGTCCAGATGAACTGCCCCGCGCAGTATTCCAGGTCACGGTCGGGGAGCAGATTCTCCTCCCAGGTCTTTGCTGCCCAGGCAGGAGAGCTGTTTCCCAGAGCCGAGCATTGTTCGTCGTCCTCGCAGAGAATGGAGCTGCCGGCAGGGAAGTGATATATCCCCCTGGACTGGACTTTCGAGGAAGTCTCGCTGCCGTAGATGCACCAGTCGGGGTGTTCGCTGTGATGCTTCTCGTAAAGCCTTTCTGAATAATTGTAGCCTGCGTATTTGAGTATGTCCGCACAGCGCTGTGCATTCTCAAAGGCCATATAGTTGGAGCCTATGGTCGCAAAGCCGTTCTTTCTCGGGTCGTGCAGCTCCACAAGCGATCTGAGCAGGCTCGTTATTTCCTGGCCTCTCGCCGAGGCGTGGGTGTCGTATATCTCGTTGCCTATGCTCCAGCCGAAAACGCAGGGGTGGTTCCTGTCCCGGCGTATCCACGAGGCTGCGTCTTTGCGTACCCATTCCGGGAAAAACCTCGCATAGTCGTATTCCGTTTTCTTAAGCTCCCACATATCGAGGAACTCGTCCAGCACAAGGAAGCCCATTTCATCCGCTGCGTCCAGCATTTCGGGAGCAGGAGGATTGTGGCTCGTCCTTATGGCGTTGACGCCTATGCTGCGGAGTATCTTCAGCTTGCGCACCATGGCGCTTTTGTTGAATGCGGCTCCCAGAGCTCCGAGGTCGTGGTGCTCGCAGACACCGTGCAGCTTTATATGCTTGCCGTTGAGAAAAAATCCCTTGTCGCAGGTCATTTCCGCCTGCCTGAAACCGAAGCGGACAGACTCTTCGTCGATGATCTCATCGCCGCGCATCAGGGAGACAGTGCAGAGATAGAGCCTGGGGTCGTCGATGTCCCAAAGCTCCGGCCTTTCGACGTTCAGGTGCTGGGTGTTCACGGTGTAGAGCTGACCGCTGCGAACTATCTCGGGAGGCAGGCTTTCGGCTTTTGCTTCCTCGCAGGGAGAAACAGCCTCGGCAAGAATTTCGCTGTCTCCGGGCCTTGTGATGACTGTTCGGATGCAGAGCTCCTTGCCGCTTTCGCTTTCCGGGCGTTCAGTCTCGGCCGTAACGTGAACGGTACCATCCGTGCCGGCAGAGATATAGATACCGTTATGCAGGATGTGTGTGCTTTCGCGTCTTAGCAGCCATACCTTGCGGTAGATGCCTGCGCCCGAATACCAGCGGGAATTCGGAGACCTGTAATCAACTCTGACGGCTATCAGGTTTTCGCCGCTGCGGAGGAAGTCGGTGATGTCAGCCTCAAAGCTTGTGTAGCCGTATTTCCACTCAAAGGCTTTTTCGCCGTTGACATAGACCGTGCTGTCCATGTACACGCCTTCAAAGCAGAGCAGGGTCTGTTTCCCGTCGTCGGGCACGGTAAGAGTCTTCCTGTACCAGCCGGTGGAGGTCTCGTAGAGGTTTTTTGTGTTGTATATAAGCCAGTCGTGGGGAAGCTGGACAGCCTGCCAGTTTACGGCACTGTCATAGTCCGTTCCCACAGGGCATTTGCAGAATTCCCATTTATCACAGAAAAGCATTTTCTCGCGCATAAGATATCACTTCCAAATTGCAAAAATAATAAACCTTAACAGGTCTGTATTCTCTCAGCTTAATGATACAACATTTCATCCGAAAAATCTACCTGTTTTCCGCAATTTATTTAACTTTGGCAATTTTTTGGGCAAAACGCCAAACGCCGCAGGCTTCTTTTGTTCAGCTTGTCATATGAAAATATTAAAATGCAAAAGAGTATTCTACGAAGGCTTTTCAAAGAGGCTTTTTCTGCCTTTTTCTTCCGTCTGTTCTGCCGCTGCCGGACAGCTTCCGAAGTCAGAAAACCAAAAGCTCTTTTCCGTGAATTTCCGTCTCAAAATGATTGACATTTCAGTTCTTTTATAGTATAATTATATAGGCTGTAGCTTGGTCAAGAGCGATGGCTTACGTATGAAGATTAAGCATTAAGGCAACAACGCACGACCCCTGTGCGTCAGATGCGTTAGCCGCGTGTTGTACGGTGTTGCCTTAACATATCAGGGGTGAAATTATGCTTGAAATAGGCGACAGACTGAAATCCTATGAGCCTCTCTGGGAAAACTGGTATAAGGATTCCTATATCGGAGGCGGAAATTTCGGCAAGGTCTATAAGCTGAAACAGGACTTTCTCGGAGTGGTAACATATTCCGCCGTTAAAATAATCTCGATCAGCCTTGAGAACGAAATGGTCTCCAAGGAAAGAAAACAGGCATACATAGACGAGAAAAAGCGCTTTGTTGCCGAAGAGATCAAGAATATGTATAAGCTCAAGGGAAGAAGCAACCTTGTTCACTGCCTTGCCCATGCCATAAGAGACGTCTATGACGACAACGGCGAGGTGGCAGGCTTCGACGTCCTCATCAGGATGGAGCTTTACAAATCTCTGCCGGACCACCTTAAGCGCAACGGCGTTATGGACGACCTGAGCATCGAGAAGCTCTCCTATCAGATAGGCATGGCTCTCAATTCCATGCACGAGATCAATATGCTCCACCGCGACATCAAGCCGGACAATATCTATCTCGACGAAAAGAACGTGTTCTATCTGGGAGATTTCGGCGTTTCAAAGCAGATGGATTCCAGCAGCTATTCCACCCTTGCCGGAACTCAGCCCTTCATAGCTCCCGAGGTTTGGCAGGTAACGAAGAGCAACAAGAACTATTCAAAGACAGCTGATATATATTCCTACGGCATAACCCTCTACTATCTTCTCAACGAGAACAGGCTCCCTCTTGTAACTCCGGAGTCCAACCTCAACCAGATAGAGCAGGCTGTTGTTGACAGGCTTGCAGGAAAGCCTTTCCCTCCTCCGAAGAACGGTTCTCCCAAGCTGAAAGCAGTTGTAATGAAATGCTGCGAGTACAGACCCGAGAACAGATTCCAGAATATGGCCGACGTTCTCTCGGCTTTAAGAAGCGATAATTTCACCTATACCCAGATAGGCTCGGCTCCCAAGCGGGCTTCTATGCCTGCCGCAGCAACGGTCTATGCCGGCAATTCCATGCGTCAGAACGCTCCTGTGCAGCCCGGCTATCAGGGCTCGGTGAACAGACCCGTGCAGCAGATACCTCCGATGCAGCAGCAAGGCTCTGTAAGACAGCCTGTTTATCAGCAGGGTTCGGTGCAGCAGCCTGTTATCAGGCAGAACATCCCTCCCCAGGCGCAGTACCCTCAGCAGAGAGGAACAGTCCCGCCCGTAAGGCAGGGCAATGCCCAGTATCCTCAGACAGCTCCGGCAGCTGCGGCAGCAGTTAAGCTGAAAAGCAAGAAGAAATTCCTTTTGCTGATAACTGCTATCATCGTTGCGGCAGTGCTGCTTTTCGTTGCGCTGTATGTCAATCCCAAGCTGGCAGGTCCGAAGGAATACACGATAAAGGGCACCGTGAACTACGACGGCGACTCCGCTTATTCCACCTTCAAGATAGATTCGGAGACCTCAAACTGTATCCCCGACAGATATTTCAAGGGCTACGACGAGGACGGCTGCTCCATAACCATAGAGCTGGATACCGCCGATGTGGAACCCTATAATGTTTATTCGGAATACCTTGTGTCAATCCTCGAATACAATGCCAACGACAACCTCTATACCAACAACGATTCCTATATCAAGGGCGTTCCCGTGGGAGAATACGGCGATCTCTTCGATAATGACGAGGAATATGAATTCTCGAAGCACGCCGTGATACGCGACGACGGTGTGTTCTATATCAGGATGGACAACACAAAGACCCTCACCTTCAACCTTTCGGCAAAGTGCGTAAAGAAGATACTCGCCTCCGAAAGCAAGGGCGTTTCCTTCCAGTGTCTCGGCGTAAACATCACCGAAGTGACTATCGACGCTCCGAAGAAGCTGGACAGCAATGACCTGATAGAACAGGATTTCAAATGATACCGAAAGGAAGATAAGAATTGGAGCTTAATCAAACTGTTTACTACAAGCCGAAGCCCAAGAAGGATAACGTGCTTCTTATCCTCGACAAGACCCATGTGCCGAAGCTTATAAAGCTCAACGGCAATATGACCGTGGGCAGAGAGTTCCCCGGCTCTACCTGTGACATAAAGCTGGTGTCCTCTATTGCGAGCCGCAGACACAGCGAGTTCGCCTACGACAAGGCCGGCGATAAGTATTACTATATCGACAACAACAGCTTGAACGGTTCATTCGTCAACGGACAGAAGCTGCAGAAGTGCAACGAGAGAGGCTCCTATGCCGCGATGCTCTCCGACGGTGATATTATCCGAATCGACCAGAACAACCTGACAAATCCCCATTCCGATGCCGTGCTGATGATATTCAGCCAGACCTTCGGTCTCGACGAGAAATGGAAGGTCTTTGAATTCGGAGCAAGGCCCCAGATAACCATAGGCAGAGCTCCGGGCTGTGACCTCACTCTCGGCGACCTTATGACCTCTGCACACCATGCAACGCTTTTCCGTGCAGGCACGAGAGTGTTCATAAGAGACGAGAACAGCACCAACGGTGTGGGCGTGAACGGCGTCGAGATAAACCGCGACACCGAGCTTTATAATTACGACGTTGTAAGAATTGCCAACACCACCCTCATCTTTCTGGGAGACAAGTTCATCTATAACAGCGCTGTAGAGCAGCAGCTCAGCACATCCTTGAGCGTTATGATACGCGAAAAGCGTGTCCAGGGCGGAAGAAAGCTCCTGCTCAAGGACATCAACGCAAACTTCCAGAACGGCGACTTCGTGCTTATCCTCGGAGGCTCCGGTGCAGGAAAGACGACCCTTATCAAAGCTATCCTCGGCGAGAGCAAGGCCGACGGAAAGATAATCCTGAACGGTCAGGACCTCTACAAGAACTTCAAGAATCTCAAATCCCAGATAGGAATGGTGCCGCAGTTCTTGACCCTGCGTACCAACGATACCGTAAGGAACACTCTGCTGGACACCGCTGAGATAAAGCTCGGCAGCAAGTATTCCAAAGCCGAGAGGGTTCAGAAAGTTGAGGAAGTCCTGGAGCACGTCGGGATCAAGGAGCACGCTGATAAATTCATCGGAAACCTCTCCGGCGGACAGCAGAAGAAAGTCTCCGTTGCCAACCAGCTCATAGGCTTCCAGAAAGTTTTCATCTGCGACGAGCCTGACTCCGGCCTCGATGCCGCTTCAAGAAGCCAGCAGATGGAAATTCTTAAAGGCATTGCCGACGACGGCAGGATAGTTATGGTCATCTCCCACGAGCCCGACGATGCTTCCGTTGTGGAGAACGGCGTCGTGAAGTCCCTCTTCACGAAAGTCATCGTGCTTGCGAGAAACTCCGTTGACAGAGCAGGACACCTTGCATTCTTCGGCACTTCCGACGATGCGCTGAGATTCTTCGGAGTCGAAAGGCTCCAGGATATAATGATCGAGATCAATCCTCCCGAAGAGGGCGGCAAGGGCCTCGCAGATATGTATATCAATAAGTACAACGCTATGATCGGAGGTGTGCGGCATGAATGATGTCGCTTTCAAGACCCAAACAATAGTATATTTCAAAAAGCTGGTGCGTATCGCCGTAAAGGAAAAATTCGTGAAGTTCCTTGCCTTTGCCGCGATCATCGGCTTCATCGCTTCCTATGTTGTCGGCAAGAATATGTTCGATACATTTGAAGATACACAGTCGGGCTTCTTCACCATTGCTTCGGCTGCTATCTGGCTGGGAATATTCAATTCCATCCAGAATATCTGCAAGGAGCATGAGATAATCAGAGCCGAGTACCGTTCGGGAATGAGTATGGCGGCCTATGTTACTGCACACGCGATGTGGCAGTTCGTGATCTGCTTCATACAGTCTCTGATAATCTTCGGCATCTCCCTCATTTTCATCAACTACAACAGCAGCGGACTTATCATTTCGGGTACGCCTGCAATTGAGTGCTTTCTTACCATCCTGCTCCTCACCTTCGGCGCGGATATGATGGGACTTATGATCTCCGCCATAGCCAGCACCGCCACCACAGCTATGACGATAATGCCTTTCGTCCTCATCGTCCAGCTGATAATGAGCGGCGTGCTCTTTGTCCTTGAAGGTGCGTCAAAGGTCATTTCCTATATTACTTTCAGTAAGTGGGGAATGAGAGCCTTCGGCGCCATAGGAAATATCCTGAAGCTTAGAACGAAAACACAGATCAAGCTCGCACAAAAGGGAATAATTATGCCCGGTGCAGCAGATGACAAGAATTTCAAGGAAGCCTATGCCCACGACATCGACAACCTTCTCAAGGCGTGGGGCTGCATCATACTTATTACCGTGGTTTGCTATCTGATAACCATACTCAGCCTCAAGCTGAGGAACCACGATTCCTGATAAGGGGGACAGCTGATGAGCAATATTCCTGAAAACGCAGTGTCCGAAACAGCTGCGGCATCCTGTCTCAGCGTTGCTGTCTTTTCTCATAACGGAGCGGTAAGACCAAATAACGAAGACAACTTCTTCGTGAACGGATATACCAGAAAGATCGAGGACAATGTTGTCAGCTTCAGCGAGATAATGCCCTCGGACGGTCTGCTGCTGGAGGTCTGTGACGGTATGGGCGGCGAGGCTATGGGAGAAGTGGCTTCCGATATTGCCGTTAAACACTGCGGCCTTCTCTTCGAGAATCTGAAAAACACCGGAACAGCCGATCTCCTCGACGAGGTCAACCGCTATATAGAAAGCGCAAACAGCGAGATATGCCAGACCATCGGCAACACCGAATCAAGGCGCGGAGGAAGCACCTTTGTCCTGGCGTATTTCAAAAACGACGTGGTCTATCCCTATTCCCTCGGAGACAGCAGGCTCTATGCCTTCAACGGCACAAAGCTTGTGCAGATAAGCGAGGATCACACCCTCGGCATGAGGAAGTTCAAGTCCAACATCTGCTCCTACGAGGAAGCTATGACAGGCCCCGACAGCCATAAGCTCACGCTTTTCTTAGGCGTAGATGTGAACAACGACGGACTTTCGGCACAGCCCTACAGGCCTTTCAGAGTGGAAAAGGGCTGGAAGCTCCTGCTTTGCAGCGACGGCCTTTACGATATGGTGCCGGGCTACGAGATCGCAGAGATACTTAAAAGCGAGCCCGCCGAAGCCTGCCGCACTCTTGTTGACTGTGCAGTCGCCCACGGCGGAATGGATAACGTCACCTGCATAGTTGCAGAGATGCGCTGAATAAAAAAATCACCGCACGAAAGAAGCCAAGTGCTTTTTCCGTGCGGTTTTGTTATGCTTTTTTTCAGCTTTCCAGCAGGCCTTTTATGCCTTTCTCTTTGAAAACTTCCTTGTAATGCTCCAGCTCTTTCGAGATCATCTCGTCGATGACCCTCATGCCCAGCAACTCCACAGGAGCCTTGTCGTCCGTCAGTATCCGGCCGCCGGATTCATACTCCTCCAGCGAGGAATAAACATCCTCCATGCAGGTCTTGAGATCCGGGTCTGTCAGCGCCTGCGTCCTTATCCTGAACCTGTCGAGAGCTCCTTCGTCCTTAAAGGCAAAAAGCTCCCGGTTGCTGGTTCCTTCAACGTCCGAGGTGCAGACCCCGTCGAAGACGCTGCTAATGGTGTCCGCAAGGTAGTAGTTTATGCCGTCCTCGCTCTCGGACTGCATATTCATGTTCACCACCATGACCCCTCCGGGCTTCAGCCTGTCGTAAACGAGGCGGAAGAACTCCACCGTTGACATCTGGAAGGGTATGGTTATATCCTGATATGCGTCCACCATAATGACATCGTATTCGTTATCCGAGCCGCTTTTCAGCCCGTTGAGATAAGCCCTGCCGTCGTAGGTGACGACCTTCACGCTTTCGTCAAGCTCGAAGTATTCGTGGGCAAGATCGGTTATCTTCTCGTCGATCTCAACGCCCTCCGCCGTCATCTCCGGAAAGTAGTGCATACACTGCTTGGCGTATGTCCCGGTCCCCATTCCAAGCACCAGCATGGAAGCCTGCTCTCCGCCCTTGCTCATCAGCGGAGCAGCCATAGCCGTGTCGTAGTAAAGCCCTGTCAGACCCTCGTCCTTCATATACACCGACTGCACTCCGAAAAGCACGTTGGTGGAAAGCGCCAGCTTGCGTTCGTCCTCGTTCACCTGCAAGTAGTTGTAGATGCTCTCGCCCTCATAGACCAGATTTGATTCCCAGAAGGCAAAGCCTATTGAAGTGCTGAGGACACAGCAGGCAACGAACAGTGCGGTGCAGACGCCTATCCTTATCCTGCATCTCTTGCAGGAGATGAAATATATCACCCCGAGTGCCAGCAGGACACCCGAGAAGATAAGGAACGTGATAGAAGTGCCCACAGCCGGGATAGTAATAAATGTCGGCGCAAAGGTTCCGATTATGCTGCCAATGGTGTTGAAGGCTCCGAGGGTGCCGACTGTCGAGCCGTTGTCCTCAAGGCTGTCGGTGGTGTACTTGACCAGGGAAGGGGTCACGGTACCCAGCAGGAACAGGGGATAGACGAAGATTATCATGCAGGCGAGGAATGCCGCCCATATAAGAAAATTCGTGCTTATGGTGACTATCAGCAGAGCCGAGACTCCGAGTATCACCAGCTTCCCCACAAAGGGTATCGCAGCTATCCACACAGCCGAGATAAGCATCCGTTTGTAGAGCCTGTCGGGGTCGGGATCCTTGTCGGCACTTTTGCCGCCGTAGTAATTTCCGAGAGCCATAGCTATCATGATAGTCCCTATGATTATCGTCCAAACTATCTGCGAAGAGCTGAAATAGGGAGCCAGCAGCCTGCTTGCCCCAAGCTCCACAGCCATCACGCTCATGCCCGAGAAAAACTCCGTCAGATAGAGAAACAGCTTCTTTTTAAGCAGGGGAGAGACAGTCTTGCTCTCCTCAGCCTTGTTTACGCTCATAAGATCATTCCTTCCTTGTGGAAAGCACCGCCTTTCTGCGGCAGTGTAAAGATATTATACCATATTTTACCTCATAATTCAAGACCTTCGCAAAAAAATGAGCTTTCCGAAAAATGATAAATAAAAATGAACAATTATATTTTTATATTGCATTTCGGGCAGAAATATGTTATCATATAATTTAGGGATTTTTTGACCTTTAATAATGAGGACGGGAGATTTTTGTATGCCAAAGAAGCAAGACATCAACAAAATACTTATCATCGGTTCGGGTCCTATCATCATCGGACAGGCCTGCGAATTTGACTATTCCGGAACACAGGCGTGCAAGGCCCTCAGAAGCCTTGGCTATCAGATAGTTCTTGTCAATTCCAACCCCGCAACGATCATGACAGACCCCGACGTTGCGGATATCACCTATATCGAGCCTCTCAATCTCGACAGGCTCACACAGATCATCGAAAAAGAGCGTCCCGACGCATTGCTGCCGAATCTCGGCGGACAGTCCGGACTCAACCTCTGCTCCGAGCTCGACAAGGCAGGCGTGCTTGCCAAGTACGGCGTGCAGGTCATCGGCGTTCAGGTTGATGCTATCGAACGCGGCGAGGACAGGATAGAGTTCAAGAACGCCATGAGCGCTCTCGGCATTGAGATGCCCAAGAGCCGCGTTGCATACAGCGTTGAGGAAGCTGTCAAGATCGCTGAAGAGCTCAAATATCCCGTTGTTCTGCGTCCTGCCTATACAATGGGCGGTGCCGGCGGCGGTATGGTATATAACGTTGACGAGCTGAAAATAGTCTGCGCAAGAGGTCTCCAGGCCAGCCTTGTGGGACAGGTGCTCGTTGAGGAATGTATCTTCGGCTGGGAAGAGCTTGAGCTGGAGGTCGTAAGAGACGCAAACAACAACAAGATCACCGTCTGCTTCATTGAAAATATAGACCCTATCGGCGTTCATACCGGCGACTCCTTCTGCTCGGCTCCGATGCTCACCATACCCGAGGATGTTCAGGCAGAACTCCAGGAAATGAGCTACCGCATCATCGAGTCCATAGAAGTTATCGGCGGCTGCAACTGCCAGTTCGCAAGAGATCCCGAGACCGGCAGGATCGTCGTTATCGAGATCAACCCCAGGACGTCGCGTTCTTCGGCTCTTGCTTCAAAGGCAACGGGCTTCCCCATAGCTCTCGTTTCCGCTATGCTTGCCTGCGGACTCACTCTTGACGAGATACCCTGCGGCAAGTACGGCACTCTCGATAAATATGTCCCCGACGGCGACTATGTAGTTATCAAGTTTGCAAGATGGGCCTTCGAGAAATTCAAGGGCGCTGAGGATCACCTCGGAACTCAGATGCGAGCTGTGGGCGAGGTAATGAGCATAGGCAAGACCTATAAGGAAGCCTTCCAGAAGGCTATCCGCAGCCTCGAGACCGGCAGATACGGCCTGGGCTTCGCAAAGGATTTCAATTCTCTCACAAAAGAGCAGCTCCTTGAAAAGCTCCGCTTCCCCACCAGCGAGAGACAGTTCGTAATGTACGAAGCACTCCGCAAGGGAGCAACTATCGAAGAGCTCTGGGAGATCACAAAGATCAAGCACTGGTTCCTCGAGCAGATGAAGGAGCTGGTCGATGAGGAAGAAGCTCTGCTGAAAAACAAGGGCGCAGTTCCCGAAGAGGCTGTCCTAAAGCAGGCAAAGCTGGACGGCTTCAGCGACAGATATCTGAGCTCTCTCCTTGAAGTCACAGAAGAGGAGATACGCAATGCCCGTATCGGCTTCGGCATTAAGGAAGCCTGGGAAGGCGTTCATGTAAGCGGAACCCAGAACGCCGCTTACTACTATTCCACCTATCATCTCAACGAGGATAAGAGCCCCTCGAACACAGACAGACCCAAGATCATGATCCTCGGCGGAGGTCCCAACAGGATAGGTCAGGGCATCGAGTTCGACTACTGCTGCGTTCACGCTGCTCTTGCACTCAAGAAGCTGGGCTTTGAGTCCATAATCGTAAACTGCAACCCCGAGACAGTCTCCACCGACTACGACACCTCCGACAAGCTCTATTTCGAGCCGCTTACCCTCGAGGATGTGCTTTCTATCCACGAGAAGGAAAAGCCCGTGGGCGTTATCGCTCAGTTCGGCGGACAGACTCCTCT
>CAMVOF010000053.1:0-13003 GCA_947169055.1 uncultured Clostridia bacterium
CGGTGGACTGATGCGCCTTATCATATGGGTTATCGGGATGAGAGGACAGCACCTCCATCCACTCCATATCGAAGATCAGGGACTCTCCGTCAAACCAGAGCCTTGAGCACTCACAGTCATGCAGCGAGAGCTGATCGACCGTATCCTGACTGACATATATAAAATTTTCCATAAATGACACCTCACAGAGCACGGTCAGGCTATCTTTCCAAAAGGAACCGTGCTAATTTTACATTACCGTCTGCTTCATAAGACGTTATCTCAAATCCGCATTTTTCGGTATAGAACTTTACATTTTCTTTCTTATCTATCGGGGTCACAAGAGTGAACTTTTTCCAATTGCCGAATTACGTTTTTGCAAAGTTCATTGCGTTTGTTCCGATACCTTTTCCCTGATACTCAGGGATTACGCACAGGCAGCCGACTTCATATACTCCGTCATCGGTCTCCTGACAGGCAAGACAGCCGACGGGTCTGCCGTCACAGGTGATCACAAACTTTGAAAAGTCAATGATAGACTGCTCCATTTCTTCTTTGGACTTGCCGTAGGCAGGACATACGCCGAACCTGACATAGTCATCATAAAAGGCGGAATCATAAATATCTATAAGCAATTCCGCATCCGGTATTCCGGCTTGTCTGTATTCGATCTTCACAGCTTTGTCTCCTGTTTTATATCTTTAAATGTTCTGTTTTCTGCTCAGGGTTTTATTTCTTTTGCCGGCCCGGGGCAGTAGCACCCGACCCGGTAAGGACGGTCATACTCTCTCAGACATCCGAGGGTATGATCTTTATCCTCGGGATCGTCATCGAAGCGGAAATATGTTTCATCTATGGGATAGATACCGTCATTTTCAAGTGTTTTCAGAAATTCGTCATAAGAAAAAATATTCTTCATATACGGTGCAGCTTCTGTTGGCATCATAGAATGAGCATACTGTCGCCGAAAGAGAAAAATCTGTACTTTTCCTCCACAGCGGTCTTATATGCAGACATCGTTTTTTCGTACCCGAGGAACGCCGAAACAAGCATTATCAGCGTGCTTTCGGGCAGGTGAAAATTCGTTATCAGTCCGTCAAGGACTTTGAACTCATAGCCCGGATATATAAAGATATCGGTATATCCGTCACAAGGGACAATGCCGCCTTTAAATGTCGCAACGCTTTCGAGTGTGCGGCAGGAGGTCGTTCCCACAGCGATAACTCTTCCGCCGTTCTTCTTTGTTTCATTTATGAGGTTCGCTGTGCGCTCGGGCAGATCGTAATGCTCGGAGTGCATCTTATGGTCGAGCACCTTATCCTCCTTGACGGGTCTGAACGTACCGAGTCCGACGTGGAGAGTGACGTAGGCGATATTGATGCCACGGCTCTCTATATCGGCAAGCATTTCCTTGGTAAAGTGCAGACCTGCGGTCGGTGCGGCAGCGGAACCGAGTTCGTGTGAATAAACAGTCTGATAGCGCTCCTTGTCCTCAAGCTTTGCTTTTATGTAGGGGGGCAGCGGCATCTGACCGATCTCGTCGAGCACAGCGAAGATGCTGCCCTCGCACTCAAAGCGTGCGATGCGGTTGCCGTCCTCGAGGATATCGGTGATCTCAGCTTTGAGCTTGCCTCCGCCGAAAGAGAATCTTGTGCCGATCTTTGCTTTCTTACCGGGGCGGCAGAGTATCTCCCACTTCATATTTTCCTTCTGTTCAAGCAGCAGGAACTCGATGAATGTGCCGTTATCCTCTTTCTCACCGTAAATGCGTGCAGGGATGACACGGCTGTCATTGAGCACGAGCAGGTCACCTTTTTTCAGATAGCTGCATAGATTATAGAAATGGTCGTGGGTGATCTCCCCCGTCTGCCTGTCCACTTTCAGCAGCCTTGACGAATTTCTCGGTTCGACAGGTGTCTGTGCGATAAGTTCCTCGGGAAGATCATAATAGAAATCTGATCTTTTCATATTTTTTATATCAAGCATATTATCCTCCGATGCGTGTTATTTACAAAAAATTCAAAGTTTTTTTCATTACGGTCTTGACAAACCGCTAAATATCTGATATTATATTTTGCAAGAGATAGAGGTGCGGTCACGAAGAGTAGCTCCTCCCTGTCATTTGAAAGACTAATGACATAGGCACCAAAGCTGATGGGAGATGTCGAAAGGCAAGACCGCCGAAGCACAGGCGTTGGAAACCTGTAGCTGACTGCTGCTTTAACAGAGCTTCGGTTGTCATCATGCTTTATGATGGAGTGCTATCGGCATAAAAATCTTTTGTGTCAACATTCTTATTATATTGTATGATGAGCCGGTTTTCAACCGGTTTTTTTAATATCTCGACAACTTTTATGTTTTGAGCATTTAAAAGCGGAATGCAAAAGCATTTTTAGCTAAAATGCACATTGCAGAAACTTAGGAAAAAGGAGTTTTTTGGTATGAAGAAGTTTAAAGTCGGCATCATCGGTGCAACGGGTATGGTGGGTCAGAGATTTTCCCTGATCCTTGACAAGCATCCGTGGTTTGAGGTAGTATGCCTCGCTGCGTCCTCAAGGAGCGCAGGCAAGACCTACGCCGAGGCAGCAGGTTCCAAGTGGAAGCTTCAGGATCCGATGCCGGAGTCTATGAAGGATATGATGATCCTCAACGCTGAGGAAGATGTTGAGAAGATCGCCGGTATGGTCGATTTCTGCTTCTGCGCAGTTGATATGAAGAAGGACGAGATAAGAGCTCTTGAAGAGAAATACGCTAAGGCTGAGTGCCCTATCGTTTCCAACAACTCTGCTCACCGCTTCACGCCGGATGTTCCTATGGTGATCCCGGAAATCAATCCCGAGCACATCGAGATCATCGCTGCACAGAGAAAGCGTCTCGGCACGAAGAAGGGCTTTATCGCTGTTAAGTCCAACTGCTCGCTGCAGAGCTATGTTCCGGCTCTTGCACCGCTGATGGATAAGTACAAGGTAACGAAGGCGCTTGTTTGTACGTACCAGGCAATTTCCGGTGCAGGAAGGACCTTTGAAACGATGCCCGAGATAATCGACAACGTTATCCCCTACATCGGCGGAGAAGAGGAAAAGAGCGAGAAGGAGCCTCTGAAGATCTGGGGTCACATCGAGGGTGACGAGATCGCACTTGCAACGGAGCCTTCTATCACTGCACAGTGCCTGAGAGTTCCCGTTTCCGACGGACACACGGCTGCTGTATTCGTAAGCTTCGAGAACAAGCCCTCCAAGGAAGAGATGCTTGAGATATGGAAGAACTTCAAGGGTGTTCCCCAGGAGCTCGAGCTGCCCTCTGCTCCCAAGCAGTTCCTCAATTACTTCACCGAGGACAACAGACCTCAGGCCAAGCTTGACAGAATGATCGAAGGCGGCATGGCTGTTTCTATCGGCAGACTGCGCGAAGACACGCAGTATGATTACAAATTCGTATGCCTCTCTCACAACACGCTGAGAGGTGCCGCAGGCGGTGCTGTACTTCTTGCAGAGCTGCTTGCCGCTAAGGGCTATTTTGACTGAACGAACAGGGTTTCAGACTAAAATGAAAGGAGAGATCGCAATGAAGAATACGATCTTTACAGGCGCAGGCGTAGCTATCGTCACTCCTATGAACGATGACGGCTCTATCAATTACGAAGAGCTGGGACGCCTGATAGATTTTAACATTGAGAACGGCACAGACGCGATAATCATTTGCGGCACTACCGGCGAAAGCTCCACCATGAGCGACGAGGAGCACATCGAGTGCATCAAGTTCGCTGTGGAGAGGACAGCTAAGAGAGTTCCCGTTATCGCAGGAACAGGCTCCAATGACACGAACTATGCTATCCACCTCTCTCAGGAAGCTGAGAAGCTGGGTGCTGACGCTCTGCTGCTGGTAACACCTTACTACAACAAGACCTCTCAGGACGGACTTGTTGCTCACTACACTGCTATCGCTGAATCGGTATCTCTGCCGATAATCATGTACAGCGTTCCTTCGAGGACGGGTGTGAACATCACTCCCGACACCTGCAAGAGGCTCTCGAAGGTGGAGAACATCGTTGCTATCAAGGAAGCAAGCGGAAACATCAGCCAGATCGCACAGATCGCAGCTGTATGCGGCGACGATCTTGATATCTACTCCGGCAACGACGACCAGATCCTGCCCATCATGGCTCTGGGTGCAAAGGGCGTTATCTCGGTACTCTCCAACGTTGCGCCCAAGGAGACCCACGAGATCGCAATGCTCTGCTATGAGAACAACTACGCAGAGGCAAGGAAGAAGATGTTTGCTGTACAGCAGCTTGCAAAGGATCTTTTCTGCGACGTTAACCCCATTCCCGTAAAGCACGCGCTGAACGCTATGGGATTCAAGGCAGGCAAGCCCCGTATGCCGCTTATCGAGCTGGGTGACAAGAACAAGGAAAAGCTTGAAGCCACCATGAGAGAGGCCGGGCTCATCAAGTAAGAATAACTAAGGATACAGTGCGGATACCGCCGCACTGTATTTTTATAAGAGAGTAAAATCTGAGAAAGGAATGATAAATATGACAGACGTTGTTATCTGCGGTGCCTGCGGAAAAATGGGCAGAGTGATCGCTGATATAATCTCGGGAAGAGACGATTGCAGAGTTTCTGCCGGCATCGACAAGATCGGCGGAGAGCTTGGCTTCCCTGTATATAAGAGCTTTTCGGAGCTTGAAGAGAAGCCGGATGTTATCATAGATTTCTCCCACCCCTCTGTTCTGGGGGAGATGCTTGACTACTGCATCACGAACGGTGTGCCGGTGGTAGTTGCGACAACAGGCTACAACGAGGAGCAGCTTGCGGCTATACGCAAGGCAGCTGAGAGCGTGCCTGTTTTCTTCACCTTCAATATGTCCCTGGGCATAAACCTGCTTGCAGAGCTTGCAAAGAAAGCTGTGGCTGTTCTCGGCGGACAGTATGATATCGAGATAATCGAGAAGCACCACAACCAGAAGATAGATGCTCCCAGCGGAACGGCTATAATGCTTGCGGAGGCTATAAACAACGAGCTCAACAACGAGTACAAATATGTATATGACAGACATTCCGTGAGAGCCAAGAGGACAAAGACGGAGATCGGTATGCACTCCATCCGCGGAGGCACCATCGTCGGTGAGCACGAGATACTCTTTGCAGGACGTGACGAAGTTATCTCGCTGAAGCACGAGGCTCATTCAAAATCCGTATTTGCCGTGGGAGCTGTGAACGCGGCTGTTTTCCTCAGCGGAAAGCCGGCAGGCCTTTACGCCATGAGCGATATGCTGGCAGACAAATAAGCACAAAAAGCAAAGCCCGAAAGGTCCTCATCGAGAGCCTTCCGGGCTGTTTTTATTGTTCGGTTTCCTTATTTATTTTGAAGATCTTCCTCAGAACTCCGGACACGAACTTGTTTCCTCTGACAACTACTATCTTCATTGCAGTCCCTCCTTTATCTTTTTCATACTATGCAAAAGAGGGCAAGGATGACACTTTTTCAGAGCTTTGATCTAATTACCAGCAATAAGCCACCGGAAAAAGAGAGCTTTGCAGAGCCGGAAATTATCTCGTTGGAGATGCCGAGGGAGAAGCCTTCGAGGTTTTCGAGCTCGTACTCTCCGGGGGTGAGAAGCGTTATCCGGGTGTCGTCGGAGATGATCTTTCCTTCGGCGCTGTGCTCGGAAAGAAAGGCAAGAGCCTGGACAGCTGCAATGGTGTGGTCGAGCCTGCCGCCTGTTGCGCCGAAGAAATAAAAGCTGCGGCAGCCTTGCTTCAAGCCCTCTTTAACAGCGAGCATGAGGTCGGTGTCGTCTTTTTCGGGGGGGTAAGCTGCCACATTCCCCTGCTTTGGCTTTTCAGCGGAATCGAAATCCCCGATAATGAGCTGAGGCTCGACGCCCAGGCTCTCTGCAAGGAGATAGCCGCTGTCGGCTGCGATGAGAAAGCTGTCTTTCGGAGCTGAGGCGTCATATACCTGTTTTGAGACCGGCTCGCCGCCGCAGAAGACAGTACACGCTTTCATTTCTTGTGCTCCCATTCTTTAAGATTTTTGGCTTCCTCGTACATAGCGATATAGCTTTCGTGTCGCGAAACAGGTATCTTTCCGCTCTTGACGGCTTCGATGACAGCGCAGCCGTTTTCGGTGGTGTGACTGCAATCCTTGAAGCGGCACTTGCCGATATGATCCGAAAACTCGGTGAAACAATCTGCCAGCTCGTCCTTGAAAATTATATCGTACCTGTTGGTCTCGAGGCTGGAAAAGCCCGGAGTATCGGCGACGTAGCCCCCTGTGGGCAGCTTGAAAAGCTCCACATGGCGTGTGGTATGGCGGCCTCGTCCCAGCTTGCGGCTTATCTCGCCGGTGGCAAACTCCGTTCCGGGGAAGATATTCCCGAGGAGAGAGGACTTCCCTACTCCCGTATTGCCGGTGAAAGCGCTTATCCTGCCGGAGATAAGCTCCTTGACCTGCTCGCAGCCTTCGCCGGTGGTGTTATCCACGGACAGCGCGGTTATCCCCACGCTCCTATAGACAGAAAGGTACTGTTCGGGGTCCTGCTTGTCGGCTTTGGTGAAGACCACTGCCGGCATGATGTGCTTATACTCGGCTATGGCGATGAACTTATCGAGGAGCAGGAAATTTGGCTTGGGCTCGCAGGTGGAGCTGACAAAGACCAGCAGCTCGAGGTTCGCAAGGGGCGGTCTTATAAGCAGAGATCGTCTCTCTTCTATCTCTTCGATGACGCCGCTGCCGTCCTTTTCCAGGGAAAATGTGACGTTGTCGCCGCAGACGGGAGAGATGTTTTTCTTCCTGAAAACGCCTCTTGCCTTACATTCATAAATGCCTTCGGAGGCCTCTACAGTGTAGATGCCTCCGATAGCTTTGATTATCATTCCACGCATTATTCCGGATTTTCCTCGATAGATGTGTCGTCACCGGACTGGGACTCTTCGGGAGGAGCAGCCTCGGAAGAATCTGCCGGAGGAGCTGCCTCGGAAGAATCAGGCGGAGTAGGAGCAACGGACGAATCCTCAGGCGGTGATGTTACCGGCTTCTGAGATTCGGTGTCCTTGGGCTTCTCGGTAGTCGCCTTGGTGGTGGTAGGTGTGATGTTCAGCAGAGCCTTTGTATCAGGCGACTGAACTGTGGTTATATTGCCGTTTGAGAAGTCGATGGAATACTTAGCGTAGGTTACGGACTTCTTGGTAGCATTGTTCTGCATCTCGATGATAACGGTCTCGATCTTCTTGCCGGAGATATCAACGGATACGTTCTCGCCTGCAACTGACTCGGCTCTGTCGATGTTCTGGGTCTTAACGACGTTGCCGCTCATGAGGACGCTTATGGTGTAAGAGCCGTTTACTCCGCTGGGCATAGGCAGAGGCAGAGTTACTGTGGAAGGATCGACCTCACCGGTGGATACGAAGATGGTGACCTCGGTGCCTTTCTCTACGAAGGAGCCCTCAGGCCACGACTGCTCAACGACCTTGCCCTTGTCGCCTTCGCGCTTAACTTCCTCGACAACGGGAACGAGCTTGTTCTCCTTAAGGAGCTTGATAGCCTTTTCTTCGGTCTTTCCTACAACATCGGGGACCTTGACCTGAGTCTCTACCTGACCCTGGCTTACGAAGATTATTACCTGGCCGCCTGCGGCATACTTTTCGCCTGCTGCCGGCTGGGTCTTGATAACGAGTCCTTCGGGGACTGCGCCTGTTTCGTCGATCTGCTGTTTCGACATGGGCATGAATCCCGCGCTCTTCAACTCACTTATGGCGACGCTTTCGGTCTTCATAGAGAGATCGGGAACTTCGATCATTCTCGGGCCCTTGCTGACGGTGATGTCCAGGGTGAAGCCTTCCTTGACCGATCTGTTGGTTACGGACTGCTCGATTATCGTACCCTCGGGGTAGTCGTTGTTCCATTCCTCGGTAACGTTGAAGGTGAGCTTATCGCTGTATTCCTGACGTATCTTCTGGAAATTCTGTCCTACGAAATTCTGTATCGTAACGTTCGATGTACCTGTCTTTGCCAGGTCGAAATTCTTGAACAGGGAGATAACGATAGATGTAGCTGCGATGATAACGACTGCGACTGTAACGGCCAGCAGTATGGGGATTATATAGGATCTGCGCTTGCCGGTATCCTCGTCGTCGTCATCGTCGTCTTCTTCGTCGTCGTAATACTCCTCATCCTCGTCGTAATCCTCGTCGTCATCGTCGTCGCCGAGCTTTTTGAGGAGCTTCTTGTTGGAGTTTTCGGGTATCTCGGGCTCGAAGTTCTTATAACCGAACACGATGGAGGGATTTACCTTGAAGGCGCTGATATCGTTTATCATCTCCACTGCGGACTGATATCTTCTTGCAGGGGATCTCTCCATAGCGTGGAGTACGATCTCTTCGAGAGCCTCGGGGATAGAGGGCATGATCTCTCTCGGGGAAACGGCTGTATCCTGGATGTGCTTCATAGCTATGGCAACAGGGTTATCGCCGTCGAAGGGCTTTCTGCCAGTGAGCATCTCATAAAGGACTACGCCCACGGAATAGATATCCGAACGCTCGTCGGTGTTTTCGCCTCTTGCCTGCTCGGGCGAGATATAATGTACCGAACCTATGGTCTTATCGGAGATAGTCTTGCTGTCAACTCTTGAGAACCTGGCGATACCGAAGTCCATGACCTTGATAGTGCCGTCGGGGAAGAGCATGATGTTCTGAGGCTTGATATCGCGGTGAACGATGCCCTTATCGTGGGCGTGCTGGAGAGCCTTGAGGATCTGCACCACGAACTTCAGCGCATCCTTCCATCTGAGGACGCCCTGCTGCTCCAGCAGCTCCTTAAGGGTGATACCGTCGATATACTCCATTACGATAAACTGTATCTCATCGGTGAAACCGACATCGTATATCTTTACGATGTTCGGGTGAGACAGCACGGCGATAGCCTTGCTTTCGTTGCGGAAGCGCCTTAAAAACTCGTCGTTCTGAGAGAACTCGTTTTTAAGTATCTTTACAGCAACGACTTTGTTTTCCATAACATCGGTCGCCTTGTAAACGTCGGCCATTCCTCCGACGCCGATAAGCTCAGTTATCTCATAGCGGCCGTCCAGCTTCTTTCCGATGTTAGAATCCATAATTTCAACTCCTAAATTATTTTAAATTCCGGTTTTGTTCTACACCAATTTTTAATTTGCTACCAGTGCGACTGAGATATTGTCTCTTCCGCCCTGTTCGTTTGCATAATTTATCAAATCAGTTACGGCGTTATCGAGGTTCTTCCCGAAAACAAAGCCGTAAATAATTTCGTTAGAGCAATAGTTCGACAAGCCGTCCGAGCAAAGGAGAAGGGTGAAATTGCCCTCGGGCTCGAACTCGAAATAATCCACATCCACATCGGCTTCGACTCCCACAGCTCTTGTGATGACGTTTTTCATGGAGTGGGTCTTCATCTCGTCTTCCGATATCTCGCCTCTTTCAAAGAGCATACGGACGTAGGTGTGATCCACGGTGACCTGCCTGATCTTGCCCTCTGTCATAAGGTAACATCGGCTGTCGCCGACATTGACGATATAGCATTTCTTTCCGCAGACCAGAGCGGCGACACAGGTGGTGCCCATGCCGTTCTTTTCGATATCCTCCTTGCTCTTTTCGTACACTATGGTATTCGCTGCGTGTACGGCTGTGAGCATCAGGTTTCGGATACTGTTGGGGCTTGCATCGGGTCTGAAGCCGTTTGATATCCTTTTGAATATGGTATTTACAGCCTCTTCGCTGGCGACGCCGCCCGAATTGGCTCCGCCCATGCCGTCGCAGACTATGGACAGGGAGATATTATCCCCGATGAACCCGGACTTGACTCTGTCCTGGTTTTCGTCGCGCTTACGGCCGATATCGGTTTTTGAAGCAATAAACAAGCAGCTCACCACCTTTGCTGTAGATTTTGTTAGATCAGATCTCGTACTCTCTTCTGAGCTGTCCGCAGGCTGCATCTATATCTGCGCCGAGAGTTCTGCGGACTGTTGCGTTGAGCCCAAGCTGTTCGAGGTATCCTCTGAACCGCTGAGCACTTTTCCTGTTTGAAGTGAAGTTTCTTTCCTTGATCTTGTTCACGGGGATAATATTGACGTGGCAGACAAAGCCGTGAAGCAGATCAGCCAGCTTTTTAGCGTCCTCCATGGAATCGTTGTGCCCGTCTATCAGGGCATATTCAAAGGAGATACGCCTGCCCGTCTCAGCGAAATACTCCCGACAGGTCTTTATAAGCTCATCAACGCCGTATTTCTGGTTGATAGGCATTATGGCGTTTCTTGAAACATCGTCCGGCGCATGGAGAGACACGGAAAGGGTCAGCCCCAGCTTGAGCTTTGCAAGCTCCCTGATCTTCGGGACGATGCCGCAGGTCGAGAGAGAGACATGGCGGAGGGAAAGGTTCATTCCCTTTTCGCAGCTCAGAAGCTTTAAAAAGCAGAGGACGTTATCGTAGTTATCCAGAGGCTCGCCGATGCCCATAAGCACGACTCCGCCGATCTTTCTGCCGCTGTCTTTGGCGGCTGTGTAGATCTGGCCGAGGATCTCGCTTGGCAGGAGGTCTCTTTTATAGCCTGCTATGGTCGAGGCACAGAACCTGCACCCCATTTTGCAGCCCACCTGAGTGGAGACGCAGACGGTAGTTCCGTGCTCGTAGTCCATGACTACGGACTCGATATGATTGCCGTCCGAAAGCTCATAAAGATATTTTAACGTATTATCGACGGCAGATTCAAGTCTTTTACAGATAAATAGTGATTTTAGACAAAACTTTTCTTTGAGCCGATTCCGCAGTTGTGCAGAAAGATCAGTCATTTTGTCAAAACTATCCACCTGCTTGACGTGGAGCCAGGAAAAGATCTGGCCTGCGCGGAATTTTTTCTCACCCATATCCACGATGAGCATTTCAAGCTCTTCCGGGAGCAGTGAGAGAATGTCGATTTTTCCGTTGTTATCGCTGATAACCGTAAGATCACCTCTTGGAAAAGCCTGCTATAAAAAATCCGTCCGAGTCGTAGTCTTTGCAGCTGATAGTCACCCTGCTGCCCTTGAACGGACCGCCGAGCTCACAGGGAGAAAGCTCGGGATGCTCTTTCAGGAGCCTGTCCGCCACTTCGTCGTTCTCGGCTCTTGAAAGGGTGCAGGTGGAATATATGAGCCTGCCGCCGGGTCTCAGATACCGCAGGGATGTTTCGAGTATCTCGTACTGTATCTGAGGGAGCCTCTCAAATTCCGAGAGGTCTTTGTATTTGATCTCGGGCTTGCGCCTTATGACGCCGAGACCCGAGCAGGGTGCATCACAGAGTATCCTGTCCGCAAGGGGGATATTTTCGCTGAAGACCTTGCCGTTATTGACCGAGGCTTCGATGATATCAAGACCAAGCCTATTTGCGCCGTCGGCTATGAGGCGGACACGGTTCTCGTGGAGATCGAAGGCAAGGAGCCTGCCCTTATTCTGCATAAGCTCCGATACGGTGAAGGACTTCCCTCCCGGTGCGGCACAGATATCGAGGACCGTTTCTCCGGGCTGTGCGCCCAATGCCTCGCAGCAAAGCCTGCTTGAAAGGTCCTGAGCGTGGACGAGCCCCAGCTTGTAAGCCTTGGTTTTCTCTATGCTGCCTCTGCCGATAGTCAAGAAGTTTTCGGCGAACTTGTTTCTTTCGGGCTCGATGCCGTCCTCGCGGAGAAGCTGTTCAGTTTCTTCGAGGGTGGCTTTCGTTGTATTGACGCAGACCGTTACAGGCGGTGCGCTCAGCGAGCCCGAAAGCATTGCTTTTGTCACATCCTCACCGTATTCGCCCAGCCATTTTTCCACAAGAGGCGGAGGGCAGGAATATTCAAGTGCGAGGTCATGGAGCCTGTCCGGCTGCGTAGGCAGAGCCTTGTCCTTGCGAAGGAAGCCTCTGAGCACTGCGTTCACAAAGCCCGAAGCTGCGGGATTCTTGTTTTTCTTCGCAAGCCTAACGCTTTCATCAACTGCCGCGTTATCGGGAACGGAGTCCATATAAAGCAGCTGGAAGATGCCGAGACGAAGGATATTCTTTATCTCGGAGGAAAGCTTTTTGCCGCGTTTATCCACATTGTCCGCGATAACAAGGTCGAGTGTGTACTGCCGCTCGAGGGTGCCGTAATAAAGGGCTGTACAGAAGCGGCTGTCCCTTGCGTCGAGGCCGGCACGTTTAAGGGCTGCATCGAGGGCAAGGTTTGAATAGCTCTGTCTGTTATCGGTATCCACAAGAAGCTTTAGCGCAAGCTCTCTTGCAGTGCAGCTGCCCTCAGCCTTCAAGGATCTCATCTCCCGAAAGAGGACGGCCTCTGAGGTAATCGGCGGCTGACATTCTCTTTGAGCCCTCTGCCTGGACTTCCGTGAAGCGGATAGATCCGTCGGCGCAGGCGATCTCAAACTTCTTTGCATCCACGACGCTTCCGGGCTTTTTCCCTGTGGGTTTGCGGGATGCTATCTCAGAGTGGTATATTTTCAGTCTCTTTCCGGCAAGGGTGGCTGTTGCGCAGGGCCAGTCGGAGAGACCTCTTATCTTGTTGTGTACGTTCTGTACGGTATCGCTGAAATCTATGGGGCACATCTCTTTTGAGAGCATGGCGGCATAGGTAGCTTTGCTGTCGTCCTGCTTTTCGGGGACGAGGTTTCCCTTTTCAAGCTCGTCAAGGGTATGGACGATAAGCTCAGCACCGAGGACAGAGAGCCTGTCAAAGAGCTCGGAGGCTGTTTCGTTCTCGCCTATTTCGGTCTTTGCTGTCTCAAGCATATCTCCGGTATCCAGGCCTTCCGCCATAAGCATGGTGGTGATGCCGGAATACTTCTCGCCTTCCAAAACTGCACGCTGTATCGGGGCTGCTCCGCGGTATTTCGGAAGCAGAGAGCCGTGTATGTTCACGCAGCCGAGCTTCGGGATATCGAGGACGCTTTTAGGAAGGATCTTTCCGTAAGCTGCAACGACGATGCAGTCGGGAGCAAGCTCCTTTATCCTTGCGACGTATTCCTCTCCGTCTTTTTT
>CAMVOF010000054.1:0-12950 GCA_947169055.1 uncultured Clostridia bacterium
TATGAACTACATCTGTGCTTTTTCGCCCGACAGCCCGGTGAGATACTCCTGTGAGAGACTTGCGGAAAAGCTGGCAGAGAGATTTAAGTAATGTATAAAGGAGAAAGAAAAATGATAACGAGGAACGACGCATTTGAGCTTCTGAAAAAATACAACAAGGATCACTTCCACCTGCAGCACGCGCTGACTGTCGAGGCGGTGATGAAATGGTACGCAAATAAGCTCGGCTACGGAGAAGAAGCGGAATACTGGGGCATCACAGGTCTCCTGCACGACATTGACTTCGAGCTTTATCCCGAGGAACACTGTCTTAAAGCACCGGAGCTTTTGCGGGAAGGCGGCGTCGGCGAGGATATCATCCACACGGTCTGCTCTCACGGCTACGGGATAACCGTGGGCTGCGGAGCAACGATAGACGTAAAGCCAGAGCACGAAATGGAAAAGGTGCTCTTTGCCGCCGACGAGCTGACGGGGCTGATCGGAGCGGCTGCT
This sequence comes from uncultured Clostridia bacterium, assembly GCA_947169055.1. GTDB lineage: Bacteria > Bacillota > Clostridia > Oscillospirales > Ruminococcaceae > FB2012. Next base: position 493 of record CAMVOF010000054.1, read on the forward strand.
CTAATGAGACCCTCAAAAAGCACGAAGGATATGGAACTAAAATCGCTGAAAAAGAAATACAAGAGCAAGGGCTTTGCAGCAGGCTGTTCGAGAGAGGTGATCGAACGCGGAGCAGAACAGTTGGGCTGGGAACTGGACAAGCTGCTGGATCTGACGCTTAAAGCAATGGCTGAGACCGAGGACACGGTGAATGCCGAGGTCGCAGCGCTCTGAAAGCAAAAGACCGCATCGGGGAAAATTTCCCACGGTGCGGTCTTTGATCTATTAACTTAAAACGTTAGCCTCACATCTCGGCGATAATTGCGGCAAGCTGCTCTGCTGCTTCGAGGCTTATGCCTGCTGCCTTTGCGAGCTGTTCTGTTGTGGCGGCTTTGAGGCCGTCCTTGGTCTTGAACTCGGTCATCAGGCGGATAGCCTTTTTCTCTCCGATGCCCTTGACCTTTGTGAGCTCAAGCTGGTAGGAGGACTTCTTGTGCTTCTTCGCCTGATAGGTTATGGCGTAGCGGTGGACTTCGTCCTGTATCGCTGTAACGAGATCGAAGGCTGCTCTTGCCTGGGAAAGGCTTATCTCTCCGCCGCCTGTGGCCACTGCCCTTGTGCGGTGCTTAGAATCTTTAACAAGGCCGAAGACCGGCACCTCTATGCCCATTTCCCGGATAACGGGTGTGACTGTGTTGACGTGTCCCTGCCCGCCGTCAAGGAGGATAAGATCGGGCAGAGTGGCAAAGCCCTCGTCGGTCTTTTCAAAATAGTTCCTGAACCGTCTGCCGAGGACTTCCGCCATGCAGGCGTAGTCGTCCTGTTCTGCCACGGTCTTGATCGAAAATTTCTTATAGAAGCGCTTGCAGGGACGGCCGTTTTCATAGACCACCATGCCTGCCACCATATCCGAGGAAGCAAGATTCGATATATCGTAGCACTCGATGAACCTCGGCGGCTTTTCGAGGCCGAGAGCCTTTGCGAGCTGTTCGAGGGCTGTGATCTCCCTTGCCGTCCTGCCGACTCTTATTGAGAGATATTCGGAAGCGTTGCTCCTTGCAAGGCCCACCAGCTTCACGAGATGCCCTCTTTGGGGAACACTGAGATGCACTGCCCTGCCGCTTTTTTCGGAGAGATATTTTTCGATGAGCTCCTTGTCGGGCAGCTGCTCGTCGATGAGGATATTCTTCGGGATGTCGTCCCGGATAGAATAATAGCCGGTGATGAACTCGCTGTACATCTGCTGGCGGTCGTCCTTTTCGCCGAGGAAGAGATCGGCCTTGTCCATAAGTCTGCCGCCGCGGTACATCAGCACGCTTGCGCAGGCTTTTTCGCTGTTCTGGGCGATGGCGATAAGGTCGGTGTCCTTCATGTCCTCGTCGATTATCTTCTGGTCGTCGGCGGCTTTGGCGATGGCTGCGATGCGGTCACGGAGCTGTGCCGCAAGCTCGAAATCCAGCCGTTCGGCTGCTTCTTCCATTTCCTGCGTCATCCGCTCGACGGACTGCTTCGAGCCCTCTTTGATATATCTCAGAGCACGCTCGACGATATCGTTATACTCCTCCCGGGAAAACTTCCCGGTGCAGACGCCCATGCAGCGCTTGATGTGGTGGTTGAGGCAGGGACGCTCTTTTCGTATATCCTGGGGGAAACGGCGCTGGCAGGTGGGCAGCATGAAGACGCGGTTCGCTTCCTCCACGGCCTGCTTCACCACCCAGGAGCTCGTATATGGACCGATGTATCTTGCACCGTCATCCTCTTTCTGGAGCACGGCCTGTATCCTTGGGAAGGGCTCGTTGGTGACGCGGATATAGCTGTAGCCCTTGTCGTCTTTCAGCATGATGTTATACTTCGGGGCGTACTGCTTTATCAGCGAGCACTCCAGCACAAGGGCTTCAAACTCCGAGTCGGTGACGATGAAATCGTAGTCCTCGACGTGGGACACCATCCTGTAGACCTTCGGCAAATGATCCTGCCACGCACGGAAATAGGAGCTCACGCGGTTGCGGAGGTTCTTGGCCTTGCCGATATAGATTATCTTTCCCGACTTGTCCTTCATTATATAGCAGCCGGGTGCAGTGGTGAGCTTCGAGGTCTTGTCCCGGAGATACGGCAGACGGGGATTCTCGTTTTCGGTTATAGTCACGGTGTCACCTCCAGTCCTTTGTATTATTATAGCACAGGACGCGGATTTTTTCAACAAAAAAATAGCAGCCTCTGATCTTTCTTTTCAGCAGGCTGTTATTGTTCTTCGGGGATATATTTTATAATATCGCTTATCTCGCATTTGAGGTAATCGCAGATACGAGCCAACACAGGGAGGTCGATTCGGGCGACTTTGTTGTTGCAGTAGGAGTTGAGCTGAGCAGGACTGAGATTACAGTTTTTGATGATCTTATACTTGCTTATCCCTCGGCTTATGCGATATTCGTCGAGGGTCAAAACAACTTTTCCCATAATTACACCGCCTTTCGTGTTTAGTGCCGCCTCGCCGCTTCGCGGCTCGGCAGGGTGCGGAAAAAGGGTATCTCTCCGCCTGCGGCGGAGAATACCCTTTTTCCGCCGTAAACTCTTACTTAGTATTATAATATAAAACTCAATAAATTTAAAGTGAAAATATATTTAATTTATTTTATAATAATTTATATAAAAATGCATTAAAGATGTTGACATTATAAGTACATTATGCTACAATATAGTAAAGACATTATTAGTCTTTAATTACATTTTAAGGAGTGAAAAATCATGAAAAAAATAATCAGCATTATTCTTTTGATAGCTCTTGCTATGGTTTCTTTAAGCGCGTGCGATTCAAAAACAAGTGAGAACACTTCAAAAACAAAAAGATTTGAAGACGCATATAACAACGCAAAAGAAGCTACAGAAGAAGCAACCGGCGATAAGAATTACGAAAAAATCGTTACATTATCCTCTGACAAAAAAACAATTACTGTACTGTATAAATATGAATATGGAGAGTACAAGGATTTAGGTCAAGATTTAGAGATAAAAATGGGTGCTGCATTATTGGAACGTTTTACTGTTGCTGTAAAGAATATTGCTAAAGAACTTGAGATATCAGATTCAACTATTAAAAGTATACTTGATAAGACAAAAGACGATGTAGCCGGATCTGTTACTGAAAATGATGTAAAAATATCATATGAAGGATTGCATAATGATAAAACAAGTAAAACAATAAAAAAGTCCATCACATTTGAAGCAGTCTAAAAGCAGAAATTACAAATAAAGGAGAATTAAAATGGAAATATTATATATTGCAATATCAATTATTCTGTTGATAGAATTCTTTACTCAGGGTTATTACTTGGTAAAAATCTACAAAGTTTTGCAAAAATATGAGCAAAGGGATTTTTCAAACAGAGGACCTTTCTATGGTCAACCGCCATATCCCAATCAAAATACTATGTCTCAGCAGCAATTTCCAAAACAAAATAGTTAAGACAATTAGAGAAGATCATTACCGCAAGGCGTATGAATATGAACATACTTACTCACTGAACTCTCTTCCTGATACCCCCAAATTCCCAACTAATTCACACATTCCCCTTGCAACACAAAAAAATCTGTGATATAATAAAAGCAGCGCTGAGGTTCGGCGCTGCTTATCTTTTTGAAAAGGAAGAAGCCTATGTCACATGAAAAGATCCTCGTCCTCGACTTCGGAGGACAGTATAACCAGCTTATTGCCCGGCGTGTCCGCGATCACAGCGTTTTCGCCGAGATCAAAAGCTACACCACTCCCCTGGAGGAGATCAGAGCCGCAGGCTACAAGGGCATAATCTTCACCGGCGGCCCCAATTCCGTTTACGACGAGACCTCGCCCCACTACGACCCGGCGATACTTGACCTCGGCATACCCGTCCTCGGCATCTGCTACGGCTGCCAGCTGGTGGCTTATATGTCCGGCGGAACTGTCTCGGGCTGCGTGAAAAGCGAATACGGAAAGATCGAGATCAGCTGCACCGAGCCGGACAGCCTGCTTTTTAAGGACATCCCCCAAAGCAGCATCGTATGGATGAGCCACACGGATTTCATCAGCGAACCCCCCAAGGGCTTCCGCGTGACCTCCCACTCCGACGACTGCCCCTGCGCCTCGATGGAAGACGCAGACAGAAAGATCTACGCCGTGCAGTTCCACCCGGAGGTAACTCACTCGGAATACGGCAAGCAGCTGCTACACAACTTCCTCTATGAGGTCTGCGGCTGCAAAGGCGACTGGGTGATGGACGATTTCATCGACCGCACCGTTGCCGCTCTCCGTGAACAGATCGGCGACAAGAAGGTCGTGCTCGGGCTTTCCGGCGGAGTTGATTCCTCAGTCGCGGCAGGCCTGCTGAGCCGTGCTGTGGGCAAGCAGCTCACCTGCGTTTTCGTCGATCAGGGGCTTATGCGCAAGGACGAGGGAGACTTCGTCGAGGAGACTTTCACAAGGCTTTTTGATATGAGATTCGTCCGCGTAAACTGCCAGAAGGAGTTCATCGAGAAGCTCCGCGGGGTCAGCGATCCCGAGGAAAAGCGCAGGATAATCGGCTCGCAGTTCTACAAGGTCTTCTGGGACGAGATACGCAGGCAGGCAGACGGCGGCTTCTTTGCACAGGGCACTATCTACCCCGACCGCATCGAAAGCGGCAAGGGTGACGCCGCGACCATAAAGACCCACCACAACCAGGTGAAGATGCCGGAGGACATCACCTTTGACGGCGTTATCGAGCCCCTGGGCGATCTTTTCAAGGACGAGGTACGTAAAGTCGGCGAGAAGCTGGGCATCCCACGGGAGCTTGTGTGGAGACAGCCCTTCCCGGGTCCGGGACTCGGCGTCCGCATAATCGGCGAGATCACCGAAGAGAAGATCAAGGTCCTCCAGGACGCAGATGCAGTCCTCCGTGACGAGATAAAGAAGTCCGGCATCGAGAGCCAGCTCAGCCAGTTCTTCGCTGTGCTGCCGGGAGTGCAGACCGTGGGCGTTATGGGAGACCACCGCACCTACGATCATCTTGTTGCCCTCCGTGCCGTGACCACCGACGATTTCATGACCGCCGACTGGGCACGCATCCCCTACGACATCCTTGCGCGTGTTTCCAACCGCATAACCAACGAGGTCGAGCACGTCAACAGAGTAGTCTATGACATAACCTCCAAGCCGCCGGGAACGGTGGAATGGGAATAATAAACGCCCCGAAAAATAGGGCGTAAATACGCCAAAAGCCGTTATCAAACTGTTATCATGGCAACGATTTGGCAACAATTCTCGATCATCGGCAACAGTTATAAATATTCTGTCTGAAAAGATAAGAGCTATCTGATTCGTATTTGAATCGGATAGCTCTTTTTGTTTTATCAATTATGACACATACGATGAAATGCTTTCCAAAATTCGTTCCAGCCTTCCGGAGCTGTACCTTGACCTTTACAAATTACTGATATATCTTCTATATGTATTTCGAGTGTCCAGTAGTCGGCTGGCGGTGTCCAACACATCGAAGATTCGTATGTTTTCATATTCCATTTTTCAATCCCCAAATCCTTGATTTCATTGTAGAAAACATCCATTTTATCTGTAATATCATAACGATGATTTGTCCCATTATAATAATCGTCAATAAAGAATCTGCCGTCAGATTCAGATAATATAGCATACTCCAGATAGTTTCTTTCATTATCCAGAAGATAACGTCTAACTATATTGTCCTTTCTATATCCATTACTAGTAAACTTAAACCCTCTTAGTTTCGCCAATTTTTCACACCTTACTTAATGAAAGCAGCTTCATTACGTTCCGCCTCCGACCTCGGATATCTATATCTCCACTGGTCATACTCCTCACGGCTGATCTCCACATTGCGGTATTTCTGAGCCATTTCCTCCCACGGTTCAAGCAGTCCTCAATGCTCTTCGGGTGGTTTTTCGTTGTTACTTTACGTCGTCTATGCCGTTGGAGAGGAGCTTGTCCACGTAAGCCTTGTATGACTTGAGGAGCTTGTCCCAGCGGCTGTATTTTTCTTCGCCTCTGTGGTCGGTGAAGAGGCCGGTATCCTTCAGGTACTGTCCCACATAGGAGGTTACCTTTACGGCACCGTAGTAGTTGATGTGGTCGCCCTTGTCGCGGGTGTCCGTGCTCCAGTCGATAGGCACTTCGTCGCGCAGGGTGTTAAGGTCGATATAATCCACATCCAGTTCCTTTGCCAACTCGGCGATGGCGTTGTGCTTGGAATAATCCCAGTTCTTTGTGCTGGGGATGCTTATGAACATGATCTTCACGCCGCGTTCGTCGCAGTATTCCTTGATCTCCTTGACGTAGTTCTTGTTCCGTCTTGCGATATACGCCACGGACTTTGAAGGCTTCATATAATTGTCCGTGTTTGCGGGGACGATCTTGTCGGAATATCTGTAGCCCTTGTAGTCGTTGTAATCCTTGCCGTCAAGCTCCTCGCCCACTGCTTCCTTGACAAAGACCTTCCAGCGGTCGTGGTATTTGAAGACGGGCATCGCCATTTCAAATCTGTGCATCAGGGAATCGTCGAAATCGAACTTCTTGAAGATCGTATCGGTATCGAGGAGGACGATCTTTGGCGACTGCTTGCGCAGAGCCTTTTGCAGAAGGTCATGGGAATACCAGAGCTTCTGTCCCGAGGTGCTGACGCAGAAGGTGGGTATGCCCTGCTCCTCCCAGATCTGCATGGGGCTTATGGAAGCATATATCTCACTGTCGCCGAGGAAGATAGCGTCTATGGTATTATCGTCCTCGCCGATTATGCCGTTGGCGTTTATGGAATGTATGCCGTCGTTCACCACATCGTCGTCGGGCTTGAAGGCGAAGGAGAGCAGACAGAGCATAAGCACAAGTCCGCCGAGGAATGCGACAGCAGTCAGAACGTGTTTAACAAATATCTTCATCGCTGCCCTCCTTTAGAACTGTGCGTACATCGGGTCAACGGGCTCATAGCCGAGGCCGTATGCTCCGAAAACTATCATATAGATTATCAGCGCATAGAGAACAGCCCAGCGAATAGCTGCGTGCTTCTTTGCGAGGGCTTCTCTTACGCATATGCCCTTTTCGTTCATCAGGCTTACTGCAAAGATCATAAGCAGTGTTATGCCCACGATGATGAAATCGTACTTATCCGTGCGAAGGGTCTTCATAAGGTCGGCGTTGAGGGTGGTGAAGGAGAAGTCTGTGATTATCTTCTTGAACAGCTTCATGCCGGCAAGTATCCCCCTTGCCCTGAAGAACAGCTCGCCTATGATGACGAGGATCGTTGTGCGGATCATCTGGAAGAGCCTGTACACGAACCACTTGGGATCGATGTGCAGCTTTTTATTCACAGCCTGCACCAGGGGCTCGAGGATATTCCCCAGGAGTATCAGCGCAAAGTGATACATACCGAAGAAGATGAAGCTCCATGCCGAACCGTGCCACAGACCGTTGCACAGCCACACGCAGAACAGAGCTATAGCTCCTGCTATCAGCGGACCGTAGTGATTGCCCAGCTTCTTGCGTGCGTTGGAGGTGAGCTTTTTCATTTTCTTGGCGGAGGTCACGGGGTAGAAGATATAGTCCTTGAACCATGTACCAAGGGTGATGTGCCAGCGTTTCCAGAACTCGGAGATAGTCTTCGAGAAGAAAGGCCTCTGGAAATTCTCGGGCATTACCACGCCGAATATCTCGGCTGTTCCCGTAACGGCATCCATAGAACCGGAAAAGTCCATATAGAGCTGCACGGTATAGCAAACAGCTGCGATGGCTATTACTCCGCCTTCGTACTCCACGTTCTTATCGAAGATGCCCTGCACGAAAAGATTGAGTCTGTCCGCCACGACGACCTTCTTCATCATGCCGTAGATTATGCGCTGGATGCCGAAGGTGAGGTTCTTATACTTTATCTGCTCCACCTGCCAGAGCTGCTCGGCAGTCTGTCCGTAGCGGCAGATAGGACCCTCGATTATCTGAGGGAAAAAGCTGATGAACAGTGCAAGGCGCATGATGTTATCGTCCGCCTTGACAACTCCGCGGTAAACATCGACCACATAGGAAACAGCCTGCAATGTGAAGAAGGATATGCCTATGGGCATAAGATACTTGGGTATCTCAAGCTGTGCCGAGACGCCTATTTTCGTCAGCAGGGTGTTCACGTTGGTGGTGAAGAAGGGCGAATATTTAAGCACCAGCAGAAGCCCGATATGCAGCACCACCGCAAGGGTGACAACGCCCCTCTGGCGGTTCACAAAGCTCTGCTTTGCTGCCTTGCGTTCTTCCTTGGGAAGCTCGCCCAGGTGAGCCTTCATCTGCGTCTGTATCCTGTCGAGCCAGAGGCCGAAGTAATGCACCGAGAAAGTTGTCAGCACAAGATAGATCACAAGCTCTCCGCTTATCAGCCAGAAAAAGCCGTAGCTTGCCAGCAGAAGAAAATACTTCTTGAATCTCTTCGGCACCGCCGCAAAAATGATGACGCACACCGGCAGGAACAGCAGCAGATAGAGCAGCGAGAACAGCGAAGTCATAGACTTGCCCTGTCCCGCAAACAGAAGCGACCAAAGCGACATTATCAGTACTCCTCTTGCAGACGCTCGATCATTTTCATCATTCTCTCGGCGGAGTTGAAGTTATCGGGAACGATCTCCACCGCAGGGATAGTGATATCATACTCCTCCTCGAGCTCGGCGATAAGAGAGATTATCGCAAGGGAGCTGAGATAGTGTCCGTCCACCAGATCGGTGCAGGTTGCGTAATCAACATCGGGCTGGATATCCTCCAGTATCTCTATCAGTCTTTCCATTCTTAAAACATCCTTTCGTATTTTGGTGTGTTGAGTTCTTTTGTTTCAAAGGAAGGGCGTACTCTGTAAACGCTGCCGTCCTCTCCTGTTATATACACAGCCGGTATATCCCGGCTGAGAAACAGCGAAATGCCTTCGGTCATGCAGTAGGCTCCGGTATTCTCAAAGCAGATAACGTCTCCGATCTCTATCTCCGGGAGTTCGGCCTGCTTGACAACTATATCGTTCATGGAGAACCGCAGATCGTCCATTGTCTGTCCGGAACAGTTCCGCTCTTGCCCACCACCGAGAACACAGGCTTTTTCATCGCCATATACTGGCCGAAATAGACAAGGTGGTGCATACCGCCGTCTATCATGGCGTAGTCCTGGCCTTTGTTCTGCTTTATATCAACGATGCGGGTGTAATACTTTCCGCAGGAAGCTGCGATGCTCCGTCCGAGCTCGAGGATGATCTCGCCTTTGAACTCCATCTGCTCCACCAGCTCTGAAAAGCCTGCAAGCAGGGCTTCTTCGTCAAGATCTTCTCCCTCGAAATAGGACACCGGGAAGCCTGTGCCGTATTCAAGCTCGGCTGCGTGGAATGCGTGTTCCTCTCTCAGCTTTTTCAGAAAGCCGTCAAGGTATTCAAGCTCCCGCTTGAACTTTTTGAGGGAGGTCTTCTGGGTCCCCGAGAAGAACTGGATACCCGATATCTCTATCCTTGGATGATCTGCTATCGAATCGACTATCATCTCGATGTCTGCTTCGTTCATCCCGAACTGGCTGCCGTTGGTGAGCCTCGGAAGGACTTTGATCCGGCAGCTGTATTTTTCGGAAAGCTCGCAGAGCTGCTCGTACTGTGTCAGCGATTCGGCTGTGATGATGCCGCGGAAGCCGTTTTTCACAAGCTCCTCGATAAATGAGGGCGTCTTGTAAATGCCGGAGATGACCATTCGGTCTTCATCTATATTCTGAGAAAAGCAGATGTCCGCTTCTCCGGGAGAGCATATCTCGAAACGCTCCGCATCGTACTCTATCTCCTTCGGGATGAAGGGATTGGCTTTGACCGCATAGCACAGCTCCACGTTCGGCGGCAGATGCTCCTGCAAATACCGGACTCGCTTTTTCAGCACCGACGAATCGAAAACATAGAAAGCATTTTTCTCTTCGTTTATGATCTTGGCGATCATTTCATCCATTCTTTTTTCCTCCGAACTGCTCCACTGTTTTTTTGCGGTCTATCTTTCCGTTTTTGGTGAGGATTATATCTTCCAGCTTTGTGATCGAGCCCGGTATCATGAAGGCCGGCATCGTTGCGGTCATTGCGCTGTGGAGCTCGTTCTTTTCGATGGTCCCCACATAATAGCCGCGAAGCCTCGATTTCTTTTCATCGAAAACGCAGAAGCAGCGCTCAACTCCTTCAACGGCTGCCATGGCTCTTTCGATCTCCTCAAGCTCTATCCTGTGCCCCATGTATTTGATCTGATAGTCAGCTCTGCCGCAGAACAAAAGCTCTCCGTCCTCGTTATATGTCCCCAGATCTCCTGTGAGATACACGGTCTCGGGATAGGCTTTGTTCAGAGGGTTCTGCACAAAGGCTTTGGCGTTCTGCTCGTCGTTTCGGTAATATCCGAGGGCAAGGGCTGTTCCCCTGACGGTTATGATGCCTGTCTTGCCGGCCTCGGTGATCTTTTTATTGTCCTCTCCCAGGAGGAAAACGTCCTCGTTGGGGAAAGGAACGCCTATGGGTATGCCCTGGGAATAATCCCTGTCCTTTTCGAGGATATGATAGGTGCAGTTGCAGGTTATCTCCGTAGGGCCGTAGAGGTTTACATACAGAGCGTCAGGCAGATGCTTCTGCCATTCGCGGAGGTGCTTGAAGGGCATTACCTCTCCGCTGAAAAGAATCTTGTTCACGGTCTCGGGGGTCTTGTAATCAAGGCCGTGGAAAGTGCTTATAAGGCACAGTGCGGAAACAGCCCAGACCATTGTGGTTATCCTGTTTTCGCAGAGGTAGTCGATGAGCTTTGCCGGAGCCGAAAAATACTGCCTCGGAACTATCACAAGCTCAGCTCCTGCGGCTATCGAGGAATATATATCCTTGACCGACACATCAAAATCGAAAGGAGCCTGATTTGCGATAACGTCCTTGTCAGTGATGCCGAACATCTCGGTGAAAAAGCCGATGAAATCTATCACGCTCCTGTGGCAGACAGCTATGCCCTTGGGCACGCCTGTGGAGCCGGAGGTGAAATTAACATAAAGCGGATCGGTATCGACAGCATGGCTGCGGACAGCTTCAAGAGCCTTATCGTCTATCTCATGCTCTGCAAGCTGGGATACCGTGTAAATATCCGTCTCGGGGAAAAGCTCACAGGCCTTGGCTTTCAGATCGTCGGTGGTTATTATGCACTTGGCTTCAAGCACCGAGCATATCTGCCCAAGCCTTGCGTCCGGCAGCTCGGTGTTGAGCATCGTATAGAACGAGCCTGCATATACCGCACCGAAAAAGGCACACAGAGCATCGATACCCTTTTCCATATATACCCCGACAGCTCCGCCTGCACCCGAAAGCTCTATCAGCGCCGAGCCTATCCTTTGGCTTCGAGCGCAAAGCTCAGTCCTGTCAAGGCTGCGGTCTGCTTCGGTCACAGCTTTTTTATCGGGAAAAGCCGCAGCGCTTCTTTCAAGCAGCTGCAAAACGTTGGTGGTCATATCTCATAAGCTCCTTGTCTCTCCTGCCGATGCTTCAAAAAAGGCAGGATATACCATAATAAACTTTAATACATACATAATTGATTATACAACCAAAAGCGCCTAAAGTCAAGTAAAATTTCGACTTAGTATTACAAATTAGTGCTTTTGATTTACAATTTTGTATAAGTGATTGACCTTGAGAGAAAATCGTGCTATAATCATACTGGAATACAACAGGCACACGCCGACAGGAAGGGGGATGTGTATATGCTTGATATCAACGAAAGACTGCGTTCATACGAGCCGCTGTGGGACGGCTGGAAGAAAGATGCCTACCTCGGCGGAAACAGCTCGTCGGCTTCGTTTTTGATGAAGCTCGATGCTCCCGAAGGACGCAAGTATTCGCTGGCTATAGTTCTGCCTATGATCTCCTTCCGGGATATGCCCGAAGACCGCAGCGAACGCGAGGCTTACATCGAGCAGAAAAAGGCAGCGGCAGCAAACAATGTGAAGTCCCTCTATTCCCTGCGCGGAAAGCCGCACATTGCACAGTGTCTTGCTCACTGCACGAAAAACGTCTTTGACGACAACGGAGCTCTTATCGGCTTCGACCTTATCATCCAGACCGAGCATTACGGTTCGCTTAGGAAATACATGGACGACAACGGAACTCTCACCGAAAGGGCTGTCGATATCCTTGCGCTGCACATCGCGGCTGCGCTGAAAGCTCTGCACAGCGAGAACAGAGTTCACGGGAATATGAGCCCCGACTGCATCCTCATCGACCGCGGTGGCAGCTACATACTCGGCGGAGTCGGCCTCCTTGCAAAGGCACAGAGCAGCACGGCTGTTCCCTCTGCCTTTACGGCACCCGAGCTCTGGAACGCAGAAGGCACTGCAAAAGCAGCTACGCCTTCTTCGGATATCTATTCCTTCGGGCTGACGCTTTACTATCTGCTCAACGGCAACACTCTGCAGCTGGTGCCTGCCGCAGCTTCCCTTG
>CAMVOF010000055.1:0-12685 GCA_947169055.1 uncultured Clostridia bacterium
GTCAAGCGCTGTCGCCGCGGCGACCGATCGGAAAGCCCCCAACAGAGCGTGCTGCAACGTATCGTTCGACAGATTATTTCGGGCGTGGCAGAACCCCTCCGTCACGACTATCGTCGTGCCACCTCCCGAAGAACCATGAAATGTTCTTTTTCAGGGGAGGCTTTTTTCGTTTCCACACAAACACATATTAGAGCATTAAATGCCTCCCCTGAACAAGAACACTGCGTGGTTCTTTGAACACTACGTGGTTCTTTGGGAGGTGTCACGCAAAGCGTGGCAGAGGGGTTCCGCGGTGGGGGCAAGCCCCCACCCTACAGTTGTGCGCCTTTGGCACGGAAAATTGCTTCTCTCTTTCCTGTGCGATCTGACTCCCAACCTAAAACGGCATCGCAAAAGTGCTTTCACCCAAGCCTTGCGATGCCGTTTTGATTGTGCTGTTTTGTTTTATGCAGCGATGCCGTCGAGGGGGTTTCGCCGACTGCGGTCGGCGACGAGGGACGCTGCCCAATTTCTTCGGCAGAAGAAATGGAACCCTCAATCCTTTTTGAGGAAAAGGCTTGACCTAAAACCTTTTTAACCCGCTGCGCGGTCAATGAAGCTCAGCTCGCGTGGGATATGTCTCCCTCTCGCTTTATGTAAGCATGCGCAGCTTGCGTCACGCGTCAAGAAAAAACGCGTCAAGCGCTGTCGCCGCTGCGACCGTGTCAAGACCCGTCGGGGCTCCGACTTACTTCTTCTTCGCTGCCTTCGCGATCTCCCTCACCGCCGGGGTCAGTACTCCGCCGACCGCAAAGATAACCCAGCTCCACTTCCAGCAGTCAAATATGAAGCTCGTCGCCAGATACGCCGCCGTAACAAACATCCAGAATATCATCACAACGTTCGCAGTCTCGTTTTCCTCGATCTTCTTCCGCCTCGAATAATCCTCGTCCTCAAGCAGCTTTTTGTACCCGTCCATGATGATAGAGGGTTTAACAATGATATACACACCTATCGCTATCATAACGAGCATCACGCACACGCCGATGCAGCCGAGTATCGTCTCGGTGTTCTTCCCGAACCAGTCCGCCTTCTCACCAAAGACCGCAAGGACGATCATTGCCGCAACACCGAGGATGCAGAGGACAACGCCTGTTGCTATGGCGGAGCTGTGCTTGGGTCTCAGCTGCTCGCGCTTCTCTTTCGCCATTCCCTCAACGCCGTAGGCTGTGTCGATCGGCTCTTTTGCAAGGTAGTCGAAGCGTGCGGCTCTTGTTCCCGATTTAATAAAGAGCATGACTGCAAAAGCGATCATGCAGAGCATAACTCCTGCGCCCGCTGCTGCATAGGCGTCGTTGGATCTTATCTCCGAAACAGCTCCGAGGATCAGCGTGGGGATGACGGAGAGTATGCAGATAAACACACCCAAAGAGACCGCTTTTGAGAACCTCTTGTTCTCCTCGAGGAACTCGTTTGCCTCCTCCATGCTCACCTGTCTCATGGGCGGCTCGGAGTCGGAGTCTTCTCTTACTGTGAATTCCGGCTCGTCGATCTCGTCCTTTAAAAGGTAGTCGGTGCTGACGCCGAATATCTCGCTCAGCATGATTATCTTATTAAGGTCTGGCACGGACTGAGCGCCTTCCCATTTCGACACCGACTGGCGGCTGACGTTCATCTTTTCCGCAAGCTCCTCCTGAGAGAGGCCGTTCTTTTTTCTTAAATTGATTATCTTGTCTGCAAGTATCATAATGCTTTTCCTTTCCTTCGGGCTGCTGCCCGTTCGTTGTGTCTAAAGCATATCATTTTTTTCCGTTGCGTTCCACCAACCGGGCTTTTCAATTTGTCAACCGGCGGTTGCGTTTGGTTGCAAAACGCGCAATTTCGGCATTTTTTAAGATCCAAAGCAACACTGCACGACCCGTGGCTGACGCATCTTATGCACAGAGGCTGTGCGGTGCTGTCCTCATCAAAAAAGCCTGCACGGATGCAGGCTCGTCTTTTTCACATCTCACATCATCGTGATCTTTATCTTCGGGTTGTTATCCTTTGCGCTGAGCAGCACGTCCATCACCTTCGAGGCGTAATCCTTCTCCTCATCCGGCACGTCGTTATAGTCGGAGACAAGAAACTCTATCTCATCCTCCGCCGCCGAAAGTGCAGCTCCCAGGTCTTCAAGAGATCCTATCTTCCCTGCCCCGAGGCTCATGCTGATATACGGGAAAAACACCTTGTCGTTCCTGATCTTGATATCGTCAAGAAGAACTATCATTTTCTTCCTCCGTTCGGGCATCAGTCGAAGATTATCTTCTTCTTGCCGTTTTTATTGCGCGGAAAATCGCGGATGCGGATGATATGGTCAATGTTGACAACGCTTTCGTTATCGTCCTGGCATATCCTGATCCAGCCGTCGCCGATCTCCTCAACGATACATTCGATGACGCTTCCCGTAGAAATACCCGTCGAGACCGTATAAAGCAGCACGTCCTTGCCGATAAAGCGCTCAAAGGCTTCTTCTATCTTCATGATTATCCACTCCGTTCCGTCTAAGCTTTGGTATCATATGCCAAATGGCTAAGTGAATAATACCACAGGGCGAGACAAAAGTAAATAGATTTTATAATTTGTTTACAAATCAGGGCTTGGGAGCCTTTGGCCTCAGCCTGTAATACATGGCGTCAGCTCCGGCCTTGACATTGCCGTAGCACACCTCGAACTTCGAGAGCCTTTCGGCGTTGGTTATGACAACGGAAACGACTCCCTTGCCGATGGTACACATCTCATCTCCGGCCTTCAGGACTTCTCCTGTAACCACTCCCGGCTCGATCTCATCGCTGCCGTCGTCGACATTGACAAAGAGCTTCAGCCCGTCCTCGCCTTTAAAGGTAATGGTCCTGCCCCTGTCCGAAACATCGCGCACCTTGCCGTCAACAGGGCAGACAAGTGTTCCTCCTTCGGTGACTATCCCGAAGCCTTCGCCGAATATGCTTGTTGAGATAGCCGCATTCGGCACCTTTTCGAGGGGCACTATCTCTCCGCCGATGCAGGAAAGAACGATAGCCTCACGCTCGTTTTCAAGCAAAATATCCTTTTTGAACAATGTCACGATGTCCACCTCCGTTACGCCTCGGCCCCAAGGTCTTTGCCGGGCTTCGGCTCCAGTTTCTCTACATACTATTTTAACAAATTATAAATTAAATTGCAATAGGAGATTGACAGAGTTTACATTTTTGGCTGATTTTTTGTTCAAATATACAAATACGGCTCTTTATTTGTTCACAATTTATGCACAAAGACAAAAGAGGATTTCCATAAAAAACAGGTGCTCCGAACACCGGAACACCTGTCTGGAATAGCTTTTAGATCACTGCTTGTTCATCATTGCAGCAACTTCGTCTGCGAAGTTCTCTTCCTTCTTCTCTACGCCTTCACCGCGCTCGAAGCGAACGAACTCAACTACCTTAGCTGTGCCGCCGAGAGCCTTTGCAGCGTTGTCAACATACTTGCCAACGGAGCCCTCGAAAACGTCAGCCTTAACGAAGGTCTGGTCAAGCAGGCAGTTCTCGGAATAGAACTTTCCTACCTTGCCCTCTACGATCTTTACCTTTACCTGCTCGGGCTTGTTTGCCATCTTGGGATCGTCAGCCATCTGAGCAAGAAGGATCCTCTTCTCTTCCTCAAGAGCCTCAGCAGGAACAGCTGCTCTGTCGAGGTATGCAGGATTCATAGCTGCTACCTGGAGTGCGCAGTTCTTGCCGATCTCGAAGGCCTTGTCGCCCAGGTCGGTGTCAAGCTTTACCATAACGCCGATAGAACCGCCGCCGTGAACATAAGGAACAAGAACGCCCTCAAGTCTCTTGAAACGACGGATGACCATATTCTCTCTGATCTTGATGAACAGATCCTGCAGTGCTTCCTCAACGGTCTTGTCGCCGCCGCTGATCTTGCAAGCCTTGAGAGCATCAACATCAGCAGGAGCCTGCTCGATAACTGTATCTGCAACTGCAGCAACGAAAGCCTTGAACTCGTCGTTGTTTGCTGCGAAGTCTGTCTCGATATTTACCTCAACAACAGCGCCTACGTTACCCTTGACTACAGAAGTAACGATACCCTCTGCTGCAACTCTGCCGCTCTTCTTTTGCTGGGTAGCAAGTCCCTTTTCTCTGAGAAGGAGAACTGCCTTATCTCTGTCGCCCTCAGCCTCTTCGAGAGCCTTCTTGCAGTCCATCATGCCGACGCCTGTGGACTTCATAAGATCCTTTATCTCTGCAACCGAAACCTTTGCCATTTTAAATTCCTCCAATTCATATTTTACGTCCGGGCAGACTGCTCAGACTTTTTTTACAGTTATTGATATTTTTTTGATCTTTTCAAGCTCTTCCCCGTCGGCGGCATACCAGATCTTTCCTCCGGGATTGACCGCTATGCCCGACACCTGAGCTTTGTGTTTGTCATACAGTTCGATAAGCTCATTATAGGATATCAGCGTGAACTGTATATCGCTGCCGAACATTTTCTCGGCGGCGGCAGTGTCTGTATATCCGCAGAGAAGCTCTTCGCCTCTTGAAGGCGACTTTGCGAGCCTGTATGTCAGCGATCCGGGATCCTCCGTATTATCGGAAAGCTTCATCCCTTCTCTGCCGTAAACACCGAGCCGCCCGTCTGCTGTATAGCCGTGCTGACCCTGAAGCAGGGATTTTGCGCCGTGGGTGACGTGCAGTGTGTCCCTGTTCCAACCCTTTACCGGAACGGTGGGAGCAAGCAGCAGCATATTTCCTCTGAAGATGGTATATACCATCATGAGGCAGGCATTGAACAACTGCTCGCAGGCAGGTTCGTTTATGCAGTTCTCTCTGCTCTGCAAGGTCCTTACCGCATAGTGATTATAGGCATATCCGAAATAGATACGGTCCTCAGCACCGAGTATCTGCGCTCTTGTAACAGGTATCATCCCGTTCTCGATGCCCGGATCTACAGTCGCTTTTTCAACGCCTATATATCCCCAGCTTTTTACAAAGTTCCGGAACTCATCAGCTGTGAATTCCCTTTTTTCCAGGTCTATACCGGGGTTCTTGGCCTTGATGATCTCCGCATAAGAGCCGCAGGTGAATATCCACGCCCAGCCTTTGGGGTCGATAGTCGGGATATCCTCTCCGAGACATCTGTTATACATTACCCACAGCTTTTCAGCGCTGCCGATGATATCGAGGGGATTCCGGCTCTTATAGACCGGGCACGGTGTGAGCTGACCGTCGTCCGACATTTTAAAGAAGCGCATATCCTGCGTCGGGATATTCACGCTTCCGGGAGATGCTTTCGCAGGATCGGCCGGAGCTTTCTGTTCCTTCTTTTTTTCGGTATCGCTTTTCTCCGCCTTCTCATAGCTAGCAGTTTCCCTTAACAGATCATCGAGGGTGAAACGGCTGCTTGCCTGTGAATCCGGCGGCCGCTCAGAGTGACCGGAAAGCGGACCCCGTCCTGACCAGCCTTCTTTTTCGTACGGTGCCTTTTTGAACTGGTAACCGTTTTCCTTCAGATCCTTGACCCTCTGCTTTGAAGCCTTGATCCGCTCGTTCTGCTGTTTTCTCTGCGCCGGGGGCAAGTAATCCGGTCTGCTTTTCCACCAGTTGACGATACTTCTGATGATCTGTACAAGAAGAAACGTACAGACAGCAATAATGAAGAGCACCTCAAGGAATTTCATCTTTGTCACACCCATCCTGATATTCTTAAAAAAGCGGGCGCTGCATCGGTCGGCAGTGCCTGCTCAGCGTAAGATTCAATAATTATTCAGCAGTCTCTTCCTCTGCTTCCTCGACCTTCTCGGTCTCCTCTTCAGCTGCGGCAGCGTCCTCGCCCTGTCTGCCCTCGATGATAGCGTTAGCCATGCAGCCTGCGATGAGCTTTACTGCGCGGATAGCGTCGTCATTTCCGGGGATAACGTAATCAACGTCGTCAGGATCGCAGTTGGTGTCAACGATAGCAACAACGGGGATACCCAGTCTCTTTGCCTCGCTTACAGCGATCTTCTCCTTGCGGGGGTCAACAACGAAAAGTGCTCCGGGGAGCTTCTTCATGTTCTTGATACCGCCCATGAATTTCTCAAGCTTCTCGATCTCGAGGTTGAGCTTTGCTGCTTCCTTCTTGGTGAGGCGGTCGAATGTGCCGTCTGCCTCAAGCTGACGGAGCTGCTCGAGTCTCTTGATCCTTCTCTGGATGGTCTTGAAGTTTGTCATCATACCGCCGAGCCATCTTGCGTTTACGAAGTGAGCGTCAGCTCTGATAGCCTCTTCCTTGATGGACTCTGCTGCCTGCTTCTTTGTGCCGACGAAAAGCACTTCCTTGCCCTCAGCCGAGATGTCTCTTACGAACATATAGGCCTCTTCGAGCTTCTTAACGGTCTTCTGCAGGTCGATGATGTAGATGCCGTTTCTCTCTGTGAAAATGTACGGTGCCATTTTCGGGTTCCATCTTCTTGTCTGGTGGCCGAAGTGTACGCCGGCCTCAAGAAGCTGCTTCATTGATACTACTGCCATTGTAGTAACCTCCTGTTGGTTTTTAAATTTCCGCTTGCGCGGATCGTCTATCCTCCGCCCGGCTTGACTTGCCTTCACCCTGCCCGAACGGGCCGGGAACCACAGCAAAAGCGCAGGCGTGCGAATTGCTTTAATATTATATCATAAAATCCGCCTGTTTGCAAGCATTTTCTGTCCCGTCATTTCAACAAATTTTCAGCTGTGATGCTCCGGGTTTTTATGCAAACTGCTCCTTCCTTCGTATCCACCAGCACCGTGTCCTCTCCCACCAGCTCGATATCCGAGAACCTGATGACTATATCCTCGTCCCTGCCGATGAGCCCGAAGGCTCTTGCCCTGCCGAAAATGATAAAAGCCGACACCTTTCCCGTACCGGTGTCGATCTCGATGTCGTCGATATAGCCTATCTTCTCCCCTGTCTTGACGTTGACGACCTCCTTGTTCCTGAGCTGAGAAAAGCTGCATACCATATTATACACCTCCAACGGATAAATTACAAGTGTATAAAATGATATGCAGCCCTTTGGTCTATTATTCTTCAGATCAGCTGCGGAAGCGCTTCTTTATGCTGTCCAGGGAGCTTTTCTCCAGCCTCGACACCTGCGCCTGGGAGATGCCGATGCTCTTTGCGACTTCTGTCTGTGTCTTGCCTTTGAAATACCGCAGGAAAAGGATGTTCTTCTCCCTCTGTTTCAGCGATGCTATCGCCTCTTTCACAGCAAGGTCGTCCAGCCATTCCGTGTCGTCGAACCTGTCTCCCAGCTGATCCAGCAGACAGAGGGTGTCTCCCCCCTCGGAATAGACCGGCTCGTAAAGCGAAAGAGGGTCGGCAGCGGATTCCATAGCCATGACCAGCTCCTGCCGCTTTATCCCCGTCTCGGCGGAAAGCTCCTCCGCTGTGGGCTCACGTCCCGTTTTTGCGGTGAGGGCTTCCTTTGCCTGCATGACCTTATAAGCCGTATCCCTCATTGAACGGCTGACTCTGAGAGAGCGGTAGTCCCTGAGATACCGCCTCACCTCTCCGGCTATCATTGGCACAGCATAGGTGGAGAACCTAACCTGCTGGCTGACGTCGAAATTGTCTATCGCCTTTATCAGCCCGATGACCCCCACCTGAAACATATCGTCCGGAGAATCTCCCCTGCCGGCAAAGCCCTGCAAAACGCTCAGCACAAGGCGCAGATTCCCGCGGATCAGCCTGTCCCTTGCAGCCTTGTCTCCCTGCCGCAGCTTTTTCAGCAGTTCCGTCTTTTCGCTTTCCTTCATCACCGGCAGCTGTGATGTGTTCACGCCGCTTATCTCAACTTTGTTGTACTGCATGACCGCTCCTATCCCGAAGGGAGCTTATCGCTCCGCTTTTAAGGATAGTATTGCCTTTCGGCTGCGGTTTATTCGTACAGGAGATGTGCGGTTTTGTCTTGAACTGTTATTCCTTGTCCTTTACGACTTCGGTGACATCCCATTTCTTCATCGAGCGCATGGAGAACAGGTGGCACACAATGAGATACAGCAGGATGATACCGGCGGTGAAGAGATACTCAAAAATCCCTCCCACATAGACGTATTCCGTCAAGGGAGTGCTTATGGATACAAGAGCTGCCCTCGCCAGCAGAGCTCCCGGAGGGAAACCGATAAGGCAGGCAAGTACGAACTGCATCATCGCCTGAGAAAGCCTGCTGAGGGATATCTCCCGGTGCTGGAAGCCCAGCGTCCGCAGTATCGCCAGCTCTTTTTTGTTCTCGTAAAGATTGGTGAGCATTGTGTTCAGCACGATAACAAAACCGATAGTCACCGCAAACATTATAACTATCAATGCGGCGAGATCGTAGGTGGCATAAAGCTGTGTGTTATAGTCGTACAGCGAGGCTGTGAACACCGAATACTGATAGCCATCGGTGTCGAAAAGGAAGGTCAGGAACTCCTGCTTGCAGTCCCCGGAAAGGGTGCAGACAAGGCAGCCGAGATCGGGCTTCGGCAAGAAAGCCACATCCGCATAGGAGATATTCTGTATGCGGTTCACGCACTGATCCGACACGGCCGTGACGGTCATTTCCTTCCCCTTAACGGTGACGGTTCCGCCCACATCCACGCCAAGCTCCTCCGCGGTATGTCTTTCGAGGACGATACCGCCCTCCTCGGCCTTTAGCTCTTTTCCGTCTCCGTCGGTGATGCCGATAAGACCGCTGTCTTCTTCTATCGCATTCACCACGACAGCCTTGCTTTTTTCCCCTGCGGAGATATCCGTCTGATAGTAAGCAACATTTTCGATCTCCTCGATGTATCCGAGGGCTTTGAGCTTTTTCATCAGATCATCGGAAGGTGTTTCTTCAAAGAATATCTGGCAGTCGTATTTTATCCGCTCGTCAAAGACCTGATGTAAGGTATAGTTCTTGGACGAGATAAAGGAGAAGGCTGTGAGTATCAGCATGGCAGAGGCAGCAATGCAGACCGTGGAGATAACGAACCGACCCTTGCTGCGCATAAGCGAGGTAACAGTCACCTTCGCCATGGGGCGAAGCCTGTTAATGATCGGTCGCAGGATCGCAGGTATCTTAGCTGAGGTCCGCACCTGACGGGACATTGCCTCGTCGGGCATTATCCGGGAGATCTGACCCGTGCTGAGCAGCGTGGCTGTAAGGGTCACTGCAGCAGTTGCGGCAGCAGGCATGACCGTGCTTATAATGCCTACCTCATAGGTAAAGTCCGGCAGGGGGAAAAAGTCCTTGAAATAATTCCCGACATACAGCGACAGCCCTGCGGCTATCACCACTCCGGGTATCATACCCGCCGCGCAGACCATCAGGCTCACGGTGCAGAATTTCCGCCTTACCTGTCCCCGGGTAAAGCCCAACGCCCTGAGTATTCCTATCTCACGGCGGCTCTGCTTGAATATCATAGACATTAACAGGAAGATAACTATGAGGACTATCACAAAGAAAGCCACAGGCAGAAAGACCATCATGGTCCTTATGGGGTCGAGGTTTTCGTCTATGCGTTTTTTAACGGCGGAATCTTCGTAAGTGAGGCTGCTCTTGACCTTGACATCCTTAAAGGAGGCTACAGCCCTTTCAAGGGTCTCGCCGGGGTCGGCGCCGTCCTCGAAATAAAGCTGGAACTCGTTGCAAAGCTCGCCGTAGCCTGTATTCTCATCAAGGAGCTTGTAAGCGTTTCTCAGCTCCTCCTCGATCTCGGAGCGTTCTTTGAGACGGCGTGAGAGCTCGTCCTCAAGCTCGTCTTCGGCATTCCGGATATCCTTCTCCGCATCGTCAAGCTCGGAGGAACCCTTGTCAAGCTTTTCGCGCAGCTCTTTAAGTGCGCTGTCTATCTCCTTTATGCCCTCCGCAGTCTTTGCGAGACCGTCCTCTATTTCCTTAAGCCCGTTCTGAGCCTGCTGCCGCCGATCGCTGCATTGGTCAAGACCGTCGCTTATCTGATCGAGGGCGGTGTCGATGCCGTTCTCTGTCACGCCGTATTTTGCAAGCTCCGAAACGATCAGACTGCGTTTGGAGGACAGTTCGCTGACAGCGTCAGAAATGCCTGAAATAATGCTTTGGTATATCTCCGCAAGAGACTTGCCGGAGGTGTCTGTGCTGCGTATAAGAACACCGACGTTTTTGAGGACTCCGCTGAGGTCATCCGAAAACCTGCCTGTGTCGATGCCCCTGAGCACAGCCGCAGTCCCCGGGATATCCAGCCATTCGAGACCGCTTCGCAGCTCTGCCAGCTCATCCGTCATAAGATCATAGACCTCTTTCAGCTGTATGGGAGTCGTTATATCTATACCGCTGATCTCTTCCAGCAGATCGATGAACTCTTTGTATTTCCCGGCTTCTTCGGGCAGCACATCCATCAGCGAGATCTCCTCCGCCATTTCCCTGACCTCGTCGGAGCTCAGATAATCAACGGCGGCTTTTGTTTCGGTATCAACGTCGGTGATAAACTCGGCGACGGCGGCAGCCATGCTGTCTATCTGCTGAGGGAATCCCTCCTTCTGCGCTTCGGCGATCAGAGCGCGGAACCGTTCCAGGTTATCGGTAAGCAGCGGATGATCCAGCTTTTCGACCAGCTCCGAGACCGCATCTATCACCTTGATGATATATGTGTTGTTCAGGGTGTTTTCCAGTTCGCGGAGCTTCGGAAGCGTTTCGTCGATAGTTCTGAGAGCATCCTTCGCCTCATTAAGGGAAGTCCGCTGCGATATCAGCTCCCTCTCCTTCTGATCTATAAGCGCCAGGGCTGCTTCAAGCTCTGTTTTCTTGGAATCAAGAGTTTTCTCCGTCTCGGCAAGCTCTTTCCTGTTTTCGGAAAGGGTCTTCTCAAGCTTTTTTGCATCGGCAAGATCCGACTTCTTCTCCTCCAAAAGCTTTATAGCCTCATCCAGTTCCTTCTGCTTTTCGTCCAGCAGCTTGAAGGCTTTGTCGGTCTCGTTTTCAAGGTCTTCCGTCTTTTTGTCAAGCTCCGCCTTCTTCCCGGCATAGTCCTTCTCGTACTCCTTTTCAAGCAGAGAGACCGGCACATACACATAACCGAAATCGTAATTGATGCCCCAGGAGTCGTCGTTGATCTTGGCTGCAAGGGTCTCGGGACGGGACACTATACCCCCCACAAACAGGTCGCGGTATTCGCCTTCGATGCGGAAGCTGAGCCTGTCTCCTACGCGGATATCGTTGCTTTCCGCGAATTTGAACTCCACCAGCACCGTATCATCCAGGGTCTTCGCTTTCGACCAGAAGACAAACCCCTGCCTCTCGTCCTCGGAATATGAGAAGGCTCTGACGGTGAGATTCTTCCCCTCGCCGTCCTTTACCGTCGTATCCACAAAAAGCCTGGGGTCGCAGCCGGATATGCCCTCCAGCCTTCTCAGACGTTCTGCTGCTTCGGCTGTGGTAACTTCTGTGGTGATGACTGCGTCGGGATAGTTGTAGTCCGACACATAATCGTTAAGGGAACGCTCCAGAGAATCGTAACCGCAAATAAGCCCCGCCGTCATGCCGAAGCCGAGGGAGGCTATTACTGCTACCGAGATCAGCAGCTTGATGTGCTTTTTGCATATTGCGGAAAGCATTCCTTTCATTATGTGTCACCATTCGATATCGGCGGCAGAGGTCACGTCCTCGTTAGCCGTTTCTTCAACGATCCTTCCGTTCTTCATAAGTATCGTCCTGTCGGACATCCTGCTTATCTCCCGGTTGTGCGTTACTATCACCACCGTCTTTCCGCTTTCGCGGGAGAGTTTCTCCAGCAGTATCAGCACGGCTTTTCCGGTCTCGGAATCAAGGGCTCCCGTGGGCTCGTCGCAAAGAAGTATCTCGGGGTCCTTTGCCAGCGCTCGGGCTATTGAGACACGCTGCTGCTGACCTCCCGAAAGCTTGGTGGGATAGCTGCCGGCTTTTTCGGAAAGCCCCACAGCCTCTATCATGCGGTCAGTTATCCCCGGGTCATGAGGATCGGCGGTGAGGGCAACGTTCTCCCTGACAGTAAGCTCCAGTATCAGATTGAAGGACTGGAAAACAAACCCCACATTCTCCTTGCGGTACCTTGTAAGCTCGGTATCCTTGAGCCCGGCCAGTTCAAGGCCGTTCACGGTGATGCTGCCGCTGTCGAAGCTGTCCATGCCCCCCAGCATATTCAGCAGGGTGCTTTTTCCGCTGCCGGAGCTTCCGAGTATGGTGAGCAGCTCGCCGTCATAAATATCAAGGTCTATATCCTTGAGCGCCTGCACGCGGCTCTCTCCGCTGCCGTAGGACTTGCACAGTCCCCGGACGCTCAGTATCCTTTTTTTCTCTTCGTTCATAATACATTACCTCTGACAGATCAATAGCCGACGGCTATGCCGAGGGCGATAAAACCGAACACCAGCAGCAGATTGACGACGAACAGCGGCCAGCTCCTTTTCACCCATTTGAAATAGTTGGTCTCGATCATCGAAAGGGAGATCAGCAGCACCGGGGAAGTCGGGAAAAGCAGATTGGTATATCCGTCGGCAAAGGTGTATATCAGCACCGACATCCTGTCCGAAAGCCCCAGATCCATCACCGACAGAAGCCCCATAACAAGTATGGCCTTGGCTGTCGAGGAGGAGATAAAGAACTCCAGGAACAGCACGACTCCGTAAACCGTAAGCGCTATCAGGAATATGTTCTTCCCCTCTGCCAGAGAATTGATCTGGTTCG
>CAMVOF010000056.1:0-12657 GCA_947169055.1 uncultured Clostridia bacterium
CTGCCTAATTTTTCGTTAAAGTCGGACATATTATACCTCTCATTCACCTGTCACGTTTGAAAACATAAATATCGGGCTTCATACCTCCGTAGATATAATTACCCATTTTCCATTCCATAAATAAATATTCCGTTTTGTTGATCTCCTCGATATGATATGCCGCAGCAGTCGTTCGATGAAGATTCAGGACATAGCCCTTTGTCCATTTGTCCTGCCATGTCGTATCCATATATGATTGAACAAGACTGCCGCTAGGAAAGAACTCCAGAGACTTAAGATAAAGGTCTTGGCTGCTCTCGTTTTCGTTGAAATCTTCCGCTTCGCCGAGAAAAGCGACGGACTTCCATTTTCCATGCACCTGTTCATCTTCAACAAACGGTTTGTTTATATCATCGTGCCGCCCGAGGGTCTCTCTGTTATAACGGCAGTTGTCCTGCTGAACAAAGACTTCGGTCTTGTTTTCCAAATGCAGAAACAAATAATGCTTGTCGTCAATAAAATGTGTTTCGTAGTTATAATAGAGGATCGGTTCTTCACCGCCGTAATGAATAAGCAGCACGCCCTTTGTCCAGCCCTCAAATATCCAATAGGGCTCACCGTCTGGAAGAAAATACAGAGTATGGAATTCGTCGCTGATGCTGTTAAGATCGGTTATCGAAACAGCATTTGCGTTTTCCGTCCAGCCTATGTTTTCCCATTTGCCGATAACGGCTTCATCATAAATAAAGTCCATCCCGTTTGCGATCTTCAAACTTTTCACCTGCCTGTATTTTTCGTGCCGGAGATCACATATCTCTTTTCTTCAAAAAAGCTTTGAATATCCCAACGACTCTGTCGGGTATCCTGGCGTACATCATGTGGTCTTCATTTATCAGATGTATCTCTGCATCACAATGCTCTGCGTAATCCTTTGCAGCCTGCTGCCACGAAAGCTCTTTTGTGACCGATCTCATGTTGCTGACTATAAAGCAAGCCGGGCAGGACAGATATCCCGTGCTGTGGGCTTTTTCGGCATTTGCTTCTGCCAGCAAAGCTTCTTCAAAAAATGCTTCGCTGGTTATGTTTTTATAGTAGACTTCTTCGTAGGTCTTCTTTTCTTCTTCCGTAAGCTCGCTGCCGGTCAGCAGTCCCGATGCGTTTACGGTCTTGTTCCTGAGCAGCTTGTCGAGAAGACCCCGCTTGGCGATCTTCTGCATCAACGCTCTTGACTTATTGACCATTGCCTTTTTCTTTTCGTGGGGAATGGCTTTTGCCTGAGCCTTCATCATGTTCGGGAATCCCATATCCAGTCCGAGAACGGCTTTCACTTCACCCGGATAGGTATTTGCCCACCATATCGCTTCAAAGCCCGAATAGGAGTGGGGAGCAAGGATGTAGGGAGGATCGATATGCAGGCCTCTTAATGCGGCTCTGCTTTCTTCGACGAGGTTTTCGACCGTTCTTTCTGTTGCGGCTTTTCCGCTGAGACCGTATCCGGCTTTTTCTATTACCGCAATACGGTATTTGTCGGACATCCTTTTGTAAACAGGCTTGTATTCAAGAGCCGGACAGCCTACGCCGGAACCTGCCATAAAAATGATCGTATTATCTCCGCTGCCCTCGGTATAAACATTTATTTCCGTCTCTCCGACCTTAACGGCCGTTCCGTATTTTTGCATATCGTCACCTCTGAGTACAGATCTGTCTTGGGATCATCTATTTCTCTTCCAATGCACCGAAGGCCTGTTTAAGGCTCCGCACGCCGATGAGCTTTATGCCGAAGCTCTTGGGGTCGATGCTTTTGAGGGATTGCGCAGGTAGCAAGCAGCGCTCGAAGCCCATGCGTTCGGCTTCTGAGATACGCTGCTCGATGTAGCTGACCGCACGCAGCTCTCCGCCGAGACCTATCTCTCCGAAAGCTATGGTCTTTTCATCCACAGCCTTGTCGCGGATGCTTGAATAAAGGGCAAGGGCGATAGATAAATCTGCCGCAGGCTCGTCCAGCTTTATCCCTCCGACAACGTTTAGATAAACATCCAGCCCTCCGAAGAAGAAGCCGAGACGCTTTTCAAGCACGGCGATTATCAGATAGAGCCTGTTGTAATCGAAGCCGTCGGCTGTTCTTCGCGGAGTGGCAAAGCCGCTTTTTGTGACGAGAGCCTGCACCTCAGCAAGTATGGGGCGGCTGCCTTCCATAACGCAGGCAACGCAGCAGCCGGAAACATCCGTGGGTCTGCCGGAAAGCAGAAGCATGGAGGGGTTCGGGACTTCAGCAAGACCGTCCGAGCGCATATCGAAAACGCCTATCTCGTTGGTGGAGCCGAAGCGGTTCTTGACAGCCCTGAGTATGCGGTAGCTGAGGTTCCGCTGACCCTCAAAGTAAAGCACTGCATCGACGATATGCTCCATGACCTTCGGCCCTGCGATAGCTCCGTCCTTGTTGACGTGTCCCACGATGAAGAAGGGGACTTCCTCGCTTTTTGCCGTCCTCATGAAAAGGTTCGTACATTCTCTCACCTGTGTGACTGAGCCTGTGGTGGAGCTCAGGCCCTGTATGCTCATGGTCTGGATGGAGTCGATGATGACAACGTCCGGTTTTTCCTTTACCACAGCATCGCAGATAGCCTCGCAGTCGTTTTCCGCAAGGAGATAGAGGTCGTCGGTGTCAACGTGCAGACGGGAAGCCCGGAGCTTTATCTGCCGCAGGGATTCCTCTCCCGAAACGTAGAGTATGGTGTGGTCCTTGCCGAGGAAGCTGCATATCTGCAAGAGCAATGTGGATTTGCCGATGCCCGGTTCTCCGCCCAGAAGCACAAGGCTGCCCTTTACAAGACCTCCGCCCAGGACTCTGTCCAGCTCTCCGAGGCCTGTGCTGTAGCGGACTTCGTCGCTTTCCGAGCCCACGTTTGAGATGCTGATTATCCTGTCCGAGATGTCTCTCTGGGAACGCTGCTTTGCTCTGCCTGCCGGCTGAACTGCCGGAACAGTTTCCTCGAAGGTGTTCCACTCTCCGCAGCCGGGACACCTGCCGTTCCATTTAGAAGATTCGTAGCCGCACTGGGTGCAGACGTAAACGCTTTTAGCCTTTGCCATTTTCATGCTCCTTCCGCCGAGAGGCATCCTTTCGTTTTCTATTTGATTATAGCATATCCTTAGGCGTTTGTAAAGGATAATTCTACAGAAAAACTCAGCTCCCGTGCTTCTTAAACAAGACGGCGAAACCGCGGCAGTACGTGATCTCAAACGTTTTCTGGCTCGAAGAGAAAAGCAGCTGTACAAATTTTTACCCTTTTGTAACTTGACTTTAGCCCGGGTCTGTGGTATAATGATATCATAGGGATTATGTTTTGAGACCGCCCGAGGGGGGAGCTATTATGAGGAAGATATTCTACATCACGAGGAATCACGCTGCATCAGACGGCTCTGCCGCCTTGCCGCCGGACATGGATCGGTTCAGCCGGATAGCCAAGCTTAACGCTCTGCTTGAATGCGGCTGGTCGATCAAGGAATACAAAAACGAGGATAACGGAGAATTCTTCATCCTCGAAAGATCCTGATATCTTAAAATCCATTGGTTTTTAAAATTGCTGCGCTCCCGTTCTTCGGGGGCGTTTTTTCTCTGTATGTATGATTTTAAAAGAATTTTTCGTCTAAAAAAATCTATAATGACCGGATAGGCGGTAATGCACAGCTTTTGTGCGTCAGGTGCAAAAAGCAAATGGCGTGCAAAAGCTGTGCATTATCGCCTACTAAAGCAAAAAGACAGCCTATTGGCTGCCTTCCTGCTTGTGTAAAAATTTTGGAGAGGATGAAACGAGCTAAGCAATTGGCTTAGCAGTAACATTCTTTTGCCCTTTTCTGTTGTTCTACAACTATAATTATAGCCATGGCAAAGGCAAATTCAAGAACAAGCCAGTTACATTTAGCTACAAATCAATTACAACCCAAGGGGCAGAGACAATAATACACAAATAATTTAAAATAAACTGTATATAGTGCCTAAAGAAAGATGCGCCTCAATATTTTGCGCCGTAGTCTGCAAGATACTGCTTCATGGCAGGCAGGTATTCCTTGCCCTCAACGATGCCGTCCTCGATGGCTTTTATGATGTCCTCGATGTTGACGATAGAGTAAACTTTAACGCCGAATTCCTTGTATGCAGCCTGTACTGCCGAGAGCTCGGAGTCGAGAGACTTCTCCATCCTGTCAACGGTTATGACCATGGCCGTAACGTCAACATCCGCAGCGCTTTTCAGCTTGGGCAGGGATTCTCTCATAGCCTTGCCGGAGGTCATAACGTCATCGATGATTATGACTTTCTCTTTGTCCGAGAGCTTCTTGCCCACGAACATACCGCCTTCGCCGTGATCCTTTGCTTCCTTTCTGTCGAAGCAGTAGGAAACGTTCATGCCGTATTTCTCGGAAAGTGCGATGACAGCCGAGACAGCAAGGGGTATGCCCTTGTATGCAGGGCCGAAGAGGGTTTCGGCTTCGATGCCGTTGTCGTGTATGCAGTCGGCGTAAAATCCGCCGAGACGGGAGAGCTGCTCGCCGGTCTTGTAGTTTCCGCAGTTGATGAAGTAAGGAGCCTTTCTGCCGCTTTTCAGCGTGAACTCGCCGAAGGTGAGAACGCCGCTGTCAACCATAAATCTTATGAATTCTTCCTTGTAGGTCATAGTATTCAGCCTTTCGTAAGCATTATTTGCCGGACAGCACCCTGCCGGCTGTTTCCATTATAACACAGATATATCATATTGTAAAGAGCAAATGAGAAGTGAGTGACCTGTTTGTCTTTTGGGGAGTCTCGACAAAAATATTAAAAAACAGTCAAAAAAGTGTTGCATTCTGCTAAAAGCTGTGTTATAATATAGATGCTAAAATTTTTATTTGTGAGGTGTTCTCAATATGAAAAAGTTTTTGGAAGAGTTCAAGGCGTTTGCGCTTAAGGGCAACGTTATGGACATGGCTATCGGTGTTATCATCGGTGCAGCTTTCGGCAATATCGTAACTGCACTGACCGACAGCTTCATCAATCCTCTGCTCAGCCTCATCCCCGGCAACGGCGAAGTAGGCGGTGCGTTCACGATCAACGGAGTTGCATTTACATACGGCAAGTTCATCACAGCCGTTATCAACTTCATCATCATGGCGCTTGTCCTGTTTATGCTGCTCAAGGCTATAAACAAGGCTATGTCTATCGGCAAGAAGGAAGAAGAGGATGCTGCTCCCACCACCAAGACCTGCCCCTTCTGCAAGACCGACATCAACATCGAGGCTACAAGATGCCCGAACTGCACATCTCAGCTTGAGGCCGAGGAGAAAAAGCAGTAGTCTTTCCAAACACAAAAAAGGCGCTTCGATCCGGGAGCGCCTTTTATATTGCATTGATCGGCTGCTCTTGACTTGCCGGGAAAAACATAGTATAATTGTAGAGTATCAGTTCCGGGCAGATGCCCGAAGGAGTTGTTGTTTAAATGCCAAGAGAACTCACCCCTTGTCAGCTTATCGAGAGAAGCCTTATAAAACGCTTCCGCAAGGATATCTGGAACAAGTTCGTTATGGGACTCAAGGAATATAAGATGATAAACGACGGCGACAAGATAGCCGTCTGCATCTCGGGAGGCAAGGATTCCATGCTGCTTGCAAAATGTATGCAGCATTTGCAGAAGTATTCCGAGACGGATTTTGAGCTGGAATTCATCTGCATGGACCCCGGGTATAACGAGCGCAACCGCCGGCGCATCGAGGATAACGCAAAGCTTATGAATATCCCCATAAAGTTCTTCGAGACGCGGATATTCGGCATCGTTGCGAACCAGCAGCAGAACCCCTGCTATCTCTGCGCAAGGATGAGGAGGGGACATCTCTACGCTTTTGCGAAGGAGCTGGGCTGCAACAAGATAGCTCTCGGCCACCACTTCGACGACGTTATCGAGACCATACTTATGGGGATGATCTACGGCGGACAGGTGCAGACCATGATGCCGAAGCTCCACTCCCAGAACTTCAAGGGCATGGAGCTTATCAGACCCCTATATATGGTCAGGGAAGAGCACATCAAGCAGTGGGTGAATTATAATGACCTTGAGTTCATCGCCTGCGCCTGCCGGCTGACGGAAAAGCTGGGACAGGCAGAGAAAAGCGGCGAGGTCTCGAAGCGCCAGGAGATAAAGGAGCTTATCGCAAATCTCGCAAAGGGCAACGATTTCGTGGAGACCAATATCTTCAAGAGCGTGTATAACGTTAATCTCAGGACGGTCATCGAGTACGAATACAAGGGCAAAAGGTACAATTTTTTGGACACTTATGACGACTTTGACTGGGAGCGCGACAGGGTGATCCGGGACAAGGCAGATACCGGTAACGAGGAGGAGTGAAATGGATCTTTCAAGACTTGAGCTCGTTTACGGAAACAAGGCAAAGACTCTTGCGGATAAAAGGGTAGCCGTCTTCGGAGCAGGCGGCGTCGGAGGGTATGTCATCGAGGCTCTTGCACGCTGCGGAGTCGGTGCCATAGATGTTTTCGACAACGACAGCGTATCCACCTCGAACATAAACAGGCAGATAATAGCCCTTGCGGACAACGTGGGAGAACCCAAGACAGATGCAGCCGTAAAAAGGATACTGTCCATAAATCCGGACTGTAAAGCCGAGGGGCATTTTATGTTCTATGCTCCTGATACAGCCGATGAAGTCGAGCTTTCCCGGTTCGATTTCGTTGCCGACGCCATAGATTTCATCCCCGGAAAAGTCGAGCTTGCAGCAAGGTGTCAGGAGGCAGGGGTGCCTCTTGTATCTTCCATGGGTGCGGGCAACAAGATACATCCCGAGCTGCTGGAGCTTGCGGACATATATTCCACAAGCGTGTGCCCTCTTGCAAGGGCCATGAGAAGCAGGCTGAGAAAGCGGGGAGTGGAAAAGCTGACCGTAGTCTATTCAAGAGAGGAAGCACGCAGGCCCGGTCCTTCCGAGGACGGGAAGATACTCCCCGGCAGCACGGCATTCGTCCCGAGCTGTGCAGGGCTCATAATGGCTTCGTACATCGTCAACACCCTTCTGGGCGAAAAATGATCGGAGAAAACGGCAGTTGTAATAATACTGTAATTGACATTCTTGTTCGGCGGCGTTATAATTGATATATGATAACATAAATCAGTCTCTGAACTTTGGGAGAACAACAAAACGGGGGGTAAGGATAATGGAAAAGATCAGCGTCGTAGCTATTGAAAGACAGTATTGCAGCGGAGGAAGCGAGATCGGCAGGCTCGTTGCGGAAAAGCTGGGCATACCCTGTTATGACCGTGAGATAATCGAGATGGCTGCAAAGAAAATGGGCATTTCCTATGACGAAGTCAAGAAGCTGGAGGAAAGCGTTATCAATCCGCTGAAGACTCCTATATCCTTCCGCATCAAGCGTGAAAAGGAGCTGGACGCCTTTGAGAAAGTCTTTGCCGCAGAGGCGGAGATAATAACCAAGATCGCCAAAAAAGGCCCCTGCGTTATCGTCGGACGCTGTGCAGGATATATCCTTAAAAATGCAGTTCCGACCTTAAAGGTGTACATCTACGCGACAAATGAGAGCCGCACGGAAAGAGCAGTCGATGAGCATAATATCCCCTACAAGGACGTTGAGAACACCCTGAAACGCTACGACAAAAAGCGTGCGGATTTCTTCAACGTGAATACCAGAAAGAACTGGTCGTCCATGCTGACTTACGATGTTTGCTTCAACAGCACGACCCTCGGCACAGAGGGCTGTGCAAATGCGATAGCTGCAATGGCGCGGAAGAATAAATAACAATAACAGAAAAGGAAACAGCGTCTCGCTGTGAACGGGACGCTGTTTTTGTTATGCTCAGACTTTCCAGATATTTTCTGCGTAGTCCTTTATTGTTCTGTCGGAGGAGAATTTTCCGGCGTTGCACATATTCAGCCAGCATTTCTTTGCGAATTTCAGTTCGTCGCGGTAGTCGGCGTTTGCGCGGAGCTTCGTCTCGACGTAATCCTCAAGATCGCCAAGCACATAGTAGTGATCGGGAACGTGCCAGGATGCACCGTCGGTCAGAGCCTTGTAAAGCTCCTCAAAGCTGCCCTCTTCAAAGCTGGGAACTCCGCCGTCGTCAAGAGAACCGTCGATGAGCTTGCCGAGGACACGCCTGATCTTCTCGTCTTTGAAAAGCAGTTTTCTCGGGTCGTAGTCGGGCATGATCTTTTCAAGCTCTTCGACTTTTGCGCCGAAGATATACTCGTTCTCTTCACCGGCTTCCTCTGCGATCTCGATGTTTGCTCCGTCAAGAGTTCCGAGAGTCACAGCTCCGTTGAGCATGAGCTTCATGTTGCCGGTGCCGGAGGCTTCTGTTCCGGCTGTGGAGATCTGCTCGGAGATGTCAGCAGCGGCAACGAGCTTCTCGGCGTAGCTCACGTTGTAGTTCTGCACGAACAGTACCTTAATGAGCTTCGAGACCTCGGGGTCTGCTTCTATCAGCTTGCCGATCTCGCCGATGAGTTTAATGATAGCCTTTGCACGCCTGTAGCCCGGGGCTGATTTTGCTCCGAAGATGAAAGCCGTGGGGGTGAAGTCCTTTATCGAGCCGTCCTTGATGCCGTAGTAGATGTAGAGGATAGACAAAGCGTTGAGCAGCTGCCTCTTGTACTCATGCAGGCGCTTGATCTGTATATCGAAGATGAAATCTGCATCAAGCTCAACGCCGTCGTGCTGCTTCACGAAATCAACGAGCTGCTGCTTCTTGGTTTTCTTGATCGAGATGAATTCCCGGAGAACAGCCTCGTCCTCGGCGTATGGTATGAGCTTTTTCAGCTCGTCGAGGTCGCGTACCCAGGCATCGCTGCCGAGAAGCCTTGTGATGAGTGCCGAAAGCTCTTCGTTGCAGAGAGCCAGCCAGCGCCTTTGGGTTATGCCGTTGGTCTTGTTCTGGAAACGTTCGGGATAAAGCTCGTACCATTCCTTGAGGGTGTAGGCTTTGAGTATCTCGGTGTGTATCTGAGCAACACCGTTCACATAGCTCGAAGCATAGCAGGCAAGATTTGCCATCCTCACCTGACCCTCTGCTATAGGAGCCAGCTTAGTGATGAACTCTCTGTCCTTGCCGAGGGCGTACATATCCTTGATGAACCTCTCGTTTATCATCAGCACAAAGGCATAGACACGGGGCAGCAGCTTTTCCACAAGACGGGAATCCCATTTCTCCAGAGCCTCCGCCATAACGGTGTGGTTGGTGTAGTTGAACACTTTGCGTGTGATGTCGAAGGCCTGTTCAAATCCGCAGCCGTACTTGTCAACGAGCAGGCGCATAAGCTCGGGGATAGAGATGACGGGGTGTGTGTCGTTGAGCTGTACCGTCACAAAGTCGGCGAGGTTGTCGAGGTTGCCGAAGCGCTTGAAGTGCTTGGCTGTGATGTCGGCAAGGGAAGCTGCCGAGAAGAAATACTCCTGCCTGAGCCTGAGCTTCTTGCCTTCGTCGAAGTTGTCGTTGGGGTAGAGGACTTTGCATATATTCTCGGCATCTGTTGCGGCTTTTACAGCGCCGTCGTAGTCGCCGGAGTTGAAGCTGTCGAAATCAAAGCTGTCGTAAGCCTCGGACTGCCAGAGACGCAGAGTTCCGATGTTCTCCGTTCCGCAGCCGATAACGGGCATATCGTAGGGCACAGCCTTTACTGTCATGTCCGAATACTCAACAGCCACAGCCTCAGCATCGCAGCGCTTGCTCCAGGGATCGCCCTGTCTCTGCCAGTCGTCGGGATATTCCCGCTGGAAGCCGTTCTCTATGGCCTGCCTGAACAGACCGTATTTGTATCTTATGCCGTAGCCGTCCAGGGGGATGTCGTGTGTGGCAGCGGAATCGAGGAAGCAGGCAGCAAGTCTGCCGAGGCCTCCGTTTCCGAGAGCTGCGTCTTCTATCTCCTCAAGCTCGGCAAGAGAACGTCCCGAGGCTTTGAGGGCTTCGTCAACGTCATTCTTTATCCCCAGCACCAGCAGGTTGTTATATACAGCCCTGCCCATGAGGAATTCCATTGATAGATAGCAGGCACGGCGGTTCGCAAGATGTTTCTCTCGGCTCTTTTCCCATCTCTCGGCTATCTCGCGCATGATGACTGCCGAAATGCTCTCGTGCAGCTGGACAGGCGTTGCCTTCTCGGCCTTTACGCCGAACTTTCCTGCAAGGTCCTTGTTTATCTCATCAAGCAAATAATTCTTATCCATTATTTTCCTCCGAATGTTTATTTGTCTTTTCTTTCGCCAGCCTGCCGTATGTCTTGGTCAGGTCAAAAATCTTTTCCGCCAGCTCGTCGGTGAAGTCATCGCTTGATGCTCTCCACTGCCAGTTGCCGCCCAGGGTCGAGGGCGTGTTCATCCGAGCCTTGTTATCGAGACCCAGGAAATCCTGCATCTGAGCTATGGCCGTCTCTGAAACGCTTGCCCATGCAGCCCTTATCACAGCCTCGGGAATCTCCTTGTTCCGCTTGACGTTGAGATATTTCCTGGCAAAAGCCGCATCCTTCCTGCTCATACCCCTTGCCCAGCCCGTAAGGGTCTCGTTGTCGTGGGTGCCGGTGTAGCAGATGCTGTTGGTGTTCTGGAAATTGTGGGGCAGGTAGGTGCTCTCGCCGGAAGCGTCGAATGCAAATTCAAGCACCTTCATCCCCGGGAAACCGCTGGCTTTAAGCAGCTTTGCGACTTTCGGCGTGATGAAGCCCAGATCTTCGGCGATTATCCGGCACTTGCCCAGCTGCTTCTTCACTTCCTTGAATAAAGCCATGTCCGGGCCCTTGCGCCATTCTCCGATTATCGCATCTTCGTTGCCGTAGGGGATGGTGTAGTAGCTCTCGAAGCCGCGGAAGTGGTCGATGCGCACAACGTCATACATCTCGCAGGCAGCACGGATGCGGTCGATCCACCACTTGTAATCCTCGGCCGCCATAACGTCCCAGCGGTAAAGAGGATTGCCCCAGAGCTGTCCCTTGGCCGTGAAAACATCCGGCGGACAGCCTGCAACATCAATGGGCTTTTTGTCTTCGTCAAGGAGGAAGTAACCCGGCGTAGCCCACACCTCTGCGCTGTCGTATGCCACGTATATCGGGATGTCGCCGATCATGTCGATGCCGAGGGAGTTCACATAACCCTTCAAAGCCTTCCATTGCTTGAAATACTCAAACTGAACGAACTTCCAGAAGCCTATCTCCGCGCTGTATTTCTTCTCAGCCGCAGCAACAGCCTTAGCTTCGTGCATCCTCAGGGGCTTCTCCCATTCAGCCCAGGCTTTGCCGCCGTGTGCGTCCTTTAGGGACATGAACAAAGCGTAGGTCCCGAGCCAAGAAGCGTTCTCCTCTTCAAATGCCTTGTAAGCATCATCGGGCCTGAACCGGGCGTATGCCTTTTTCAGCACGGGGAAGACCTTCTTGTAAAGCAGCTCATAGTCAACACAGGAAGGGTCGCTGCCCCAGTTTGCGCGGCAGTATTCAGCCTTTTTCAGCAGGCCTTCGGCTTCGAGCTGGTCGAAGTCGATGAAATAAGGGTTGCCGGCATAGACCGAGAAGCTCTGGTAGGGGGAATCGCCGTAGCTTGTGGGAGATACGGGGAGTATCTGCCAGTAGCTCTGGCCGCTTTTTTTGAGGAAATCGGCGAATGCGCGGGCTTCCTTGCCCATTTTGCCGATGCCGTATCTGCCGGGCAGGGAAGAGATATGCATCAAGATACCGCTTGCTCTCATAGAGATCACCTCACGATAGAATTTTAATATATCGTAACAATTATACAATATTAAAGCGAAAATGTCAACGCGAAAAGCAGAAAGCAACAACCGCGTAGCGCATTCGCCGATTCCAAGGGCGGCGTTAGCCCTTGGCGGATTCCAAAGGCAGAGCCTCAGCAGGATGGGCGTACACGCAGGTACGCCCCTACAGTTGTGCCATGCTTAAATCTTTTCTTTGAACAAAACATAGCAGCACGCTTTTGTTGGGGGCTTTCCGATCGGTCGCAAACCCCTTCGGATACGCTCTTTCATTTCCTGGCGGTCAAGATCACCTACAAACCCCTTCGGGAACACATCAACCTATGTTAACTAATTGTAAACTTTATAAATTTTTATCGGGCAAATATGGGGGTAAACCATATATTTGTGCAGGATATACAAAAAGAACCACTAAATCTTGTATAAAAATCTGAGTGAAAAAATTGATAAAAACTATAGTAATTTTGAGGAAAATCTGCTATAATGTTATTGTTACCGTAGGACAGTCTGTCCGCTTGTGCGGAGGACGTCTTTTGGGATCACTAAATTAAATTGGAGGTAGAAAACCAATGGCAAAGTATTGTTATCTTTTCTCTGAGGGTAATGCCAACATGAGAGAACTTCTCGGCGGTAAGGGTGCTAACCTCGCTGAGATGACAAACATCGGTCTCCCTGTTCCTCAGGGCTTCACTATCACAACAGAGGCCTGCACTCAGTATTATGAGGACGGCGGAATCAGTGAGGAGATCCAGGCTGAGATCAAAGAGTACATCGCTAAGATGGAAGAGATCACCGGAAAGAAATTCGGCGACAAGGAAAATCCGCTTCTCGTTTCCGTTCGTTCGGGAGCAAGAGCTTCAATGCCCGGTATGATGGATACCATCCTCAACCTCGGCCTCAACGAGGACGTTGTTGAGACTATCGCAAC
>CAMVOF010000057.1:0-12444 GCA_947169055.1 uncultured Clostridia bacterium
GGCAAGCAGATGGCGTGCAGAGGCGTTAGCCGTGGGTTGTGCGGTGTTGCCTTAAGATTAGTATATCATTATATCTGACAAAATACAATAGTAAATTATGCTAAAATAAAAACTGAAGAAAAGCATATTTTGATATAATTTAAAAAAGTGTAAACAAAATCTGCAACTTGTTGAATTTTGTCAACGGCTTTGCTAAAATAAAAGATGTATTTTCGGGCAAGGCAGCACAGGCCAAAACCCCAAAAAGCGGCTTTGCCTTAAAACAAGGAGTGATATTTTTAAGGCAACACCGCACAACCCCTGTGCGTCAGATGCGACGTCCATTTTTTTGTCAGATTGCCTAAATTCGACGCAGGAAGGCTGGCGCCTTTCAAGGAGAATTTGGGAAATATGACGGAAAAATGGCAAGCAGATGACGTGCAGAGGCGTTAGCCGCGGGTTGTGCGGTGTTGCCTTAATGGAGAAAAACGAGATAATCATGCTGTGTGCCATAGGAGCGTATATGCTGTTTGCGCTTTATATCGGCTTCCGCAGCTCGAGAAAGAACAAGGACGCAGGTGCCTTCTACCTCGGCGGCAGAAGGCAGAATAACAATTCTAATAAACGAGAGAATATAAAAATAATAAACAAAGCAGCAGGACAGTCTGCCGCACGAAAGTGCCGGCTGTCCTGCTGTTTTTCGCATATCCGTGAAATGTTTGTAAACTTCATTGACAACTGCGTGAGCTTGTGATAGAATGATATTGTAAAAATGAGCACGTTCGTGCGACACAGTCGTATAAAAGGAGAGTTATTATGAAAATGAAAAAGATCGCTGCACTTGCGCTTGCAGGGCTTACGGCATTTGCCATGCTGACAGGCTGCGGCTCGGAGGACAGCTCGGCTGCCGCAAGCAAGTCCGGTGAAAACAAGGACAGCACTGCTCCTGCCGACAACGACGGCGGAGAGACAGAAGAGAATGAAGGAGGACCCGGTTCGATGACCAGCAATAATGTTAAGCTTATCGGAAGAACATACTACAAGGACGATGTCCTCTGGCTCGGCTTTTCGGGCACGGGCGTTGAGTTCGACT
Organism: uncultured Clostridia bacterium; assembly: GCA_947169055.1. Lineage (GTDB taxonomy): Bacteria > Bacillota > Clostridia > Oscillospirales > Ruminococcaceae > FB2012. The sequence continues at coordinate 1,073 of CAMVOF010000057.1, forward strand.
ACACCGGCAAGGACCTTGATCTGACCGTTGTGGGCGACACCTCTGCTTTCGGAGCAGCAGACAATCAGGCAAGGATCGCTGTTTATGTTGACGGCGAAAGAGTCATAGACCAGATGATCGACGAGTTCGAGAAGAAGCTGGATGTATTCACCGCAGACGAGGCCAAGACCGTGAACGTTAAGGTGGTCAAGCTCTCGGAGGTTGCAAACTCCTGCTGCGGCCTGAAGGCTGTTGAGCTTGGCGAGGGAGAGACTATTGCTCCGGCTGCTGCAAAGGCTCACAAGATAGAATTCATCGGCGACTCCATAACCTGCGGCTACGGTGTTGAAGACGAAGACAGGAACCACCACTTCTCCACCACCACCGAGGACTGCACTAAGGCTTACGCATACAAGGCAGCTCAGAAGCTGGATGCAGACTACAGCCTTGTTTCCATTTCGGGCTACGGCATAATCTCCGGCTACAGCGGAGACGGCAAGCGTGTTCCCGAGCAGATGCTCCCCACATACTACGAGACCTACGGCAACTCCTGGGGCGGAAGCTTCGGCGAGGAGAAGCCTCAGGACCTCACCTGGGATTTCTCGAAGTACGAGCCCGAGGCAGTAGTTATCAATCTCGGAACAAACGATGCAAGCTATGCCAAGGACAACGACAAGAAGCAGGAATACATCGACGGCTATGTAGAGTTCCTCAAGAAGGTAAGAGAGAAGAACCCCAACGCAAAGATATTCATGACTCTCGGCATTATGGGACAGGACCTCAATCCTCAGATGAAGCAGGCTTACCTTGATTACACCGCAGAGACAGGCGACTCCAATATCACCTTCTTCGATTTCGACATCCAGAACGGCAACGAGGACGGCTACGCAGCTGACTGGCATCCCACCGAAGCCACCCACGAAAAGGCATCCACAGCCATCGCAGAAAAGATCAAGACCGAGATGGGATGGTGATCGGCGCTCGGCGCTGCCTCGCTAAGTGAATAGTGAATAATTAAGGTGTCCGCTGCGCGGACGGATCTTCTGAGAATTTAAAAGACACTTCCGGGTTGAGTTCGGAAGTGTCTTTTTTGCTTAGTAGAATACAGTCAGTACGACGAAGATGCTTTCGGAGTCGGGGTCGATGGCTGTGCCTATGCCTATCTGTGTGTAGGTCGAATCTCTGTAAAGGATCTTTTCGTCGTCGGCATCGAAGATCGAGATATAGTTTTCGTAGCTCTTATAGCCCGAGCTGTTGTGCCACCATTTACAGCTTTGTGCGTCAACTCCGCAGCTTTCGGCAAGGTTCCAGAAGGCGTCGTCCGAGGGCGGAGTTTTTCCGTCTCTGTAATATTCGGCCAGCTTCTGGGCGAAGGTGTTGTTCTCGTAGTAGTAGCTGAACTTGGGAGCACCGTTGTTTTCGCGCTGCTCAAAGATATGGCTTATGGTACCGTCCACTATGCTCTCTGCACAGTCGGAATATATCTTGTTTATATCCACGCTGCCGCTCTTATAGGAATTGGCGGTCTTTGCATAGCTCAGTGCCGAGAGGCTTTCGCCGTTTTCGTTTATAAGATAATAGCCTCTGTCTGCCTGATAGCTGCTCCAGGAAGAATAGAGCTTTGCCAGTTCTTCCATATAGGTGAAGCCTATGGCATCGGAGTAGGTGTTTATCTCATCCTCGCAGTCCATGATGGCTGATTTCGCGGTGGAATAGCTGTTGGCTTTCAGCAGGTCGCTGATGTAATCGGCAAAGCCTTTGCAGCCTGTCTTTTTCAGCTTCTTCGAGGAATACTTGCTGTCGTATTCCTTGATAAGATCGAAGACTCCGTTAGTGCTTTTGAAGGAATGCTGAGCCACCTGGTGATCCAGCCAGTCGGCGATGATGTCGCCTTTCTTGGTGTCGAGGGTATCGGAGAAGACGTTGGTCTTGAATTCCTCCATATACTTATCAGCGAGATCAACGGCATCGCTGTAATACTTGTTTTCCCGTTTCTGGTCGATAAGCTCCTCCACCACTCTCTTTCTCGGTTCATCCAGCTCGTAGAGGAAGGCGTTGTCGTTTTTGTAGGTGTTGCGGGTGCTCTCGATAAGCTCCAGAGCTTCTTCGTATTTTTCCTTATCCTCCAAGGCCTTGATCTCGTTTGTGATGTTGGTCTTCTTTGCTTCGTCGTTTCTTGAAAGCAGCTTGTTGACTCTTTCGTCGCACTCGGGGTCGTTGCATTCAAGCATGAAGGCCTTGCATTCCGAGATGAAGTCGTTATAGGAAAGACCGCTCAGCACCTTGCTCTCGAAGGCATCCACGGCAGAGTCCCGGAAGCTTGACATCCTGCCGTAGTAGGCGGTATCGGCAGGGGAGATCTTGCCGTAAAGGTTTACAGCTCTGCCGAAATCCTTGCCGCGGCTGTCAGCAGAACCAACGATATCTGAAGCTTCCGCGACACAGTCACGGGAAGCCTTTACCTCTTCAATGGTATCAGCCTGCTCTTCCGTGCCGTAGCCTAAAGATGAGATGTCGTCGAAGCGGTGTATCCCGTCACTTGCCTCTTCGTAGTCGATGCTCTCGTTGATGTACTGCTCCACCAGTTTATCGGCCTGTGAAGTGATCTTCTTGCTTATGGCGTCGTTATTCTTTATCTCGTATTTTTTTATCATCGAGATCGCCTTGTCCGTTTTGCCGGAGGAGATCATGCTGCTTGCTATGGAGCCGCTGTACATCAGCAGGTAGAAGGCTGTTATGACGCCGATCTGCAATATCATCAGAACGATCAGCACGTTCTCGTAGCCGCCGATGATACGTTTGCTTTTATCCGTTTTCATTTTTCCTCCAAATGTGTACAATGATTTGGACAGTTTGCGCTGCTTATCGCTCAGCCGACAAGTCCGTTCTCTGCTTCCTCGTTGAACTCAAGAGCGGCTGTGAAGCCGTTGCCGAAGACGCTTTCGTAGTTGCCGGTCTCTGTGTTGAAGAAATACCTTTCGTTACCGTCGGTGTCTGTCAGCAGCCAGCAGTCCATTCCCTTGGTATTGCTGTGGGTGTAGCTTTCGCGGTAGATCACTTCTTCCTCGGAGCCGACCTTGAGGAATAATCTGTCGCCGTCCTCTTCGCCGACCTCTCTTAGCACTGCGCAGGTGCCGGGGAGGTTGTTGTTTTCTCCCACATAGGATATCCTGGGTCTTTCTCTTTCAAGCTCGTCGCTGCTTTCCGTATCCTCGTCGGGCACGGAAAGGTCGGGCATCAGAGTCAATATAGATCCCTGGGAGCTTTCGTCTTCGTCGGTGCTTTCGTCTTCGTCAATGCTTTCTTCGGGATCTTCGGGTGCTCCGGGGTCATCCGGTGTATCCGGGTCCTCTGTCTCCTCGGAGCCGGTATCCTCATCCGGCTGGCTTTCCACGATAATGTCGGGCTCGTCGCTATCGCCGTCATCCGGAGCCTTGCTGTCTCCGTCCTTTTCGGCAGATGCCGAGGAAGACGAGGACTTGCTCTTCTTGCCGTCGCTGTCGTCATCGTCATCCTTGAAGATAGCTGCGGCTGCGATAAATCCTATGACCACCACTGCCGCAAGGCAGGCTGCTATGGCGATGATCCGTCCTTTGCCGCTCTGCTTTACGGCAGGCCGGGGCAGAGGCTGAGGCTGCGGCTGTGCCTGAGGTCTCGGAGAATATATGGTCTTGGCTTCCGTGAATGGGTCCTGCATAACTTCGGGCTGTTCCGCGTGAGGCTGTGAGACTTTAGTCTCCGGGACATCGGGTCCGGAGAAACTGTAGCCCTTCACATAATCAACTATCTCCTCGCTGAGCTTGCCGTCGAAGCTTCCGTTTTTCATTGGGTATTTATGTTCCAAAATTCATTACCGTTCCTTTCGCGGCGTTATGACAGCACGCCGACGAGATTTATAGCATTCCAGATTATGAGCCCTGCGTTCACGGCGATAAGTGCTGCACGCACGGCAAATTTTATCTTCTGCCGCCTTTCGGCATCGGCTTTGTCCTCAGCCGCTCTTGCAGCGGAGGTATCCTTCCGGGGCTTGGCTTCGTCCCATCTTACAGCAACTCCGCCGGGAGTTCCGGGGGTGTCCGTCCTGATATTGAAGACCTCGCCGGCAGGCTTCGGGATCTCGGGTCTGCCGAAAACTCTCGTGTCTCCGCTGTCGGCATAGACAGTTCCCGACCCAAGGGGAGGCATAACGTTGGTGGCCTCGGCAGGTCTGAACACAGGAGCATCCGAAGAAGGCTCTTCCGCAGGCTTGAACACCATGGTCCGGGGCTTCTGGCTTTCCAAAACCACGGGCTCGCTTTGCAGAACGAATTCCTCGGTCTTTGCCGCCGGTCTATCCGCAGGAATACTTTCCTCGGGCAGCGGGACTTTTGCAGGCTTTGCAGCTCCGCAGATATTGCAGACGAGGATGTCGTCGCCGTTTTGCATCTCGCATATTTCGCAGATCCACATAAAAGATCACCTCGGTGTTTCAGTCGTCAAAATCGGTAGCTCTGTGCCAGCGCATCTGGGGAGGTATGTTCTTCGCAGGTGCGGCAGGTCTTTCGGGCTCGGGCTCAGGAACAGGCTCGGGCTTCGGAGCAGGGGGCTTGCCTCTGTTCGTCAGCTCTTCCAGCACTTGCTCCATGGAAGGCCTCTGCTCGTGGTCGAGGCTCAGCATACGGGAGATAAGTCCACGCAGATCCTCGGGTATGGTCTCGCTGAGTCCCGGAGGCTCTTCGTTGAGCACGGCCTCATAGATATAGTCGTATTCGTCGGTGTTGAAGGAGGGCATCTCTCCGCAGAGGAGCTGGTGGAACACGATGCCCAGGCCGAAGACATCCACCTTTGCGGTAAGGGTCACTTCCTCTTCCATTATCCCCAGGAAAGTCTCGGGAGCATAATAGACGGGGTCGCCCTGTATGTCGTCTCCGAAGGGAGGATTATCCTCCAGGTAGCTTGCGTCGAAGTCGATCACCTTGATGGTAAGGAAGCCTTTTTTCGTTTCCTTCACCAGCAGGTTCTCGGGCTTTATATCCGCGTGGACAACGCCGTTCTGCGCCAGCTTCATAAAGCAGGCCGAAAGAACTTTTAAAAGCACCAGCTTTCTGTCCAGCCCGAAGGTGCTTATGGTCTTGTAGTCGAGTTCGCTTTTGTCCACCTTGTCGGTGACGAGATAGAAGTGGCTGTCGCCGCGGAAGAAGGAAACGGGCGCAACAAGATTACCCGTCTGGCTTTCAAGGATCTTCGCGTATATCCGCGTTTTCTCCTTATACCAGTCGAGGCACTGCGAGATCTTTCTTTTTCTTATGTCCTCCGCAAGCTCAACGGTCTCGGAAGGATAGACGGGATTCACGAATTCCTTTATGAAATACTCCTTGCCGTCCTTTACGCAGAAGCCCCATTTCGAGAAGCCGCTGTTGTTGCTGGTAAGGGGCTTATCTATCCTGTATCCGTTGAGGGTGTAGGGCTTGAAGGCGTTTTTGTCCTCAGCCGGCGATATTTTCGTAACAAGCTTGCTCATTCGTTATTCCACCATCTGTAATAATCCGTTTTGTATTCGAGCCACAGCTCGTAGAGATCCTTTTCCTCAGCGCCTTCAAGGCGGTCGGTGTATTTTTCCTCCAGCTCGGCAAGCCTCGGAGCAAGGTAACTTTTGCATTCCTCAAGGCTGTCGAAGCCATAGACCGCTGCAACGATAGTAAAGTCGTCGCCGGAATAGGGTCTGATCATCTTTTCAAGCCCTGCCGCCCACTGCTTCTCGTCCTCGGCGACGGAAAGGGTCTTCAGCAGGACGTATTCAAACTCCATAGGGGTGCTGAAATAGCCGAAGCTGCCGTCCGTTGCGGTGATGACGATTACGGGCGTGTCGAGGGTCAGCTGCCTTTCGTGGAGGGTGAAGTCCTGATCGGCGTTGATGACATTGGAGAGCTTGGAGTCGTTCCTCAGGTTGGAGAAAGCGTCCTCTTCCGTTTCAAGGTCGTCGTCGGTTATCTGAGCGAGGCCCTTGCCGTCGAGGATATAGCCTCTTGAATCTCCGGCCCAGATGAACTCGCATTTCAGCTTGTTCTTTCCGGCAGTGTGCATGGCAGCGATAACGGCTGTCGTGGGTATCGCTTTAAAAAGATTTCCTCCGATAGTCAGCTCGCCGGGAACTTTCAGGGTGTCGTTGGCCTGACGGAAAATATCCGAGCAGGCAGCAGCCAGCCTCTCACTGTCTGTCCCGTCAAAGCGGAAGCCTCCCGCGGAGAAAAATCTGTCGGCTGTCAGCCCGGCAAGGGCCGATGCTATCTTTGCACCGCTCTGGTCGTTGAGAGCCTTGTATTTTTTTGCACCCATTCCTCCGCAGCCGTCAAAGCAGGCGATAAAGCCCGGACCGCTCTCCTTGAAGGAATAGGCAAAGCCGTCCTCTCCGCCGCCGCGTATCTGCTCGCAGCAGAGATTGGCCACAGCGGTAGGCAGGGGATCTTTGATGATATTTTTCATATACTGTTTGCTATCGCGTCGATGATCTGGTGATAGCTTACCTCCTCAAGGCCTTTTCCTGCTTCGGACTGGAAGTGGATAACGTTGTCCCAGGTCTTGGTGTTGTCGCCCGAGCCGCGCAGATCTGGAGTACAGAGGCTGTGACGCTTCGCGTTTTCGCTCATATAGCCCTCGTTCTGCTTGTCGCCCCACCAGCGGGTAAGCTCGTTGAAGTCCTTTGCCATAGACTTGGGGTAGGTGCTTTCGGGACTGCCGTAGCCGAGCCTGTGGGTGGAAGCGTCCGACCAAACGACGATGATCTGTCTCTTCTTTACGCTTTCGGTGTTCCACTTCGAGCGGATAGCAAAGGCAAGAGCCTCAAGGCCGTCCTCGGGCTCGTCTCCGCCACCGAAGGCTTCTATTGAATTAACGGTATCTCTGAAATCGTTAGCTTCATCCGGCAGGTTGAAGAAACCGGTGGTGAGCATTGCGTCCTGTCTGTCGGCAAGGTAGTCTCTGAAAGCGATGACCTTGATGCGAAGGGTCTGTATCGACTTGCTTTTCTTGGACATTATATCCATAAGGTCGGTATAGAAATTGAGAGCGTTCTGCTTTACGATGCCGATAAGGTCGTCCATGCTGCCGGTAGCGTCGATAACAAAAACGATGTCAACGGCATAGCTCATTTTGTAATTGGATCCCATAGAGGATACCTCCTTAAAATTGATTTTCTGCGCACACAGGCGCAGCTTTACACATAACACATTATATCACAAAGGGAAATGATTGTCAATAATACAACAAATTATTTGAGGCTTTTTGACATATTAAGGCAATCTGCACAAAGACGGGGGCTTTATTTTCAGTACCTTTATGTTGACAAAACTGTACGTTTGGTGTAAAATCAAAAGTAGAAATGTGTTTCGGGACGGATCATAACGTTCCGGCGGCGAGATCAAAACGGAGGTGGCTTATGGATCCTAACAAAAAGCCTCGTGCAAGAGAAAAATACTACACCGGTGCAGGAAAGGGAGTTCACAAAAAAGGTGACGGTCTCGGCACCGGACCTGCCGGCTCGAAGGACGGTTATTCCGGAAAGGGCTCAGGCGGAGGAGAAGGCGGCTCCGGCGGCTTCGGAGGAGGAGCAGGGGTCAACCGTGCTATCCTCGGCGGAGGTATCGGACTGCCAATAATAATCATAGTTATAATCCTTGTGCTGAAATTTGCCGGCTCATCGGGGGGCGACGGCTCGAACAGCATCTTCGGCGGTGCAGCATCGCCTTCTTCCTTCGGCGGAGAGAGCACAGGGGGCTACAGCGCTTCTGCGGCAACGGAAGTTGACAGGACAGTGGCTTCCGGCTCCCGTGAAAAGTACACGAAGATAAAAGGCGGCGGCAAGGACACCATAACCTTTATGGTGTATATGTGCGGTACCGACCTTGAATCGAAATACTCCATGGCTTCTGCCGACCTTTCGGAAATGGCTGCTGCTGACCTTGGCAGGAACATAAACATCATCGTTCTCACAGGCGGGTGCTCGAAGTGGAAGACCCAGGGCATCAGCAACCAGGTGAACCAGATATATAAGGTTAAGAGCGGCGGCCTCGAACTGCTGGACGATGATTTCGGCTCGAAGGCCATGACCGACTATACCAACCTTGAAGCCTTCATCAAATACTGCAAGCAGAACTATTCCGCAGACAGGATGGAGCTCATCCTCTGGGATCACGGCGGCGGATCTGTTTCGGGCTACGGCTACGACGAGAAGAACAAGTCCAAGGGCTCGATGAATCTCAGCGACCTTAACAAGGCTCTCAAGAACGCCGGAGTGAAATTCGATTTCGTCGGCTTCGATGCCTGCCTTATGGCAACGGCTGAGACAGCCTTCATGCTCAACGACTATGCGGACTACCTGATAGCTTCCGAGGAAACTGAGCCCGGCATCGGTTGGTACTACACCAACTGGCTGAACAAGCTCGCCAAAGACACCTCTATGGCGACCATCGACATCGGCAAGATCATCGTTGACGATTTCGTCTCCACCTGCGACTCCAAGTGCAAGGGTCAGCAGACCACTCTTTCCGTCATCGACCTGGCTGAGTTCGCCAACACCGTTCCCTCAAAGCTTGCCGGCTTCTCGGGCTCCATAAGCACGAAGATCGACAACAAGGATTATCAGTCTGTATCCGACGCAAGATACGCAACAAGAGAGTTCGCACGTTCCTCAAAGATAGATCAGGTGGATCTCGTGAACCTTGCGGACAACATGGAAACTGACGAGGGCAAGGCTCTCGGAGAGGCAGTAAAGGGAGCAGTCAAGTACAACAGGACCTCCACGAACATGACAAATGCCTACGGCGTTTCGATCTACTTCCCCTACCAGAGGACCTCCTATGTTGACTCTGCCTGCTCGACCTACGACCAGATAGGCATGGATTCCTCCTACGCCAAGTGCATACGCCAGTTCGCAAGCCTTGAGACCTGCGGACAGATAGCGGCAGGAGGCACTTCCAATCCTCTGGCGGCTCTGTTCGGCGGTTCTTCTTCGGGAACGTCCGGCGGCTCCGATGCCATAGGACAGCTCATATCCTCCTTCATCGGCGGAGGGGACAGGAGCATCGAAGGTCTGGACAGCGGCAACACCGACTTTATGAAAGAAGGAGACGCGAACACCGCAGCAGAGTATATCTCCCTGAACAACTTCGATGTTTCAAATCTTGAGTGGCAGACAGAGGACGACAAATACTATCTCGATATCCCCGACAGCCAGTGGAAGCTCATTCATCTGCTCGATCTGAATATGTTCTACGATGACGGCGAGGGCTATGTTGATCTCGGAATGGACAACATCTATTCCTTCAGCGACAACAAGCTCATAGCCGACGACGGCAGAGACTGGATATCTGTGGACAAGCAGCCCATAGCATACTACCACACCGACACCTTCGAGGACGGAGATAAGTATTCCATAACAGGCTATTCTCCGGCACTTCTCAACGGCGAGCGTGTTGACCTGATACTCGTATTCGACAACGACACACCACACGGACGTATCGCAGGAGCAGTTTCCGATTACAACGCAGGAGAGACTGAGACAGTAGCCAAGAGCCTGACAGAGCTCACTCCCGGCGACAAGATACAGTTCATCTGCGATTACTACACCTATTCGGGACAGTATTCCGACACCTACAAGCTGGGCGACGAGGTGACATATTCCGACAATATCGAGATCTCGAACACCGACGTAGGAGAGGGCAAGGTCAAGCTGACCTACTGCTTCACCGACATCTACAACAACAGATACTGGTCGCAGACCATAGAGAAATAAGCGCAAAAGGGTGCATCTCTCATTTTTTCGGGAGGTGTACCCTTTTATTGTTTACCTGAATTGTAAACCCGGCATAAATAAATGGTTGACAATTTCCGCTGCCTGTGATATAATGATAAAGCTGTAACAGCACAATGCAAAGGAGGACCGACAATGGAAACAGCCGGCAGAAAAAAGCTCACCACAAAGGAGCTTGTCTATATCTCGATGTTCGCGGCGATAATGGCCGTCTGCTCCTGGATCTCCGTGCCTGCTCCGGCACCTCTTTCTCCTTTCACGATGCAGACCTTCGGCGTCTTCGCAGCTTTGCTGATACTCGGCGGCAGGAAAGGGCTGCTCTCTGTGCTGGTGTTCATCCTCCTCGGAACAGTGGGAGCGCCTGTCTTTTCGGGATTCAAAGGGGGCCTGGGAGTCATCCTCGGCACCACCGGAGGGTATATCGTCGGGTTCATTTTCATGGCGCTGGTCTATATCGCAGCGGAGAAGCTCTTCGGCAGCGGCAGCTTTGTGAAGCTCATGGCGCTGATCGTCGGGCTGGCAGTCTGCTACGCTTTCGGAACAGCCTGGTTCATGGTCGTTTATACAAAAAACACCGGCTCTGTCGGCCTCGGAACAGCGCTTATGTGGTGTGTAGTGCCCTTCATCCTGCCGGACATCGCAAAGCTCCTCCTTGCGTGGAGCCTTTCCGCCGCAGTAGGGAAGAGGCTGAGCATAAGGTAAAATGCGGCATATCCCCCGGAATGAAAATGCCGCCATTTTTTCTCCGAAAGGTATTGACACGCAAAACAAAATATGATATAATATCATGTGTTCGGAGTTCAGGCTCCAAACAAAACCGTGGATCAGTGCGATAAGTACCCACCTCGCCGAGTCTGAGGCGTGTAAAAATATCGGATATTATATTTGCAGGTGTGTGCGGAAAAAGTCATGCAAGGCATGACTTGGCAGACGCTCCGCTCTCAGGCGGCGCTACGTCGGTGCAGCATCGGCACCTCGGTGATATGACGAGGGTGAACACATTCATATTTTAATATTTGCAGGTGTGGCGGAATAGGCAGACGCGCTAGCTTCAGGTGCTAGTGATCGCAAGGTCGTGTGGGTTCAAGTCCCTTCACCTGCACCAAAGCCCGTATTTACGGGCTTTTTCTTTTGCCTGAAAATCCTGCATCCGTCGGCTTATGAACAGCAAAAATGGTACTGTCGTATCATCGCCTGTCCCGACCGTACCAACCGGCATAAGGATAATATCCTCATATATTTCTATGTACTAAAGGGCGCAGACTCAGATCTGCGCCCTTGTTTTTGCTCAAAATCCGTCAGACGCACCGTGGAGGCTCACGACACGTCAATACCAAACATTCCCTTGTAGAACCCCTCCGGGGCGTTGTAGTCGATCAGGATGCCGGTTTCATTTTCTTCTCCAATGAACGCCGTCGCGCTGTCCTCAAAGCAGCCGTTGCAGCCCCCTTGCAGACGAAATCCGCAGAGACCACAGTTGAGTCCGCAGAGAGAAAAAAGCCCGTCAGTGCGTTCAAATCCCTTGACACTCATAGCGACCTCTTATTCTGGCGTATGGCGGCGAGTCTGTCCATGTCACCGTGTTCTATCTCATGCTCCAGCGCTT
>CAMVOF010000058.1:0-12306 GCA_947169055.1 uncultured Clostridia bacterium
TATCGTTAGTGATAACGCCGTCCTTGAGCGGAACGTTGAAATCAACTCTTACGAGAACCTTCTTGCCCTTTACGTTAATGTCGTCAACCGAAACCTTGTTTAATCCTGCCATGATCGTGACATCCTCTCATTATTATTTGGTAGCCGCTTTCTGCGACCCATACATATATTATATAATATGTGTATTTAAAAATCAATAGCAGAAAGAAAATATTAAGATTTATTTCTCATATTTACAAAACCGGCGGTTCGTGGTATAATAGTACTGACATCGGCACACCGTGCCCCAAAACAGACCAAAGGAGGAATAATCTATGGCAAACGACCCTATGTTCAGCATCACCTACGGCCTCTATGTCGTCACAGCCTGTGAGGACGGCAGGGATAACGGCTGCATCACCAACACCCTCGGCCAGGTGACCAGCACTCCCAACTGTGTGAGCCTGACCGTAAACAAGGCTAACCTGACCCACGATATGATCGCTTCAAGCGGACGTTTTACTGCCTCGATCATCAGCCGCGAAGCCGATTTCGAGCTTTTCAAGCGCTTCGGCTTCCAGTCGGGACGTGATGCCGACAAGTTCGACGGCTTCTCCGAGACCAAGCGTGTCCAAAACGGCACTCTTGCCGTCACTGCCGGCACCAACGCCTTCATCAGCGCTGATGTTATAAAGAGCATCGACCTCGGCACCCACACTATGTTTATAGCAAGCGTTACCGAGACGGCTATGCTCAATGCTGCACGCTCGGCGGATTACAGCTACTATCTCGAGAACATAAAGCCCAAGCCCAAGGAAGTCGGCACTACTCCGGAAGGCCAGACGATCTGGCGCTGCATGATCTGCGGCTACGAATACGTCGGCGAAGAGCTGCCCGAAGATTTTATCTGTCCTTTGTGCAAGCATCCGGCCTCGGATTTCGAGAAGGTAGTTCCCGGTGCTGCGGCCGCTGCTGCCGGAGTTGCGAAGAGCGGAGAGATCATCTGGCGTTGCACGATCTGCGGATACGAATATGTTGGAGAAGAGCTGCCGGAGGACTTCATTTGTCCTATCTGCGGCGTTGACGCGACCAATTTTGAAAAAACTGAGCGGTAAGGCTCGGAAGGAGACATAGAAAATGAAATTTCGCTGTGCCGGGCTCACCCCGGAATCCATAGTTGACGGACCCGGCTTTAGATTCACTGTTTGGACCCAGGGCTGTATGCACCACTGCAAAGGCTGCCACAACCCACAGACCTGGGATTTCGGAGGAGGTTTTGAGGCTGACACCGACGAGGTCTATGAGCAGATCATCAAGGACCCGATGCTCGACGGAGTGACCCTCTCGGGCGGAGATCCATTCTATCAGGCTAAGCCTATGGCAGAGCTCGCAAGAAAGATCCACGCCTGCGAGACCAACAAGATGAACGTCATCGCCTACACCGGCTTCGATTTTGAGTATCTCATTCAGTATGCCGACGAAAAGAACGGCTATATGGAGCTGCTCAAAGAGTGCGACTATATCATCGACGGTCCCTTCATCCTGGAGGAACGCAGCCTCGAACTTAAATTCCGCGGCAGCAGGAACCAGCGCTTCATAGACGTCAAGCGTTCCCTTCGGGAAGGCAAGACCGTCGCCCTCACCGACGAGGAACTCTCCCTCATGTGATGCTCCTGCTATTACGATCAGTGTAAATTGTTGAGGTCATCCCTCACCTAACGATTCAGGTGAGGGATGACCCTTTTTCAAAAGAGCCTCCCTCGGCAATAAACATGAACGTGTGCAGCAGGAACACCACGGGAGGGAGATTTTTTTTGGGCTCCCGAGGCATATTAAAAAGTATATGTGGGCTATTCCAAAAAGAATGGGATTTTGAAAATCAAGCTTCACTCTTTACAAAGCCCTTTTTCGGAGAGCGAAAAATTACTGTCCAAAATTCGGGAAATGTAATTTTTGGGCTTGTTGTACGCTTTTTGAACCCTTTTTTTCTTCTTAGGGGCAGGACAGGCATTTCGGTGCGGATAATACGCTTAAAACGTGTGTAAAGTTTTCTTCTTGATAAGATATTTCTCCAAAATTGCTGTAAAGCAAAAATACTTTATCAAAAATGCTTCTGCAAATTCCGGAGATCGCCCTTTCGAGGGGCAAAAAACGGGCTTTGTGCAGGGTGTACAAAAGTGTTGTATATTTTTTGTGAGGTATCCACTTGACAAGGCAAATAAAATACTATATACTTGTAAATGTTCCGTTACCGACCACAAGATGTTGTGGTGGCTGCTTATTGTTAAGCAGCTCGGGAATACCGGAAAACCTAACAAATTCACAAATACGGCGGCTGCCTGCCGCAGAGTATAGAAGTTCACGGAGGTACACGAATATGATCATCAAAATCAAAAAGAGAGACGGAAGAAACGCTACATTTAATATAGAGAAGATCGCCGACGCGATCTACAAGGCAGCACAGTCTGTGGGCGGATCAAACTACGACGAGGCTCTGGAGCTTGCAGGAAAGGTCGTTGACCTCCTGATGCAGAAGAACCTCACCTCTCCGACAGTTGAAGAGATACAGGACTGCGTTGAAAAGGTGCTCATCGAGGAAGGCCACGCTGCAACAGCCAAGGCGTACATCCTCTACCGCTCTACCAGAACAAGGGCAAGAGAGATGAACACCCGTCTTATGAAAGTATATGAGGACCTTACCTTTAAAAGCGCAAAGGACAGCGACCTCAAGCGTGAGAACGCAAACATCGACGGCGACACAGCAATGGGCACCATGCTCAAGTACGGTTCGGTGGGCGCAAAGGAATTCTACGAGATGTATGTCCTCGATCCCGTTCACGCAAAGGCTCATGCCGAGGGTGATATCCACATCCACGACCTGGACTTCTACACCCTGACCACCACCTGCACCCAGATCGACCTGACCAAGCTCTTCAACAAGGGCTTCTCCACAGGACACGGCTACCTGAGAACTCCCAACGACATCACCAGCTACGCAGCTCTTGCCTGCATAGCCATCCAGTCCAACCAGAACGACCAGCACGGCGGTCAGTCTGTTCCCAAGTTCGAGTATGATATGGCCGAGGGCGTAAAGAAGACCTTCCGCCACAACTACCGCGATAACATCCACCGCGCACTCAACCTCATCGCCGATGTCCAGGATTCTCAGATCATCGCAAAGCAGATCGCCGAGAAGATCGAAAAGGAAAAGGGTCTCCAGGTAACTCTTTCCTACGACAACGGCTATAAGGAAGCGGAGGCAGAGATACTTGCTTCCTTCACAGATCCCAAGACAGTGGCAAAGATACAGAAGTTTGCCTACAAGACTGCCTACAAGGAGACCGACAGAGCTACCTACCAGGCAATGGAGGCTCTGATCCACAACCTCAATACAATGAACTCCCGTGCGGGTGCTCAGACCCCGTTCTCTTCCATAAACTACGGCACGGACACCTCTGTTGAGGGAAGAATGGTGATCAAGAACGTGCTCCTGGCTCAGGAAGCCGGACTTGGCAACGGCGAGACACCGATCTTCCCGATACACATCTTCAAGGTCAAGGAAGGAGTCAACTACAATCCTACCGACCCCAACTACGACCTGTTCAAGCTGGCCTGCCGCGTGTCTGCGAAGAGGCTCTTCCCCAACTTCTCGTTCATCGACGCTCCCTACAACCTCCAGTATTATAAGGAGGGCGAGCCCGATTCCGAGATCGCATACATGGGCTGCCGCACAAGAGTCATAGGCAATGCACACGACCCGAGCCGCGAGATAGTCACAGGCAGAGGAAACCTTTCGTTCACCTCTATCAATATGCCGAGACTGGCTATCAAGGCACAGGGTAATATCGGCACGTTCTTTGACAGCCTCGATGACATGATGGAGCTCTGCATAGCACAGCTCAAGCACCGTTTTCGTATACAGGCAAGCAAGAGGGTGAAAAACTATCCGTTCCTCATGGGACAAGGGGTATGGATAGACTCCGACAAGCTTGATGTAAACGATGAGGTGGGCGAGGTGCTCAAGCACGGCACACTGTCTGTCGGCTTCATAGGACTTGCGGAAACGCTCAAGTCGCTTACCGGAAAGCATCACGGCGAGAGCGAGGAGGCACGCGAGCTTGGTCTTGAGATAGTTGCTCATATGCGCAAGAGGCTCGACGAGGAAACAAAGGCCACCGGCCTGAACTTCTCGCTGCTGGCAACACCGGCAGAGGGCCTTTCGGGAAGATTCGTAAGAATGGACCGCAAGCGCTTCGGAACTATCGCAGGCGTTACCGACAGGGACTACTACACCAACTCCTTCCATGTTCCTGTTTACTACAACATCAACGCCTTCGACAAGATCAAGATCGAGGCCCCCTACCACGCTCTGACCAATGCAGGACACATCTCCTACATCGAGCTGGACGGCGACCCCACCCAGAACATCTCGGCCTTCGAGAAGATCATCCGCTGCATGAAGGAGCAGGGCATAGGCTACGGAGCCATCAACCACCCTGTTGACCGCGACCCTGTCTGCGGATACACGGGGATCATCGGCGACAAATGTCCTCTGTGCGGACGCACCGAGGCAGAGCACGTAAAGATCGCTCACGAGCGCATCCCGAGGATCAGCTGCACCAGCTGCTGATCGGAACACAAAAACGGCATCACAGGACGGAAGACCGTCGGCTGTGATGCCGTTTTGTATTTTGGGAAAAGCTTTGCGAAGGGGCAGATCAGACTGCGGGTTCAAAGCTGTCCTTGCCGACGCCGCAAAGCGGACAAACGAAATCGTCCGGCACGTCATCCCAAGCGGTACCAGCAGCGACGCCGCTGTCGGGTTCACCGACCTCGGGGTCATAGATATAGCCGCACACCGAGCAAACGTATTTCATTCCCTGACCTCCTTTCATTATATTTGCTGATCCTATTATACCACATAATGGAATAATAATCAAGAGTCGCAGCTCCGACGGGTCTTGACACGGTCGGTGCCCCGACGGGTCTTGACGCGGTCGCAGCGGCGACGGCGCTTGACGCGGGACGCAAGCTGCGCATGCTTACATAGAGCGAAAGGGGACGTTTCCCACGCGAGCGAAGCTTCATCAACCGCGCAGCGCATTCGCCGGTTCAGAATTGGATCTCGCACACGATCCAATTGGATCGGGCGGCGTTAGCCTTTGGCGGGTCCTGTTTCTTATGCTGAAGAAATTTGACCCCGCAAGCCTTTTTGATGCGCTTCACGTTAATTTCTGCTTGACATTGTTTTTTGTGCGCCTTATAATATCTATATAGTATATTCGCTTGAAGGAGTTTCCCTATGGCTTTCGTTGAGTTTAAAAATGTATATAAACGCTATAAAATGGGCGAGGTCGTTATCAGCGCAAGCAACGGCGTCAGCTTCGAGATCGAAAAAGGTGAGTTCGCCGTTATCGTCGGTGCTTCCGGCGCCGGAAAAACTACGATTCTTAATATGCTCGGCGGTATGGACAGCTGCGATGAGGGGGATATCATCGTTGACGGCAATAACATCGCCGCCTATTCTCGCAGACAGCTCATCGCCTATCGCCGTTACGACATCGGCTTCGTCTTCCAGTTCTACAATCTCATAAACAACCTCACTGCCAAGGAAAATGTCGAGCTTGCGGCACAGGTCTGCCGTGATGCTGCCGACCCGGTACAGGCTCTTCGGGATGTTGGCCTTGAGGACAGGAAGGACAATTTCCCCTCCCAGCTTTCCGGCGGCGAACAGCAGAGGGTGTCTATTGCCCGTGCTCTTGCCAAGAAGCCGAAGCTCCTTCTCTGCGACGAGCCGACGGGTGCTCTCGACTACAACACCGGCAAGACGATACTGAAGCTCCTCCAGGATACCTGCCGCGAGACGGGCATGACGGTGATAGTCATTACCCACAACCTTGCGATAACCCCCATGGCGGACAGGGTCATTTCCGTGAAAAACAGCAGGGTGGACAGCGTCAAGCTCAATCCCTCTCCTGCCGATGTTTCGACTATAGAGTGGTAGTCAGGGCACTGACAAAAAATGCTTTACTTTTTTGGAAAGCTGTGGTATAATTATCAGAGCAGCGCTGTTTTGGCTTGCGGAGGTGTGATATGATGGGAGTTAAAAATATTTTCGACACTCACTGCCACTATGACGACGAAGCCTTCGATGCTGACAGAGAGCAGGTGCTCTCAGAGCTGCTCGAGGCTGAGGATACGCCTGTGTGCGCTTTGCTTCATGCCTCCACCGACGAAGCCTCCTGTCTTTACGGGATAAAGCAGGCAGGCAGGTACAGGAACTATTACACCTCGATAGGCTTCCACCCCGAGGCCTGCGACAGACTTCCCGACGACTGCACGGCGGCTCTTGAAAAACTGCTTGCGATGTCGGAGAAGATAGTTGCCGTCGGGGAAGTGGGGCTCGATTACCACTACGAGGGCTACGACAGAGAGTTACAGATAAGGATCCTTCGGGAGCAGATCGACTTTGCGAACGCACACGATCTGCCGCTGATATTCCATTGCCGGGATGCGACTCAGGATATGCTGGACATCCTCCATGAGAAAAAGCCAAGGGGAGTGATGCACTGCTATTCCGGTGCTCCGGAAGTGGCGGAGGAGCTTGTGAAGCTGGGGCTGTATATCGGCTTCACGGGGCTGCTGACCTTCAAGAACGCAAAGAAAGTCAAGCGCTCATTTGAGGCTGTCCCCCTTGACAGGATACTGCTGGAGACCGACTGCCCGTATATGGCGCCGGAGCCTTTCAGAGGAAGACGCTGCCGCAGCGATATGATCGCATACACCGCACAGTGCGGAGCCGAGCTTAAAGGCATCGATCCGCAGGTGCTGACCGACGCCGCAAGAGAGAACGCAAAGCGGCTGTTCGGGATAGATGATATATGACAGAAACGAAAGGACAATACAAGACAAATGGAAACGCTGTATTTTGTCATTCCCTGCTATAACGAAGAGGAAATGCTGCCGATAACGGCCAAGGCGCTGATAAAGAAGCGTGACGAGCTGGTGGAGTCGGGACGCATTTCTCCCGAGAGCAAGATTATGTTCGTTGACGACGGCTCCAAGGACAAGACCTGGGAGATAATAGAAAAGCTGAATGCTGCTGCACCGGGAGTTTTCACAGGAGTGAAGCTCTCCCGCAACAGAGGACATCAGAACGCTCTCCTCGCCGGGATGATGACCGCCGTAAAGCACGCCGATCTTATTGTCTCGATGGACGCCGACCTCCAGGACGACATCAATGCCGTTGACGGCTTCCTCGACAAGAGAGCCGAGGGCTGCGATATAGTTTACGGAGTCCGTTCTTCGAGGAAAAAGGACACGGCTTTCAAAAGAGGCACGGCTCAGACCTATTACAAGCTCCTTGCAAGAATGGGCGTTGAGATAACCTACAACCACGCCGACTACCGCCTGATGAGCAAAAGGGCTGTGGAAGCCCTTGCGGAATTCACCGAAGTCAATCTCTTCCTGAGAGGACTTGTGCCCATGGTGGGCTTCAAGAGCGATACCGTCGAATACGTCCGCAGCGAAAGGCAGGCAGGCGAGAGCAAGTATCCCCTGAAAAAAATGCTGGCCTTTGCCATCGAGGGAATAACATCCCTGTCCATAAAGCCCATAAGATTTATCACTGCGCTGGGACTTACGGTATTTCTCATCTCCCTTTTCATGCTGATATATTTCCTTGTCATCCACTTTATGGGCAAGACAGTCTCCGGCTGGACAACTACTGTGGTCTCGGTCTGGGCATTGGGCGGCTTGCAGCTGCTGGCAATAGGAGTTATCGGCGAGTATATCGGAAAGATATATCTTGAGACCAAACACCGGCCCACATTTATAATCGACAGAGACCTTGAGGAAGAAACCAAAACGACGATCACCGCCGAGAGCGGAAATGAATAAATAAACTTTAAGGAGAGTAAGATCATGGCAAACGAAAGAATAAACCCCGATCAGATCGATAATTCCGAGCTGGTCAGTGCTATCAAGGATATGAGGGCTGACTTCAAGCCCGAAACACAGAACAGGGTGATAAACCTTGCGCTGAGATCGGCATTTTTCCTGCCGGGTATCGTTAAAAAGCAGGGCACAGGCCTTGTTCAGGGCAACGACGGCAAGGTAAGTTTCGAGAAGACTCCTCCGCAGGTAACGTTCCTGATGATAAAAAACGAGGAGAGAGGCACATTCTTCCCGGCCTTCACCGACCGCGAGGAATGCCTGAGATTCAAAAGCGAGAGAGAATTCTCTGTCGTTATGCTTCGCTTTGCCGACCTTGCAAATCTCTGCGAGCGTTCCGGCGATCAGGGACAGCAGGTGAACGGCTTCGTTATCAATCCCTATTCCGAGGCTCTGCCCTTCACAAACGAGATACTCCAGAACATCAAGGATTATTTCACAAAGCAAAAGAAAGCCAGAGCAGAGGCAGAAGCTCAGAAGAACAGCGAGGCTGCCGAAGAGGATGAGAAGCCCAATATCACAATGAGCACAAACCCCAACGCATAAGACAGCCGTTATCTCACAGAGAAGAGAGGAAAGTATGTTAGAAAAGGAAATCAAGATCATGCTCTCGGAAGAGGAGTATGAAAAGGCGGCGGAGCTGTTTGATTTCGGCACACCGCAGAGACAGGTGAATAATTATTACTACAGCCCCGAGTGTGCAGCCCACGGGATAAGTGTGCGTGTACGCGAGGTAAAGGGAGAAGTGCTGCTTCAGGTCAAGGTGCCGATCTCCACCGACGGTTCTCTTGCCGTTCGTGAAGAGATCGAAAGAAAGCTGCATTTCGTTCCCGACCGCATCGGTGCCGAGACCCTCAACGAGCTTGTGGGCGTTACAGACGAAGCCGTGCTCAAGGGCTCGCTGGAGACCATGCGCAGGATATGCGTTATCGACAAGACCGAGATCAGCCTGGACAAGAACACCTACCTCGGGACAGTGGATCATGAGATTGAGCTCGAATATGAAGGCGACTATCCCCAGGCGCTTGTGGATAAGCTGGCGGAAGCAGGCATAACCGCCGACAAACCCCAGAAAAGCAAGCTGGGAAGGTTCCTGAAAAGGCTGGAGTGCCAGAATTGCGATACCCCTTGCAAATAACAAAAAAGCGAGCAGTGAGTTTATTTCACTGTTCGCTTATTTTTTTCCGAAGATCTTCCGCTGTGCTTTCCTTGCCCCAAAGCAGATACGCCTTACCGCAAATGAGCGCCACACAAAAGAATAAAGCCTGTAAAGCGGGTTTGTCAGCTCGACGGGATCGCCGTCCCTGTATATCCGGCAGACCAGAGCAATTACCTGGCTTCTAAGGATACCGGGTTCCGGGGTCGTCTGCCTGTCACCGCACATGGTCAGGCTGCCGTCTTTTGATATGCCGATGATCCTGTGGAGAACATAAGCTCCGCTGTCCCGCTTGTAGAGAACGATGCCGCCTTTTTTGAGCTTTTTGGAAGGAGAGACCAGGGCAACGCTGTCTTTGCCCTGCCGGATAAGAGGGCTCATGCTGCTGCCGCGTGGGTGCATCCTGAACTCTCCGCCGCTGTCCAGCACAAGGCGGAGAGTTTCGTCGAATTCCGCAAGGCTGAAGAAGCCTGCCCTGCGGTCACACGATGGCGCCGGCATCCGAAAGCTTTTTCACAAAGGCTTCGACATCGGCCCTTGCGGTTTTCTCATCGATATTATATTCCGAAAGCAGAGCGCTGACGAGAGTTTTTTCCGTAGCGCCTTTCTGGAGCTCTCTCCAGAGTATCTCGCCGCTTTCATTGAGCATGATTATCCCGTCGAAGCGGCGGCTTGCTTTACCGACGGCGACGACAACTCTTTCCCCACCGACATTACGGAGGATAAAATCCTTTCTGACTCTCACGAAGCTCAGTCCTTTCCGGCAATGGTTTTGGATGTTTTTATTTTACAACATTGGAGAGAGTTTGTCAACCGGTCGGTCGGTGCCCCGACGGCGGTCGGTGCCCCGACGGGGCTTGACGCGTGACGCAAGCAGAGCTTGCTTACGTTGAGCTAAAGGGAACGGCTCCCACGCGAACTTGGCTTCATCGAATCCACAGCGTGTTTGGTTTGCAGGGCTTTCTCGCTCCCTACCTCACCCCTGCCTTCGGAATGCTTATCAGATATTCAATAAACCCGTCCTGCTCCGTCTTGTCCACCTTCGCTTCGACCCCTGCAAGACGGATGACTTCTACCGCCTTGTCAACTGTATTGAAGAAAAGCCGCAGGTCTCCCAAAACCGCCGAGCGCTTTTTGTAGCTGCGGCGGCGTTTTTGTTCGGCAAGGAGCTTGTCCGTGTAGCTCTCGGTCTGGGAAACGTTCAGCGAGTGTGCGATAATGTACTTTATCGCATCAAGGCGCTGCTCCGGC
Organism: uncultured Clostridia bacterium; assembly: GCA_947169055.1. Lineage (GTDB taxonomy): Bacteria > Bacillota > Clostridia > Oscillospirales > Ruminococcaceae > FB2012. The sequence goes on from CAMVOF010000058.1 coordinate 10,340, forward strand.
TCGGGAAGGCGCAGCAGCGTTCGTGCGTGGCGTTCGGAAAGCCCTGCTTCGGTGAGCAGCCTGCGTTCCGCGGGCTCCAGCTTCAGCAGCCGCAGCTTATTTGCAACTGTCGGCTGTGCCATTCCGAGCCGCAGGGCAACTTCCTCCTGTGTCATGCGGTAGGTGTTTATCAGCGAGCTTATGGCTTCGGCTTCCTCGAAAAACGAAAGGTCGGCACGCTGGATATTCTCTATCAGCGCCACAACAGCCGACCGCTTGTCAGACAGTTTCACCACCACGCAGGGAACAGAGCTCAGCCCTGCGAGCCTTGCGGCACGGAGTCTTCTCTCTCCCGCAACGAGAACATATCCGCCGTTCTGCTCCCGGACGGTCAGGGGCTGGATGACTCCGTCCTGTGCGATGCTCTTGGCAAGGCTCGTCAGCGACTCCGGCGAAAAGCTCCTCCTCGGCTGGTCGGGGTTCGGGCTGATCTTCGAGATCGGCAGATCCAGCACCCTTGCAAGCTCCACGCCCTTCTCCTTCCGCGAGAGTACCTCCGTTTTTTTGATAATATCCATTTTCATTTTTATCACTCCTTTTAAGGATCGTCCTGTGTCTCAATTATAGCTTTTTTATTTCCCGACATCAATAGAAATATGCCTTGAGATTTAAGACACGTTTCCTCATAAAAGCCAGTTTTAGGACAGGAACCTTTGTTTTTCCTCGGGATAAGCCCTATGTAACGTCGGAAAACGGCGTTTCACGGAGATTTCTTTTTTTGTCAATTATTTTTGATTTGATTATCATTATTTTATCACATTCGGGGTTATAATATAAGTATAGTCAAAAAACAAAGACCGCAGTGCAAAGCTGCGGCGGATATATAACGGAGGCGTTATTATGGATAACTTTAATAACTACAACAACTTCAATAATCCGATCAACGATCGGAACAATTTCGAGCCGATGATCGGCAGCGACTTTGTTCCCTACAGCGCAGAGAGAATGAACGAAGTAAGGTATGCGCCCAAGAAGAACAAGAGAAAGGGCAGGACATTCCTTGCAGGCGTTGTCGCAGTGCTGAGCGTAGTCGCAATAGGAGCTACCTCGATAGTAGGCTATGATCTCATAAGAGGCGACGACAGCATCGGAGTTTCAAACACCGAGTCCGACGACAGCGGTTCAACCGAAGTCTCGGCAAACAATAACAATACCAAGAAAGCGACCACTGCCAATACCGATCTTCCCACTATCGTGCAGCTTGCTTCTCCCGAGGACGCAATGAGCATCCCGGATATCGTTACAAAGGTATCTCCTTCGGTAGTAGGCATTTCCTGCGTAACTCGTTCCGGAACAGTCGGGGGCACAGGTATCATAATGACCTCTGACGGCTACATCATCACAAACGCACACGTCGTTGACGATGCAGTTTCGATCTCCGTGATTCTGCCCAACTCCTATGCTGACGACAACAGCTCCGAGGAAGACCTTACGATAAAGGCAGAGCTGGTGGGCAAGGACACCCAGACAGATATCGCAGTCCTCAAGGTAGACAAGACCGGCCTCACAAGCGCCGAGTTCGGAAAATCTTCCGACATCCAGGTGGGCGAGGTAGCGATCGTAATAGGCAACCCCATAAGCTTCAAGCTTCAGAATTCCGTTACAGCCGGCATCATCTCGGCAGTTGACAGACAGATAACAGTTGACGACAGAACGATGAACTGCATCCAGACCGATGCTTCCATAAACAACGGAAACTCCGGCGGACCGCTGATAAATGCCTACGGACAGGTGATCGGCATCACCTCCGCAAAGGTCACCAACACCTACGGCGAGGGCCTCGGATTTGCTATCCCGATAGACGAAGCTATCCCGATAGTCAAGGAGCTCATCGCATACGGCAAGGTAACAGGCAGACCTGCTCTCGGAGCAACAGGCGAAAGCGTTACCGACGTTTACGCCCAGTAGTACGAGGTCCCCCAGGGCTA
>CAMVOF010000059.1:0-12255 GCA_947169055.1 uncultured Clostridia bacterium
GCAGGCACAGCTCGGTTATGAGCTTATGGACAAAAAGCGCAACATCCTTATCCGCGAGCTTATGGGTCTCGTGGACGAAGCCGGCAAGCTCCGCGGTTCTATCGAGGAGATATACAAGACGGCATATTCTGCCCTCCAGGTCGCAAATATCTCCCTGGGTCTCGTAACTCCCTATGCCGAGTGCGTGCCGATCGAGAACGGCCTCGGGCTTTCCTTCAGAAGCGTTATGGGAGTCGATCTTCCGGCAGTGACGCTGGATGCTCAGGAGCTGGATATAAACTACGGCTTCTTAAATACCACCGCAGCTCTTGACGAGGCTTATATAGCCTTCGATAAAGTGAAAAAAGCCTCGGCTCAGCTTGCCGAGACAGAAAACAGCATTTACAGGCTCTCCGTTGCCATAAGAAAGACCCAGAGAAGAGCAAACGCATTGAAAAACATCATAATCCCCAACGGCGAAGCAACGGTAAAATTCATCGCAGACTCCCTTGAGGAAAAGGAACGAGAGGAGTTTTCACGGCTGAAGGTCATCAAGGCCGTCAAGCTGAAGAAGCAGAACAACAAGTGATTTATCATTCAGTGGAGGATCATCAATGTCAACACTCAAAAGGATATTTTCAAACTACATACTTCTTTCGCTCATCTGTATCGTGCTGGGAGCAGCACTTATAGCAAAGCCGCAGTTCTTCTCGGCTGCCATAAGCTATACCATAGGCGGTCTTTCAATGGCCTACGGCGCAGAGGAGATCGCACGCTATATCATCAAGGGCGAAACGAGAAGAGACTACGTCTCCTATCTTTTCAGGGGCATAGTAATGTTTGCCCTCGGACTTTTCCTTGTGCTGAATCCCGATTTCATCTTCAAGGTCATCGCCATATTTTTAGGCATCTATATGCTGGTGAGCGGTACCCTCGGCCTTATGAACACCAAGGATATCTCCAAGAACTCCGACAACTGGAGAGTGCCGCTGATATTCTCTGCAGTTACTGCGATCGCAGGCATCGTGATACTCTTCAACCCTATGCTCCCCTCGAACATTATGTTCATCGTGCTGGGGCTCATGCTGGTCATCGCTGGCATCTCCAACCTCATAGGCTCCTTCACGGCTTCGAGAAAGCTCAAGCTCATCAAGGACGCCTATGACGATACTGTCGATGAGGAAGGCAAGGAGTTTATCGACATAGAGTAGATCAAAGCAAAGCCGGCGCCGCGCGACTTGTGTACCCGAATCCGGGTGCTTGACAAATCATGCGTTTTCATTTATAATTTACAAAAAGGAATGGCCTGTGTTTCAATGCCATTTTAGGCCGCAGCGAACACAGGCGTGATCTGTTTATAGGAGGATCATTTATGAACGTACCTGAGATATTCGGCAGCGATGTCTTTAACGAAGCAATCATGAGAGAGCGCCTGCCAAAGGATACCTACAAGGCGCTTAAGAAAACTATCGCTGACGGTCTGCCTCTCGATATCGAGCTGGCAAACGTTATCGCCAACGCTATGAAGGACTGGGCCTGTGAAAAGGGCTGTACCCACTATACCCACTGGTTCCAGCCTATGACAGGACTCACCGCCGAAAAGCTCGACAGCTTCATCACCCCCACTGCCGAAGGCCATGTTATAATGGAATTTTCGGGCAAGGAGCTCATAAAGGGCGAAAGCGATGCTTCAAGCTTTCCCTCCGGCGGACTCAGAGCCACATTCGAGGCAAGAGGCTATACCGCCTGGGACCCCACTTCTTATGCGTTCATTAAAGAGAATACCCTCTGTATACCCACAGCCTTCTGTTCCTATAACGGCGAGGCTCTCGATAAGAAAACACCTCTGCTCAGATCAATGGAGGCTATAAACAAATCCTCCATGCGCATACTCAAGATGTTCGGCTCCAACGCCAAGCGCGTCATCGCCAACGTCGGCGCAGAGCAGGAGTATTTCCTCGTTGACAGACAGATGTATTCAAAGCGCAAGGATCTTATCTTCACCGGAAGAAGCCTCTACGGTGCACCTGCTCCCAAGGGACAGGAGCTTGAGGATCATTATTTCGGAACGATCAAGACCCGTGTGGCTGCATATATGAGAGATGTTGACGAGCAGCTCTGGAGGCTGGGCATCTACGCCAAGACCAAACACAACGAAGTAGCTCCCTCACAGCACGAGCTTGCTCCGATCTTCAACACGGCCAATATCTCCGTCGATCACAACCAGCTGACAATGGAGGTAATGAAGCGTACCGCAAGAAAGCACGGCTTCAAGTGCCTGCTCCACGAAAAGCCCTTTGCAGGCATCAACGGCTCGGGCAAGCACAACAACTGGTCTCTCTCCACCAACACCGGCGTAAACCTCCTCGACCCCGGCAAGACCCCTGCCGAGAACGCTCAGTTCCTGCTTTTCCTCATGGCTGTCGTTAAGGCCGTAAATGATTATCAGGACGTCCTCAGAGCTTCCGTGGCAACTGCCGGCAACGACCACAGACTCGGCGCAAACGAAGCGCCTCCGGCTATAATCTCGATCTTCCTCGGCGACGAGCTGACAGGCATCCTCGACGCCATCGTCAACGAGGGCAAGTACGAGGGCAAACACGTTGAAATGGAGATAGGCGTTGACGTTCTTCCCCATTTCCCGAAGGACGCAACAGACCGCAACCGTACATCTCCCTTTGCTTTCACCGGCAACAAATTCGAGTTCCGTATGCCCGGTTCGAGACTGTCCGTGGGCGGCCCCGTTACCGTGCTGAATACCATAGTGGCAAGCGTCCTCGACGAATTTGCCGATGAGCTTGAAAGAGCAGGCAACTTCCATGTCGCACTCCGCGAGCTCATAAAGAGGACAATAAAAGAAAACTCCCGCATAATCTTCAACGGCAACGGCTATTCCCCCGAGTGGGAGGAGGAAGCCGAGAAGAGAGGCCTTCTCAATCTCAAATCCACACCCAAGGCAGTACCTTGCTTCTGCCACGAGAAGAACGTCAGGATGTTCTCGAAGTACCACGTTTACTCCGAGACCGAACTCAAGAGCCGTGTGGAGATCATCCTCGATGAGTACTGCAAGACCATAAAGATCGAGGCTCTCACTATGATCGATATGGCTAAGAAGGATATCCTTCCCGCAGCCGCAACATACATCCGCAAGCTGGCAGAGACAGCCAAGCTTGCCGAGAGCATCGGTGCTGTTACGGAATTCGAGACCGACCTCGCAAAGAGGATATCGAATTACGCAGATATGACCTACAAGAGAATGGGTGCTCTCGAGGAAGCTCTCGAGAAGTGCGGAAAGATCAAGAATATCGAAGAGCTTGCAAATTACTACCACGATGTGGTCTTTGCGGCAATGGGCGAGCTCAGGACCTCCGCCGACGAGATCGAAGTCCTTGTGGGAGAGAAATACTGGCCTTATCCCACCTACGGCGAGCTTCTGTTTTATGTAATGTGACAGGCTGAAAGCAGGGCAAATGTAAATTTAATGTGAATTTTTACAAACAATTTGCCTGCGGCTTGACTTTATAACAAAAATATGGTATAGTTATTAGGCCGCTTGTTTACGGCTTGTTAAGTTCGCTGAGCTATTTAATTAGTCAGCGGCGCCGTCCGCAGCGAGTTTGTATGAAAAGGCAGGTGCATTTAGAGAATGTACGCAGTTATCGAGACCGGCGGAAAGCAGTATCAGGTTAATGTCGGCGATGTATTATTCATCGAGAAGCTTGACGCAGTAAACGCTGATGACGCAGTTACCTTCGATAAGGTTCTGGCAGTCGGCGGCGAGGGCAGCGTAAGCGTTGGCGCTCCTTATGTTGACGGAGCAACAGTTTCCGCAAAGGTAGTAAAGAACGGCAAGGCTAAGAAGATCACAGTCTTCACCTACAAGCCCAAGAAGGGCGAGAAGAGGAAGATGGGTCACAGACAGCCCTATACTCAGGTAAAGATCGAAGCAATCAACGCATAAGCGTATGATAAGAGCCGAGTTTTACCGCACAAAGGCCAATGCTTTAAAAGGCGTGCGCATAAGCGGACACGCAGGTATGGCCGAATACGGATACGACATATGCTGTGCAAGCGTATCCTCAGCTGTCGAACTGACAGCAAATACCCTCACCGACGTTTTCAAGATCAAGTCGGAAGTAAGGGTCGAAGAAAACGAAATAATCATCAAACCGGAAGAGGACAGCAACGGAGATGCAGACAGGCTGCTGCTTGGACTGCTGACTCACCTCACCTTCCTGTCCGAGGACTTTCCGGGACGCATCAAGATCACTATTACGGAGGTGTAATCAAAATGATCAGAATTTCAATGCAGTTCTTCGCTCATAAGAAAGGTATGGGTTCTACCAAGAACGGCCGTGATTCCGAAGCTAAGCGCCTCGGCGCAAAAAGAGCTGACGGTCAGGCAGTTGTTGCAGGCAACATCCTCGTTCGCCAGAGAGGCACCCACATCCATCCGGGCGAGAACGTAGGCCGTGGTTCTGACGATACTCTGTTCGCACTGACCGACGGTATCGTAAGATTTGAGAGATTGGGCAGAGACCGCAAGAAGGTCTCCGTTTATCCGCAGGCTTAATTTTTGACCCACAGCCCCGAGCCGTTTGCATGGTTCGGGGCATTGTTTTTGAATAACCGAAAGATCGGTAAAATAGTACAAAATTTTGGACAGAAAGGAAGACGGCCCATGTTTGTCGATGAAGCGAAAATTTACGTTAAAGCCGGCGACGGCGGAGACGGCTGCGTCTCGTTCCACAGAGAAAAATATGTGGCGGCAGGCGGTCCTGACGGCGGAGACGGCGGTAAGGGCGGAGATATAGTCTTTAAAGTCGATGATAATATCTCCAACCTGCTGGACTTCAGATATAAAAGAAAATATGTCGCCGATAAAGGACAGAACGGCTCGGCGAAAAATTGCTCGGGCAGAGGCGCAGAGGACTTGGTCATCAGCGTCCCCAGAGGTACAGTAGTCAAGGAAACTTCGACAGGCCGTATCTTGGCCGACCTCTCTTCCGACGAGCCCGTAATCATCGCTAAAGGCGGAAAAGGCGGCCGCGGAAATGCCCACTTTGCCACCTCAACAAGACAAATACCCAAGTTCGCAAAGCCCGGCTTCCGGGGCGATGAGTATGAGCTCACCCTCGAGCTGAAACTTATCGCAGACGTGGGACTTGTGGGCTTTCCCAATGTGGGTAAATCCACCCTCATCTCCGTGGTCTCGGCCGCAAAGCCCAAGATCGCAAATTACCACTTCACCACCCTTGAACCTAACCTTGGCGTGGTGAGAGTCGATGAAGGACAGAGCTTCGTTATGGCGGATATCCCCGGCCTTATCGAGGGCGCATCAGAAGGCGTCGGCCTCGGCCATGAGTTTTTGCGCCATGTGGAAAGATGCCGGCTCATAGTCCATGTAGTGGACGTCTCCGGCAGCGAGGGCAGAGACCCAGTGGAGGACTTCGAGACTATCAACCGCGAACTGGCTGGCTTCTCAAAGGAGCTTGCAGATGCCCCGCAAATAGTCGCAGCAAATAAAACGGATATGGCGACCGAGGAGCAGATCAAGCGCTTTAAGGATTACGTCGAGGATAAGGGCTACATCTTCTATGAGATATCCGCTGCTACCACAAAGGGCACAAAGGAGCTTGTCTACGGCATCTGGGAAAGACTTGAAATGCTGCCGCCGGTGAAGCACTTTGAAGCCCAGCCGCTTACGAAAGAGGAGCTGGAGGCTAAGCTCATCTCACGCCGCGATTTCGAGATCACAGTCGAGGACGGCATATATTTTGTGGAAGCCGATTGGCTGTGGGATATACTGAGATCAGTGAATATGGACGACTATTCGTCATTGCAGTATTTCCAGAAAGTACTGAGGTCCAGCGGGATAATAGATGCCTTGTTAGAGAAGGGCATCAACGAAGGCGACACGGTATCGATATTTGATTTTGAGTTTGAGTTCGTCACATAAGCAGAGGTTAGTAAATCAACCGCGTAGCGCATTCGCCGGTTCCAAGGGCGGCGTTAGCCCTTGGCGGATTCCAAAGGCAGAGCCTTTGGTCGCCGACCGCAGTCGGCGAAACCCCCTCAATCGGCAGCGAACAAAATCATAAAACCACACAAAATAAAAATTTAGCACAAAGCCGGCTGAACCCACTATAATGCGCTGCCGAAAAGCTGAAAATCCAGATCAACCAGGAAACAGACAATAAGTCCGTGAGCGAAGCGATTTTCCGTCCCCAAAGCGCATGATCCTGACGAACAGCATTACATCATAAACGGAGGCCAAATAAATGACAGAAAAAGAAGCAAATCAGTATTCACCGCTGGCATTGGCGTTTATGGGCGACTCCGTCTATGAGCAGCTGGTCAGGGGAGCGATAATCAAAAACGCGAATATGCCCGCCCATAAGCTCCATGAGCTGACCATCGAAAAAGTCTGCGCCGAGTTCCAGGCGAAAGCAGTGAAGAAACTCATCGAGGAGGAGAAGCTCACAGAAGAGGAGCAGGATATCTTCCGAAGAGGCAGGAACGCAGGCGGCATAACCGCACCGAAGCATTCCACAGTCGCCGAGTACAGAGCAGCAACAGGCCTCGAGTGTCTGTTCGGCTACCTCTACCTCTGCGATAAGCAGGACAGGATAAACGAGCTCTTCGAGCTTATAATGAAAGAGCAATAAAAATAAAGACTGCCGCACAGCCTCGTGCAGCAGCCTTTTTTGTTATCTCCTGGTGTATTTTACTCCGTTTAAGATGACTGAGTCGTAGTCGCTCACATCGATAGTGCGCTTGAATTGTACCCTGGTGTAGTTTCCGGCCTCATCGCCGTCAGCAGAGTATGATGAGGTAATACCTCCGATCAGACCTTTGTTATCCTCCTCTGTTCCGTCCGCTTTGATGAACTTAGGGTCTGCTTCATAGTAACTTCCAAGCTGAGATGCTTTGCTGGCAGTGTTATAATACAGGCCGAGAGGCGAAAGAATAACAGAATCGTTGTCTTCGTTGTAGAGCTTTACTGTCTTTAGATTCTTCTCAAAGCTTACTTCTGCCGTTATCATCGGCTTGATGTTGTCGATAGAATCTTCGTCGTTGTGAAAATACAGTTTCACTTTTCGCGAAGTGTCAATATCAACGTAGGTAAATTCTATTCTGTATTTCAGCCCCTGTGATACATCATAATCAGCAAACGGCACCGGTAAGTTTTCGTCGTCGATCTGATCGGTGCGCCAGTCGCGTGAAAAGTCCGTGAGCCAGTTGTGCGGGTCAAATTCTTCATCGGCATAGCCAACGATACAGCCGAGTTTCTTGGCGACCGTCGTGCCTTCTTCGTCGTGAGGCACGACCGTGACTATCGCAGTCGAGACCCGCCCGTCCGACCATAAAGCATCGATCGTCAGATCAAGATGCTCGTTAGATACAGTGATCGGTTCGTTGCCCGGCAGGCTGTCTCCGCCCTCGATGTACTGCTCGATGCTGTCCGAGTGCTTTTCAATGTAGTTGTTGTACACCACAGCCCCGGCAGTAACAGTAAGCACAGCCGCCGTCACAGCCGCAGCTGCGATGCCGATGACCCTCTTGTGAGGTCTCCTGCCCTTTGAAAGCCTGATCTCAGCCCTTCCTTCACCGCCAGAAGATTCAAGGATAGCTTCGAGTCTTTCGCGCTTCACATCCTCGGAAAGCTCGTTGGTGTCGTATGCCTCTTTTATCAATTTCTTTAATTCATCCATTCTTATCCCCTCCTGTTTCAAGCCTTTTCTTCAAAAGCCTGCGTCCCCGTGTCAGCAGGCTCGTCACAGTCTTCTGCCTTATGCCCGTTGCCTCGCTGATCTGTGCCGTCGTCATATCTTCGTAGTAGAAAAGATAGATGACTGTCTTGTACTTTTCCGGCAGAGAAAATACAGCGTCCAGCAGCTCCGTCCTGCGAAAGCCCTTTTCCTCGCAGCCGATGCCGTAGGCTTCGTCAAGCCCAGCCTCGGGAAAACGCTGCCTCCGCCGCAGCCTGTCCCGGCAGAGATTACCTGCCGTCACCGCAAGCCAGGCGATCTCGTGGGCGTCTCCCTGGGGCCTGTTTTCCGTGTCCAGCCATTTCAAGAACGTGTCCTGCATCGCATCGGCAGCATCGTTGGGCTCTTTCAGGAACCCCAGGCAGATCTTGTAGACCTTTGAAGCATAGCGCTCATAAAATGCGGCAGTCTCTTCGCGCGAGGGGCGGTCAACTCTCCGCTCCTTATTCTCCTTTCGCATTTTATCAGCTCCTTTCGGTCTCATAATATATACGTTTCGGCAGCAGCTTTTGCTGCAAATATTTCCCCGGAAATATTTTTAAAAACGATTCCCCAGAAAACGTTTTTTGCCCTTGACATTTTTGCCCGCAGCCTATATACTGTAATAAAAAAACATATAGGGGGATAAATATGAGCGATAAGATCTTAACACCTGTAACTCCGAATGCACAGGATTGCGTTTGCAGAGTTATGGAGTATATGTCCGAAATTTCGTACACTAAAACAATAGCCGGCCAGCATACGCAGACGATGAAACAGGAGGAACTCCTGAAGATCAGGGAGATCACCGGCAGGGAACCGGCTCTCCTGGGCTTCGAGCTTCTTTCCTATTCGCCGAATATAAACTACTTCGACACCGATGACGAGTGCATGACAGAAGTCCTCGAAAACTACGGCACCCTCAAAAAAGCCTGGGAGTGGGCAGAGCGCAAAGGCCTCATAACCTTCACCTGGCATTGGTTCTCGCCTCTCGGCGGTCGGTCAAAAGCCTTCTTCACCCAAAACACGGATTTCGACGCCGAAAAAGCAGTTATCGACGGCACGCCTGAAAACAAGGCGCTGCTCTCGGACATGGACGTTATGGCAGGGCTGCTGAGACCCTTCTGCGAAAAAGGCATCCCCATACTCTGGCGGCCTTTCCACGAAGGCGACGGCAGTTGGTTCTGGTGGGGTGCAAAGGGTGCCGAGCCCCTGAAAAAGCTCTGGCGGATAATGTTCTTCCGCTTCACCGGGCTCCACAAACTCAACAATCTGATATGGGTCTGGAACAGCCCCGTGCCGGAGTGCTATCCCGGGGACGACGTGGTGGATATCATCTCCCGTGACCTCTACCCCGAACCTCACAAGCACACCTCCTGCGCCAAGGAATACCGGGAGCTTGTGAAAATAACCGAGCAGCCGAAGATAACTCTCATAGGGGAGATCGGCACTCTTCCCGACGTCGATGCCATCCACGACGAGGGTATCGGCTGGGCAAGCTTTATGACCTGGTCGAAGGGCTTCTGCCTCACAGAAGAATATACATCCTTCGACTGTATGAAAAAAATCTATACAAGCCCCAACACAGTCACCCTCGATTCTCTGCCGGAGCTTTACTGAGGCAACACCGCACAACCCGCGGCTAACGCCTCTGCACGTCATCTGCTTGCCATTTTTCCGTCATATTTCCCAAATTCTCCTTGAAAGGCGCCAGCCTTCCTGCGTCGAATTTAGGCAATCTGACAAAAAAATGGACGTCGCATCTGACGCACAGGGGTTGTGCGGTGTTGCCCTGAAAAAGTTGACAAACGGCGAAAAAAGTGGTATAATCTGAAACTGTCAGAAACTCTTTTTTCAGGAGGGGATCAATATGAAAACTTGTCCGGTCTGCGGCAGACAGCTCGACGATGCTGCTGCTTTCTGCGGAAGCTGCGGCGAAAGATTTGCAGCTCCTCAGCAGCCCAATATGGCAATGCCCATAGATCAGACCGTATATGCCTACCAGAACCCGAATATTCCGCCCTACCAGCAGGGAAGTCCTGTCGGCAGCTATCAGGACCCTAATCTGCCGCCTTATCCCCAGGCACAGCCTGTCTATGGCTATCAGGACCCAAATCAGTTCGTGGCTCAGCCTGTCTTTGTCCAGCCGGTGGTCTATGACACAAGACCCATAAGGCAGCTCCAAACAACGAGAGGCCTCGTGAAGTTCATTCTTTTCTCCCTGCTCACCTGCGGACTTTACAGCCTTGTGTTCTGGTCGGACATCTCCACGGATATAAACACGGTCGCAACGAGATACGACGGCAAGAGGACCATGCACTTCCTTCTCCTGCTGTTCATCATCGGCCCCATAACCTTCGGCATCGCCTATCTTGTGTGGTTCCACAATCTTTCGACGCGCATCGGCAACGAGCTTAAACGACGTGGCCTCCAATACAGATTCGGAGCCGCAGATTTCTGGGTTTGGGATTTCCTCCTTGCCCTGACGGTCATCGGACCTCTGCTCTATATCTACAAGATAAGCAACGCCATGAACAACATCTGCGCAAGCTACAACCAAGTCGGATAAAAGAACAAGGCCGTCCTGCAAGACCATTCGCAGGACGGTCATTTTATTTGCTAAACATTCTTCGTATTTAATGCCCGCATGGCGTTGAGTATAGCTATAACTGCCACGCCCACATCAGCAAACACCGCAGCCCACATGGATGCAAGCCCCAGCGCTCCGAAAACCAGCACCAGCAGCTTTACCCCAAGGGCAAAAACTATGTTCTGATATACTATGCCAAGTGTGCGGCGGGCTATCCTTATGGCCTTAGCCAGCTTCACGGGGTCGTCATCCATAAGAACGATGTCCGCAGCTTCTATGGCAGCATCCGAACCTATAGCTCCCATAGCGATGCCGATGTCAGCACGCGAAAGCACAGGCGCATCGTTTATTCCGTCGCCCACGAAGGCCAGCGTTCCCTTTGCGCTCTTCTGTCCGAGGAGCTCTTCAACTTTTTCCACCTTGCCGGCAGGGAGCAGCTGCGCAAAGACCTGATCTATGCCGAGGTTCTTTGCCGTGTCCTCTGCGATGTCCCGGCTGTCTCCCGTGAGCATAACTGTCTTCCCGATGCCTGCCGATTTCAAAGCGGCAATGGCTTCGGCGGAAGTCTCCTTTATCTCGTCGGAGATAACGATATGCCCTGCGTATTCGCCGTCAACAGCTATGTGGACAGTGGTCCCCACATGGTGGCAGGGATGCCATCTGACTCCGATGTCGTCCATCAGCTTGTCGTTGCCCACGCTGACATCCAGCCCGTCTATCACAGCGCTTATCCCTCGGCCTGCAAGCTCTTCGCAGGCTCCTATGCGGTCTCTGTATATCTCCGCATTGTAGGCGTCGGTTATGGACTTCGCTATGGGGTGGACGCTGTAGCTCTCGGCATAAGCCGCAAGCTCTATCAGCCTTTCCTCGGATATCCTCTCGGGATGAACAGCCGTAACATTGAACACGCCCTTTGTAAGCGTGCCTGTCTTGTCGAAGACCACAGTCTCCGTCCTCGCAAGGGTCTCAAGATAATTCCCGCCCTTGACAAGAATGCCCTGTCTGCCGGCACCGCCGATGCCTCCGAAAAAGCTGAGAGGCACTGATATAACAAGTGCGCAGGGACAGCTTATTACAAGGAAGATGAGAGCCCTGTGAATCCAGGTGAGCCAGCTGCCGGTGATAAGGGAGGGGATAACTGCAAGGGCAAGTGCCGCAAAAACAACGCAGGGGGTGTAGTACCTTGCGAACTTGGTGATGAAATTCTCCGCCTTGGCCTTCTTTGATGCCGAGTTCTCCACAAGGTCAAGTATCTTCGAGACCGTAGATTCACCGAAGGGCTTCGTCACCCTTATCTTTAACAATCCGCTGCGGTTTATGCAGCCGCTTATAACATCCGAATCCGGGTGAACGCTCTGGGGCAGGCTCTCGCCTGTCAGCGCCGAGGTGTCAACTGTGGAGTCTCCCTCGATGACTATGCCGTCAAGGGGTATCCTCTCTCCTGCCTTGACGATTATTATATCTCCCACGGCAACGCTATCGGGGTCGGTCTGCACAAGGACGCCGTCCTGCTCTATGTTGGCGTAGTCGGGACGTATATCCATGAGCTGGGAGATAGACCTTCTCGATCTTCCCACAGCAACGCCCTGGAAAAGCTCTCCTGTCTGATAGAAAAGCATTACAGCAGCAGCCTCGGTGTATTCACCTGTGGCAAAAGCTCCGATAGTCGCCACCACCATAAGGAAATTCTCGTCGAACACCTGCCCGTTTGCGATGTTTCGCACAGCCTTCCACACAACGTCGTACCCGATGACAAGATAGGGCACGGCATAGCACAGAGCTGCGATAGGTCCGCTCTCCGGGGCAAATATCTTCATCAGGACAAGCAGCACAGCCGCCGCGATTATCCTGACGAGCACTTTCTTTTGTTTTCTTTTCATAGCTTTATTTCACAATGATCTCGCAGTCGGGCTCGATCTTGCGGCAGACTTTCTG
>CAMVOF010000060.1:0-12177 GCA_947169055.1 uncultured Clostridia bacterium
AACGGAGGGAGTTTACAGCTGCGGCACAGAAAAACATTCACTGTCGCTAACACTCTTTCCTGCTTCATCTGACTCACAACCTAAAACGGCATCGCATACTGGGTCCACCCCAGCCTTGCGATGCCGTTTAAATCATGCTGTTTTATTTTGTTAAGGGATGCCGTTTGAGATTTTTGACCGCGTGGGAAACGTTCCCTCTCGCTCAATGTAAGCAAGCTCTGCTTGCGGAACGTGTCAAGCGCTGTCGCCGCTGCGACCGTGTCAAGACCCGTCGGGGCACCGACCGACTAAATCATCGCTCCGCTTCTTCTCCATTTCGTCGGCGTCGTTCCCGTCATTTGCTTGAATTGCCTCGAAAAATGCACCGTCGTCCTGTATCCGCATTCAAATGCGATCTCCTCGACCGTCATCTCAGAGTAAGAAAGATAATGCTGCGCCTGCTCTATCCTGCTGCTGATAACATCCCTGTTGCAGGTCGTGCCGAACACTTTCTTGTAAAGCAGATGCAGATAAGGCTCGCTGACGTTCAGCTCCTGCGCCATCCTCTCAACGCTCCAATCCTCTCCCGGCGACGAGTATATCCGCCTTCTCAGGTCGAGCAGCTCGCGGTAATGCGCGGTGTCTCTGTCGGCTGTGTCCTGCTTCTCCGAGAATACCTCCGCAAGCAGCGCTTTGATAAGATAGCCTGCCGTTCTGAGGTTCTGCGTTCTGAAATAGCAATCGGCTATCAGCTTGAAATACTGGGACACGTCGATGCTCTCGCCGATGAACACAGGCTCGTCGAAGCGTACCCCTGTTCCCGAGGCCAGGCTTTCGGTGCAGTCGAACTGTATCCAGTCGTTGATATACTCCTCCTCGCAGGCTTTGTAATACTGCGGTGTGCCTCTGTTATATATGATGAACGTGTTCGGCTCGAAGCGGTATGTCGTGCCGTTGATGACGAACTCCGCTCTTGACTTGACGAACAGCATGAGGTAGCCGTCGTAGCCTCTCGGTCTGTCGAACACGAAGCTGCTGTCATGTCTGCATCCGCAGCCCATTCTGTTTATGCTGAACATTTTTCATGCCTCCTTATTTAAACGTCACATAGGGTCATCGTCTATCTTAATATTTCCGACATCGGAGAGGGTTATCTCATACGACTCCCCTGCCTTGAAGCTGAACAGCCCTGTTGTTGTATAGGTGCCTTCTTCGCCGAAGAGCTTATCTTTGCCGAGCCAGTTATCGCCGGTGGCTATCTTCAGCTCATAGGTGCCTGCCGGGAAAGTGAACTTCCTGCTCTCTGCCGGAAGCTCCTTATCGGGCAGGACTTCCAGCTCTGTTTTTCCGTCTGTCCTCACCAGTCTGTAGTATCTGCTCTCTCCGTCAACCTTGAGCCGGAGGCTGCTGGTCTCGCTGCTGTACTCTGAATCGAAATAATAGGGCTCGGAATATTCGACTGTGCAGCTGTCGTGATCTATCTGCGCGTCGAGGAAGATCTTCTTTGTTTCGGTGACGGTGAAGCTCTGGCCGTTTCCGTCGTCCGGGACGAGATCTCCCTCCGAAAGCTCTATCAGGACATCTCCGCCGGAGATATTCACTATCCTGCCGCTGCCTTTGACCGAACCGAAATAATTCCTGCGGTCGTCACCCTCCCAGCGAACGGTACCCTCTGCCAGGGCATCGGCGAGCTTCGCGGTAACAAGGGAATAGCCCTCCTCCAGCTTATAGGAAGCGCCTTTTTCCACGGCGTTCTTCACGGACTCCGGGTTGCTTAGGAAGGAAGTCTTTCCGCAGAAATCCGCCGGAACATAGCTTTTGGGATAATGCACTTCCTCAAGGGTATCGCCTATGGCTTTGAGGTCGTCTTCAAGGTCACGGTTCTGGGTCATCCCCTCGCCGATATAAATTCTTTTAAGCGATGTGCAGTTATTGAAGGACGAGCCCAGGAATTTCTCTGTCCCGCCGGGGATGTTCAGCTCTTCAAGGGCTGTGCAGCCCTCAAAGAGGAAGCAGTCCAGAGACTTCAGGCTTTCCGGCAGGGTGATCTTATTTAGCGATGTACAATCCGCAAAGGCATATCTTCCGATGCTCTCCACGCTGTCGGGAATAACTATCTCTTCAAGTGCCGTGCATTTTTTGAAAGCGTTGTCGTCGATCTTTTTGAGCCCCTCCGGCAGACTCACGGTCTTCAGCTCCGGGCATTCTGTAAAGGCGCTGTATTCGATGAGCTCGACGCTGCCGGGCAGGGTTATCTTCTCGGCCTTGCTGCCCTTGAAGGCTTCGTGGGCTATCTGGGTCACGGGAACACCGTCATACTCCGGCTTTATCTCAAGGGTATCGCTGTTCTTATCGCAGCCCGTGACGATAGCATGGTCATTCTTTTTCTCGTATTTCACTCCGTCCACCGTGCTGCTGCATCCGCTCAGCGGTATCAGCATGAACACGATCAGAAGCAAAGCTCCTATCTTAAAGCCTTCTTTCACAGCTATCCCCTCCTGTCCGGTCGAACTTTATTACCTATATGGTATTATACCACAATCCCCAGCAATTTACAAGCACTTACTAACATTTTTTGACTGTTATCTGACAGTAAAGATACCGTATCATCATTATATTTTCTTATTGCTATTTTTTACAGTTTATGTTATAATATGAGGGAAGACTGATTTTTTTCCCTGGAGATGAAAAAATGAAAGAAAAGCTGTTTTTCCGCATCAGCTTCAAAAACATAGCCCTGATGCTTTTTCTTATAGTGCTGAACTCCGAGCTGTTCTATTTTTCAAGATCCTTCGAGCTGCCGCTTTGGCTGGACACTATCGGAACAATGGCTGCGGCTATGGAGCTCGGTCCTGTCGCAGGCATTATAACAGGGCTCTGTTCGTCGCTGATCGAGTGGATGATGGACGCCACCTCGCTGGCATATGCCATCGTTCCGCCTGTTATGGCTGTCATCGTGGGAACGCTGATGCCCAACGACCGCCGCTACGAAAAGCTGCATATCGTGTCTGTGGCTCTGCTGGCAGGACTTGCATCGACCTTAATGTGCATACCTCTTAATCTTACGATATATGACGGCAAGACCGGCAACACCTGGGGCAACGCTTTAAAAGCCATGCTGGAGCGTGACGTCAGCTCTCCGATCTTCAACTCCTTTGCATCCGAAGCCTTTATCGACCTGCCGGACAGAGTCGTCTCCATGTTTGCGGCACTGTTCATACTCAGAGTCTCGAAACCCGTCCTCGACGGCAAAAGCAAAAAAACGGGCAAGGCATCGAAAACTATCGCCGGCGCAGCTGCATTTATGCTTGCACTGAGCGCCTTTTCAGCACCGACCCTCAGGGCCGAGGCTCAGGACTTCGACGCCGATTACGAGACCGTCACCTACGGCAGCAAGGACGGCATATTCAACTCCTCGGCAAACGCCGTTGCCCAGACCCCGGACGGCTACCTTTGGGTGGGCACCTATTCCGGGCTCTACTCCTACGACGGCATCAAGTTTGAGGAGACCGACCTCCACGAAAGCATAAAGGCCGTTAAGGAGCTCCTTGTGGACAGCTGGGGCAGACTGTGGATTGGTACGAACGACAGCGGCATCGTCTGCTACGATACCTCAGTCGGATCCGGCACCAACTATATCTACGATACGACCAACGGCCTCGAATCCGATTCCATAAGAGCAATATGCGAGGATGCCGAAGGGAACATCTACATCGGAACAGCTCTTTCATTGACAAAGTTAGCCGCATTCGGCACTGTCAAGACCTATTACGAGTGGAAGGATATCTCCCACGTTCAGTCCCTCGTTCCCCTTGACGAAGGCGGGATAGTCGGCATAACGAATGCAGGCACGCTGTTCTTAGCTAAGGACGATATGCTTCTCGATACAGCGGTGTGCACCGCCGAAAACACGGACTTCCGCGTTGCCGCAAAATGGAAGGACACTATCTATGTCGGCACCAGCACTTCCACAGTCGAAAAGTTCAAAGTAAACGGCGATAAGCTGGAAAAGTGCGGAGAGTTCGACCTCGGCACACTGGAATACTGCAACCGCCTGAGACCCGATGCGGAAAACGGCGGATTGTTCTGCTGCTGCGAGAACGGCCTCGGCTTCATCGACTGCTCCACCGACGCCGTTACGGATATGACCGTCTCCGGCTACAACGGAGCTATCAGCGACGTCTGCGTTGACGCCCAGGGGAATGTGTGGTTCGCATCAAGCAAGCAGGGTCTTATGAAATATTCAAGGACTCCCTTCAAGAATCTGTTCAGACGTGCAAAGCTCCCGGAGAAAGTTACCAACGCCGTTATGAAGGACGGCGACAGGCTTTATATCGGAACGGACGGCGGACTTTTCATCACGGACTTGAAGTCCGACCGAATCATCGAGACAGAAGCCACAAAGCTCCTGCAGGACGAGCGAGTCAGGAATATCTACAAGGACTCGAAGGGCAATATCTGGGTATCCACCTACGGAGCTCACGGGCTTGTCCGCATAAGCTCGGAGGGCAAGGCAGAATGTATAAGCTCCGACAACGAAGAGCTCAGCGGAATGAAGTTCCGTTCCGTCACCGAGCTTTCCGACGGACGTATCCTTGTTGCAACGAATATGGGGCTGACATTCCTTAAAGACGGCAAGCCTCAGATATCTCTCACCGACACCGACGGGCTCTTCAACCAGTATATCCTCTCGATGATCGAGAGAGAGGACGGTGCCGTGCTTGCAGCCTCCGACGGTGACGGCATATACATAATCAAGAACGACAAGGTATCGGGACATATCGGAGCCGAAGAGGGCTTGAAGACAGCCGTGATACTCAGGATAATCAAATGCACAGGCGGCTATCTCTATGTAACGAGCAACGGGCTGTATTACGATAACGACAGCTATGTAAAGCGGCTAAAGAATTTCCCCTACTACAACAACTACGATATCCTCATCTCCGAGGACGGGACCTGCTACATCACCTCCAGCGCAGGACTTTTCATAGTCTCGGAGGAAAAGCTGCTGGAGGACGGCGAGTATTCCTGCACAATGCTCAACGAGAGCTGGGGGCTCAACACCACCTTCACCGCCAACTCCTGGAACGTGATGGAGGACGGCAAGCTCTATCTCTGCTGCACAGACGGTGTCAGAATGATCTCCGCCGAGGATCACATAACCTCCGACCCCGATTACCAGCTGCATCTTAAACTCATCGAGGCTGACGGAGCCGTGCTGAATAAGAAAGACGGCAAGTGGATCATCCCCTCGGATACACGAAGGCTCATCCTCAACATCGCCGTGAACAACTTCTCCCTTTCCAACCCGAGGATACATTATTACCTCGAGGGCTCGGAGGACGACGGCATCACCTGCTATCAGAACGAGATAACTCCCCTTTCCTTCACGAACCTCCCATACGGTCAGTACGAGCTGCATATCTGCGTGCTGGACGATGTCACGGGAGAAGTCCTGAAAGAAGAGGTCATCCCCATTGAGAAGCAGGCAGTAATGTATGAGTTCTGGTATTTCAAGCTCTATCTCATGTTCATCATCATACATCTGTTCATGTATATCATCTGGGTCTTCGTAACCTTCAACCGCAGGGCTCTGAGGATAAGAGGCCTGCAGCGCGAGATATCCACCGACCCCATGACAGGCCTGCTGAACAAAGCCGGCTCCATAAAGGCGCTTGAGAAAGCCTGCACCGAGGAAGTCGGCGTGCTGATGATGATAGACCTTGACAGCTTCAAGCTGGTCAACGACATCTACGGCCACGAAATGGGAGATCGGATACTTATCCGCTTTGCCGAGCTGATAACAGAGGCCCTCGGCGAAGAGAACATCAAAGGCCGAATGGGCGGCGACGAGTTCGTGGGCTTCATGAAGGAAAGCACCGAGGAAGAGATAGAGAAAGTCACACGCTTCCTCAACCGGGAGCTTGTTATCTCCGCAAAGGAATATATGGGTGAGGATATGAACATCCCCATCGGAACTTCTGTCGGAGCTGTAAGGGCACCGGCAGACGGTCAGGATTTCCACGAGCTCTTCAAGCTGGCGGACAAGGCTCTCTATGTTGTGAAGCAGAACGGCAAGCACGGCTGTTCGTTCTATAAAAACACCTCCGCCTACAGCTCGAAGGACGATCCCTCAGCCGGCGATCTTTCCCAGATAATCAAGATAATCGGTGAAAGAAACGAGGGCAAGGGCGCCTACAGCGTAAACTTCGACAAGATGCAGGTCATCTACAAATACCTCTGCCGCAACTCGAAGGTGAACACCTCCCAGGCGGAGATAATCCGCTTCTACCTGGGCGGTGCCGAGGAGATACCCGACGAAGCCCTTGACAGCTTCGAGGATCACCTCATCGTCGGGCTGAAAAAGAACGACGTTGTCAGCAGGTATTCCGGCAGCTTCTTCGTGCTGCTGAATGACATCTCCAAAGAAGAAGCCGAGAAAGCCGCTGCCCGTCTTGCGGAAGGCTGGGAAAAGCCCGAGGGCTGCGAAAACATCACGGCAGGCTTCGAGTTTGAGAGCATCGGCTGAAAAAAAAACACAAAGCAGGTCTGAGATATCAGGCCTGCTTTTTTGTCACGGAGTATAAAAGCCGCCCTCTGCATCTCTGCAAAGGGCGGCTGTGCTTATATTTCAGTTATTTGTCCGGCTGCTGCTTATTTTCTCTTCTTTGTGAGAACGAGAGCTGCGCAGGCAAGTGCTCCTACCGCTGCGATAGCAGGAAGTGCACCGGTCTTGGGGTTGCCGTCGGGCTGGGGTGTGGGAGTCTCGGGCTCGGAGCTGTCGTCAATGCTCGATTCGTCGATATCGTCGTCGGGCTCAACAAAAGCCAGATCGTAATATGCCAGCAGATCAAAGGGAGCTATATCGGTGATCTCAGCTTCGCCCTCAAGGTCCTCATAAACAGTAACCACATAAAGGTTGGTAACGGGATCCTTGGTAACGGTGGTGCCGTAGCAAAGCATACGGTAGTTCGTTCCTGCAACTACCTGTGTTCCGAAAACAGCTATCGGCGACAGGGAAACGCCCATATTCATTGCCAGT
The DNA here is from genome assembly GCA_947169055.1 of uncultured Clostridia bacterium. Lineage (GTDB taxonomy): Bacteria > Bacillota > Clostridia > Oscillospirales > Ruminococcaceae > FB2012. The sequence continues at coordinate 7,022 of CAMVOF010000060.1, forward strand.
GCGCCAAGCACCTCGTCGGAAACGGGAGCACCGTTTTCCTTGGGCTCGGACTGCCATGAACCGCTTTCCGGCTCGTCGATATCATTCTTTGTCATGATATCGTCAATATCTATCTGAGCTACGCCTATGAGCTCTGCATTGCCCTGCAGGTCTTTGTAAATGAATACGACTGCCCAGAATGTCTCGGGATCTGCAGTAGCTGTAGTGCCGGTGCAGAGGAAAGCATAATTCGTTCCTGCAACGACCTGTGTTGCGATAACGTCCTTGGGATCGTATGTAACGCCTACGAATTCGCCCATAGCCTTGTCGAATACAGCCTGCTCGTCAGCGGTGACGTTGTCGGCAGCGATGTCGGAGAATTCCCATGCTCCGGTCTCTCCTGTTTCGTCCTCTGTGTCATCAGGATAAACGACCTCATAATCGTTGATCGTTACGGTGATCGTAGTTTCGCCGAGGGCTTCAAAGTCGGACCAGTCATTTTCATCGTTGAACAGCTCGAGTATCTCTTCGGCGCTTACGCTTCCGTCGTCATACTCAACGACCGTGAACTCCATATCGTCCGTATCTTCCGCGGGCTCGTCAAAAGCATCGGGAGCATCGAATACGATGGTGACGTTTGCCTTGATGACTGTGCCGGGCTCGAAATTGTAAGCATTGGATACTTCTATCCCCAGACCCGCAAGGCCTATCCTTGCATCTGCGGCAGCTCCGTCCTTGACCTTCTGCGCCATCTCGGGGCAGTTTACCTCAAGTGTGACGGTATCCGAATCCTCGAAATCAGCCTCAACATAATCCTCTGATACCATACCGTCGTCGATCAGACAAAAATACGTGCTGAACATTGGCTTGAGAACTGCATTGTCTCCTCCGCCCGGTGCGCCGTCTGCTTCTGCAAAAGACGTCACTGTCATCATTGAAGCGGAGAGAGCTGCGGCTGTCAAGCCGGCAAAGATCTTTTTGAACTTCATTATTCTTCCTCCTATCATTTTTATTATTTTCTTCCGATCTCCGGGATATCCCGTAAACCTATTAAGATTATAACATATACAGCGATTTTATATATTACTATTTTGTAAATTTTGTAAAGAATTATTAAATTAAATATTGTTAGATATTTTACAAATAATGGACCGTCCCCTGCTTTTTTCTGCCGCGAAAGGCTGTCCGATAACAAAAACTTGTAAACTCTATTGAAAAATCGGAACAGATGTGCTATACTTACCTTAAAAAAACGGGGCAGGTGGGACAGCATGGACGAACAGAAGTTAAGCAGAAAAGCACTGAGAACGATGAAGATCATAAGGGGCAGCCTCGCGGAGTATCTGGAAGAAAAAGAGCTGAAAGATATTACCGTCCAGGAGATCGCCGACAAGGCCGGGATCAGCCGCACGACTTTCTATAATTATTATATGGATGTGTATGACATCTACGAGCAGACCGAACGGGATATACTGAGCGACCTGGAAAAGATCGTGACCGAGCTGGGTCTGGCCGACGAGAAAGAAATGTTCGGTGCTATTTTCAATAATATCGAAGAGAACCCCGAGATCTTCAAAATGATATTCAGCCCCAACACCACCTCGCACCTGTGCGACAAGCTGGGCACGATGCTTGAAGTTATGTGCATAAAGGTCTGGCTGGCACGGGCGAATAAGGACGTGCTGACGGATATGCAGCGTTATCTTATCCACTATCATGTGCAGGGTTCCCTTGCCATCGTCGCCAAATGGTCGCAGAATAATTACAGAGAGCCGAAAGAGCTGATAATCAAAGCCATGACCCTTTCCGACCAGGCCGCCGAAAAGTATATCATGGGAGAGAATCAAGCATAATAAAAATCAGCGGATGTACTGTGGAGATCAGTATATCCGCTGTTTTGTGTAAAAGTGAGTTTTGAAAACAATATTGGATCATTATTGAATCCTGTTGCGGACACCGAAGGACAAGAATGATCTGTGTCAGCAGGCTGCTTAAGATCAATGTCCGCCCCGAGCCCATAAAAGCAAAAAATCCCCCGCCCGGTAAAGGGCGAGGGAGTTGGGTGCAGGGGCACGCCCCTGCTGGCGCGCTGCAAGGGACTCGAACCCCTGACCTACTGGTTCGTAGCCAGTCACTCTATCCAGCTGAGCTAGCAGCGCATTTATTCAACTCAGTTATTATACCACAACCGTTATTGAATGTCAAGCCTCGGGCCGTTGTTTCACAATTTGTTCACAAGTTTCTTTTTCCTGCCGGGGATAGCCCTGTTTGCCGATGATTCTTGACAAACCGCACCGCCGGGGGTATAATTAAATTGAACTCAAAAGAGCGAAGCTGCGCTCTTCAAACTGAAAAAAGGAGCTGATATAATGAAAACCGACAAATCACTTCAGGAGATCATCGACGTCTCGAAGCGCATCGTGTTTTTCGGGGGAGCAGGCGTTTCCACCGAGAGCGGCATACCCGACTTCCGCTCGGCGGACGGGCTCTACAACCAGAAATACGACGTTCCTCCTGAGACCATGCTCAGCCACTCGTATTTCATGAGCCACACCGATGATTTCTACCGCTTCTACCGGGACAAGATGCTTCCCCTCGAGGCCGAGCCCAATGCCGCACACTACAAGCTGGCGGAGCTGGAGAAGGCCGGGAAGCTGGACTGCGTTGTGACGCAGAACGTCGACGGGCTGCACCAGAAAGCCGGCAGCAAGCGTGTTTTCGAGCTTCACGGCTCTGTCCACCGCAACTACTGCATGAAGTGCCGCAAGTTCTACACCGCCGAGGAGGTCCGCGATATGCAGGGAGTTCCGAAGTGCAGCTGCGGCGGAACGATAAAGCCCGACGTGGTGCTCTACGAAAAGTCGCTGGACAGCTCCACCATCGAGCAGTCTGTCCAGGCTATCGCCAACGCCGACACGCTGATCATCGCCGGCACTTCCCTCACGGTCTATCCTGCGGCAGGCTTCGTGCGGTATTTCCGCGGACAGTATCTCGTGCTGATAAACCGCGACCCCACCCCCATGGACGCATCCTGCGACCTCGTTATCCACGGCAGCGTGGGCAAGGTGCTGGGAGAGATCAGGGTTTGAATTTGTAAAATGAAATTGACCTCCTATGGCATAATACCATTTGGAGGTCTTTTCACTGAATTATACTACACTCATACATAAGTAGTGGTTGAGTCATCAACTTTTACATTAAGTTTGCCTGTTTTTTCAATAGTTACATCTTCAAAACTAAGAAATTCATTTAATTCGCTTTTATAAATTTCAAACTCGAAAGAAATATCCTTCAATTCTTCAAGAGAGATACGATTTTTTTCCAGTTTTTCTACTTCAAAATAAAACCCACTGACCTCAGTTGAATTTTCATTAAGAGCAGCAATTAATTCACTGATATCATCTGTATAAATATTTACTCCATTAATTGTTACTGTTTGATAAGGAGTAAGCTTAACCTTTTTATATTCATTTGTTAAGTTTTCAAATCTAAACACTACTTCCACTATATCTGAAGATATATCAGTGCCTAAATAGGTAATCCTTATATTAGACGATTCATATAGTAATTCATTGACTTCTTTTCTTTTTGTTTTATTATCTGAACTCTCATCTTCACTATTTGTTTCTATTTGAGTAGTTTTTGTTTCTATTTGAGTAGTTTTTGTTTCAATTTGAGACGATTGCTTTTCTGATGCATTATTACTGGAATTATTATCTGAGCACGAAGTCATACAAACACATAATACGATAGCCGCAATAATAATTATTTTTCTTTTCATATTGAATTCTATCCTTTCATTATTACTGATCTGCTAAACCATTACGAATACAATCCAAACAAAATCCATTTCCTGCGTTATTTGCTTCCGTAATATCACAGCCGCACTCCGGACAAGTCGTAATAACCTGAGTTGTGTCAAGCTTTGGCGTTTTCAGTATTACTCTGAACTCATCAAACAGTTCCTCTGCTGTCTCGCCATTTATCTCGCTTGCTGTTTTGCCTTTATACGGAAAACACTTCACAGAAAAATCCTTGTCTGTTTTATGTGCTTTAGACAGAATGCTTAGCATTACTTCAACAAAAGCACCTGTTTCAATATCATCTGCTTTTACTTCGCTGTCTGCGAGCCTAATGCTTTCTTCTTTTGCCATTATTTCTAATGGCAATGCGATCTCCGAATGAAAGTTAAACATAGACAAACCTCCTCATCATTTACTTCTTACACTTATCGTGCTATAATAAGTATATCATAGATTTAAAGTCTCGTCAACGCTTAAAGTGTTACAAAAATCACCCATTGTATTTGGATATACCATACAATTAGTGTAATATTATAACACAAGGAGCGTTGAAAATGATTAGAGAGCTGCCGGAAAAACTAAAAAAATTAAGAATCAGCCATGGCTTGTCGCAAAAACAGGTCGCGGAAAGGCTCGATCTCTCACCTTCGATAGTCAGCGGCTATGAGACCGGCGAAAGAACGCCGAGCACCGAAGTGCTGCTCTCGCTGTCCTATCTCTACAATGTTTCGACAGATTATCTTTTAGGCAGAAACACCGACGCATCACACACGATCCTCAACACGAACGGTCTCACCGACCCTCAGCTGCAAGCACTGCAAGCGTTTATCAATACGCTAAAATAATAATTCCACACAAAAAAGGCACTCCCAAAGCGGAAGTGCCTTTTGTTATTTGCTTTGAAGAATTACTTCTTAACGTTGAAAGCGCCCATCTGAGGATAATCAGCAGCAGCGCCGAGCTGCTCTTCGATCCTGAGGAGCTGGTTGTACTTTGCAACTCTCTCGGAACGGCTGGGAGCACCGGTCTTGATCTGGCAGGTGTTGAGTGCAACTGCGAGGTCAGCGATAGTGGTGTCAGCAGTCTCGCCCGAACGGTGAGAAGAAATTGCGGTGTAGCCTGCCTTGTGAGCCATCTTGATAGCCTCAAGGGTCTCGGATACGGAACCGATCTGGTTGAGCTTGATGAGGATGGAGTTAGCTGCGCCGAGCTTGATGCCCTTTGCAAGTCTCTCGGTGTTGGTAACGAACAGGTCGTCGCCTACGAGCTGTACCTTGTGGCCGATCTTCTCGGTCATTCTTACCCAGCCTTCCCAGTCCTCTTCATCAAGGCCGTCCTCGATGGAGATGATCGGATACTTGTCAACAAGTGCCT
>CAMVOF010000061.1:0-12114 GCA_947169055.1 uncultured Clostridia bacterium
CTCAGGAGAACCCACAAGAGCTCTTGCAACTGTGAGGCGCTGGCGCTGACCGCCGGAGAGGTTCTTTCCTCCTGCGACTATCATATGGTCGAGACCGTCGTGCATCTTGCCGACGAAATCCATGGCCTGGGCTATCTCAAGGGCTTTGTATATCTCGTCGTCCGAGGCTTCGGGACAGCGCATTTTCATATTCTGCCTTATGCTTCCGCGGAAGAGCTCTGCCTTTTGGGGAACGAATCCCACAAGGCCCCGAAGCTGGGAGAAAGGATATTCGGAAACAGCCGCACCGTTGACAAGGACTTCCCCTGAGCCTGCCTCGTAGAAACGGGGTATCATGCTTATGAGGGTCGTCTTGCCGCAGCCGGTACCTCCGATGATGCCGACAGTTTCTCCCCTCTTTGCGGTGAAGCTGATGTTTTTCAGGGCGTGCTTTCCGTTGTCGTTGTAGGAGAAATATACGTTTTTGAATTCAACGGCAGGAGCATTCTCGTCGAAGGTGACGGGCTTTGCCGCATCGTCGGTGAAAGAGGGCTCGATGTCGAATACTTCGTTGACCCTGACCGCCGAAGCCTGTGCTCTTGTCAAAGAAGTTACCAGCAGAGAAACGGCAAGCAGAGCCAGAAGTATCTGATTCATATAGCTGATAAGGGCAAGGAGCTCACCCTGGGTGAGACCGCCGGCCTCAACGTTTATGCCGCCGAACCAGATTATGGCGATTATCGCCGCATAGACGAAAACGTGGGTAAAGGGATTTGTGAGAGCGGATATCCTTCCGGCTTTTAATTGCAGGTCGAGAAGCTCGTCGGCGTTCTGCCTGAATTCCTTTTCCTCGTTCTTCTGTCGGGAGAAAGCACGGATGACTCTGACACCGCTTAAATTCTCGCTGACGGAAAGAGTGGTCTTGTCCAGCTTCTTCTGTATCTTTTTATAAAGGGGCACGGTCCGTTTCATAACATAGAAGATAACGAAAGCCAGCATCGGAGAGGCTATGAGGAAAATGAGGGTGAGCTTTACCGAGACGGAAAAGGCCATGATTATTGCGCCGAGGACGATGAAGGGAGAGCGCAAGAAAAGCCGCAGACACATATTTACGCCGTTCTGCACCTGGTTTATATCCACGGTCATTCGGGTGACGAGGGTGGAGGTGCCTATCTTGTCCAGCTCGGCGTGGTTGAAGGTGTTTATCCGTTTGAACATCTCGCGCCTGAGCTCCGTGCCGAAGCCAAGGGCTGCCTTTGCCGCAAAATACTGAGCCGTCAGGGACACAGTGAGCCCCAGCACTCCGAAGAGTATCATTATACCGCCCATTTTGAGGATATAGCCCGTATCGTCGTTCTTTATGCCAACGTCTATCATATTTGCGATGACAAGGGGGATTATCAGCTCGAAGCAGGCCTCTGTGAACTTGAACAGAGGGGCTAAGATGCTTTGGAGCTTGTAGTTTTTGAGGAATCGGAACAGTTTGAGCACGGGCTCACCTCCTTTATGATCATTTTCAGCCGAGCCTTGTTCCAAGGCTCGGGGAAATGCGGAAAAAGGTATTCTCCCCCTGCGGGGGAGAGCTGCTGTTTTTCCGCCGGACTTACGATCTCCTAACAGCGATCATGTATCTAATATATTATAACACAGTCTTTTGATCTTCGCAACACCGCCGGGACATAAAAAAGGGGAAATCGTTGTTTGTTTATATTTTATTATCATTCTATCTACAGTCTCGGGGGTACTGTGTGCTATAATTTCCCATGGAGAGGTGAAAATGATGAACTTATCTTCCATAACCGACTGGGATCTTTCGGTGCTGAGAACTATCGCAGAGATCAGGAACGATGCCCTGACGGTTTTCTTTAAAATAATCATATTCATAGGCGATTACGGCATTTTTTGGATAGCGGTATGCTTTACGCTGCTGCTTATCCCCAAGACGAAAAGGATAGGCATTTATGCCACCTGTTCCCTTTCATTGCAGCTTATCCTTGGAGTGGTGATACTCAAAAATATTTTCGACAGAGACCGGCCCTTTATCGTGGATCCTACCATAGACACCATAATCAAGCACCCGTCAGATGCTTCATTCCCCTCGGGGCACTCCTCATCCTCGGCTGCCACAGCCCTTTCGGTATTTTTCCAGAACAAGAAGCTGGGCACACCGCTGCTGATTTTGGCTGTGCTGATAATGTTCTCGAGATTGTATTTCGAGGTACACTACCTGACGGATGTTATCGGAGGTGCAGTTCTGGGAACTGCCGTTGCGATCTTCGTTTACTTCGCGCTGAACCGTCTTGAAGAACGGCATAAGATAAAAAACAGCAACCCCGAAAGCGAAACCGGGACTGAAACCGAATAAGAATAGCAAAACCGCTCGGACTGAACCGGGCGGTTTTCTTGTTGAACTATAGAGCGCTCTCGACGCCTTCGTTTAGCCTGAAGGAATAGATATAGCAGGCTGTGACGGGCTTGTCGAGGATGAGGTCGAGAGCTGCTTTGTAAAGCTCCAGCTGTGTGCGGTACTCAGCAACTTCTGAGATGTCCTTGAAATTGTCGGTCTTGTAATCGACGATGACGTATCCCTCGCCCTCGGAGAAGATGCAGTCGGCTACGCCCTGGAGCATGGAGCCCTCTGCAAGATAATCGCTGTATCTTCCGCCGAGGCCAAGCTCCGAAGCATCCACCAGGAATTTCTTCTCGCGCATTATCTCGGGAGAGGCTTTGAGCCTTTTGTAGAACTCGCCGCCGAAGAATTTCTCGATAGCCGAGACATATACGCCCTCAGCCTGAGCTTTGGTGAAGCTGCCGTTGTCGATGAGCCTGTTAAGCTCTTCCCTGACGCTCCTCTCGCAGTTTTGGTAATCCGCAAGCTCCATAAAGAGATGGGTATATGTTCCCTTTTTGGAAGCTGAGAGCCTTGTGAGCTCGTCCGAGAGCCTGGGCAGATTGGGATAGAACATGGGGTTCTTCTCCCCCAGCTTTTTGCGCTTAACGTCCGAGGTTATCTCAGTTACCGTCATCTTCGCGGCTGCGTTGGATATCCTTACAGGCTTGCTGAAGCCCTCGATAAGGCGCTCAACGGCTTCGCTGTCGGCACTGCCTCTGTAGTAGGTCTTCTCTCCGGCTTCGGAACTTTTGAGCCTTTCAACTTTCGTATAGATAACGTTGGCTGTCTCGGGAAGCAATGGCAGCTCCGCATCTATGCCGATGATCTCCCGGAAGGGCTCGCTCCCCTTCATGCAGATAAGCACGCAGGCGATCCAGTTCAGGAATGACTTGCAGTCTCTTACTATCTCAGGAGTTATACGCCCGAGTTCGGAGATCCTTGCCGCTGTTTCCTTGATCTGCGAACGCACAGACGCAGTGCTGCCCTTCGCCGGCTTGAGGGTAAGCGGAAGTATGAGCCTTTCCTTTGCTCTTGTCAGGGCAACATAGAGCAGGCGTATCTCCTCGCTGAGCATACGGTTGATGTTTATGTTTTTAAGTGCCGTAAAGGCTAAGGACTCGGTCTTGGTCATATTGCTGCGGTCGTATATCCTGAAACCTATGCCGAGTTTTTCGCTTGTCTGCACGGCCGGTTTTCTGATATCGTTAAGGTTGAAATTTGTCCCGAGGCCGCATAGGATGACTATGGGGTATTCAAGACCCTTCGATTTGTGTATCGTCATGGCGTTGACGTTGTTTCCGCTGTCAACGGTCGTGACTGCCTGTTTAAGGTCTTTCTTTCCGGCAGCCTTTTCAAGATACCTTATAAAGCCATAGACAGAGCCGTCGCCGTTTGAAGCGTAGCCCTCGGCGTATTTCAGCAGGAGCCTCAGATTTGCCCGTTTCTGTAAGCTGTCCTCGAAGGAAGACGCTGCGGCAAGTATATCCGTTTCGTCGTATATCCTTCTTATGAGCTTTTCCACCGTCATTCCCGAGGAATAGAAGCTGAACCTTGAGATAAGCTCCTTCACCGCAAGGCATTTTTCCTTTATGGCTTCGGAAAGCTCCGGCATCTCTTCTTTTTCGCTGCGGGCTGTTCCTCCGCAGATGTCAAGTATCACCTGATAGATATGCAGAGGATACTTGGTATCGAGCCTGCAAAGGCTGCGGACAGTTGTCAGCTCGTCGTCGGTGAAGCCCAGCAGGGGCGAGAGCATCACTCCTGCCATGGGGATATCCTTCATGGGGTTGTCGATGATGCGGAGAAGGTCTGTCATTATGGAGATCTCGCGGGATCTCATATAGCCGTCTTCCTTCTGGACGGCAACGCTGAGGCCGCAGAGCTCAAAGGGCTTTTCAAGAGCTGCGATCTGCTTCCATTTCTTAGCCAGCACGCAGAAATCGCTCATGCGGCAGGGACGCATCTCTTTCGTTTCGCTGTCCTGCACCAAAGCCCCGTCGTCCAGCATCTGCCTTATCTTCCGTGCAACGGCAAAGCTCTCGTCCATTTCTTCGGCAGCATCGTCCTCTTCCGGCTGCTCTTCTTCGAGATCGACGATCATCACTTCAACGGCAGGGTCTTCTCCGGGATATTTTGCACCTGCTTCAAGGCGTTCTCCGCCCACGTATTCCACTTCGCCTATCTCCTCGCTCATTATCTGAGAGAAAAGCACATTGACGAAGTTGATTATATTCTCCCGGCTGCGGTAGTTCTTTTTCAGCTCGACCAGCTTCAATGTATCGCTGCGGCTCTCATCGCAGGCTGCTTTTGCCTTTGCGAAAAGCTCTGGGTTCGTGTTGCGGAAACGGTAGATGGACTGCTTTATATCGCCGACCACGAAGACGTTCTTCTCCAGCACGTCAAGCCCCTCTCCTGCCGAGAGAGCCTTGAAGATAAGGTCCTGGAGATTGTTCACGTCCTGGAACTCGTCGATCATCAGCACAAGATATTTTCCCGACTCCCGGAACTCATTTGCAAGGGCTGTTCTCCTGCGGACACCGTCCTCTCCTTTTTCCACGAGAAGGTCGATAGTCAGCCTTTCGATGTCGCTGAATTCAAGGACGTTGCGGCGGAGCTTTTCCTGTCTTATGATCCCGGAAGCGCTTTGCACATAAGCCAGCAGAGCCTTGAATATCTCCTTCGATTTTTCGAGGGGTGTATCAATGTCTTCGCCTATTTTGCTTATAGCTTTGATAATATTCGTTATCTGGTCCTTTGATTTCTTTCTGACTTTATCAAATTCATCTTTAGCCAGTATTTCGTCCGGAGAATACTCGTATCCATTTGGCTTTCTTTTCAGAGATACCCATTTAGGCGTTTTTATCGAAAGCAGGGTATCCCAGTCTCCGCTCATAAGCTGCGTCCTGACATCATCGATCATTTCCGCATCGGGAACTATAACGGCTTCTCTCGTATCGTAGAAGATCTTGCTCTCCTTTAAGGGAGCTATGATGCCGTGAAGCCTGCTGTTCAGCGACTCGGCAAGATCGAGCTTCGGCGCAAGCCCGTAGGCAATGGCATCGATCCAGTTTTTCTTCAATTCCTCGTCATCCATTTTGGATAGGGCTTCTTCCGCCCATTCATCGGGGAAAGCAAGAGAACCCAGGAAATTGTAGAAATTCATGCCGATCTTTTTTATACTATCGGCAGAGCAGATGGTGAGGGTGTCGTAGAGCAGATCGAAATCCTCTCTCCGTTCCCTTGCCATGATGTCGAGGGCTTCGTCGAAAGACTCCTCCATCAAAGCTTTCATCGTGTTTTCGTCGATGACCGAAACTCCGTCGCGGTAGTCCGTCAGGTGCAGATTGCTCTTGACGAGGTCGAAGCAGAAGGAGTTTATGGTGGAGATGCAGGCAAGAGGGAGCCTGTCGTACTGCTCTTTCAGCCAGCTTTTTTTCTAGCGGTCGGTCTCGCTGCGGTACTTTTTCTCGAGAGCTTCCGAGAGCTTGCGTTTCAGCTGTCCTGCCGCGTCGTTGGTGAAGGTAACTGCCACCAGCTTGTCCGAGGGCAGCTTGTTTTCGGTATCGGCAAGCATCCTGATAGTTCTTTCCACCAGCACCGTTGTCTTTCCGCTGCCTGCTGCGGCAGCAACGACAACGCCCTTATCCGTTGTTTCTATGGCCAGCTTCTGGTCGTCGTTCCAGTTATTCATCAGATGCTTCATCTCCTTTCCCTGCGATCTCATCCAACTCTTTCAGCAAGAGCTGCTTGTCATCCTCCAGGATAGTCTCGGCAGAGGACGTTGCCGATCTTCCGCACATACCGTAATAGTCGCAGTAGGTGCAGGGCTTTTTGATATCACTATCCTCGTACCAGAAAACAGGCTCGGCAGCTATCTTGCCGGAGACAAGCTTTTCTGCGCACTCGCCTATCTTTTTCTTTGTGAACTCCTCCGCTGCCTTGAATATCTCTTCCGTAAACTTTTCGCCATTCGGGATGAACTGATTTCCTAAGCTGCCGGAGAAGAGATCTTTTATCTTTGCGTCGTCGATCATCAGGCCGTTCGGCTTGAAAGACTTAGTTTTCTCGTAAAACAGCTTGTCGCCGGAAGGGGCTTTGTCGGGAGTTTTTTCCGGCGAAGCCACCTTGGACTTCATATAGAGAGCTGCGGCAGGCTCGAAGCCTTCAAGGCTCTCGGTCATGGCAAGCATATATATGAGCATCTGGAGGTTCAGCCCGTGATAGAGCTTGGCAAGGTCGATCTCCATGCTGCCTGTTTTGTAGTCGATTATGCGGAGATATTTTGTGCCGTCATCGTCGGTGTAAACGTCCGCTCTGTCAACGCTTCCGGCAAGGGTTACGGTGAGCTCGTCGGATATTTTAAGCTCCAGCAGGCTGGTGCCTTTTTCGTCGTCGCTGAGCTTGAACTCGAAGAACTGAGGAACGAACTCGCAGGAAGAAAGCTCCTTCTGGACGAACAAGACGTAGTCCAGCACCTCCTGCTCGTATTTGTCCAGCTGGGCGAAGTAATAATCGTTCTTTCCGTAGTCTCCGCCTATCTCCTCGGCACGGTATTTCAGGAAAGCCTGATGTATCTTTTCCCTGAGCTGTTCCTCGGTGTACATGGGGAACCTGTCGTCATATACAGCTTCGCCGTCAGCGGACTTTGTCATTACGGTCTCAAGGCATCTGTGGAGATAATTGCCCCTGTACATGGGGCCGAAATCAACTTTCTCAAAAGTTTTGAGCTTAAGCCCGTGCTTGCAGTAATACATATAGGGACAGTTATAAAAATCGTCGAGCCTTGATGCCGAAAGGTGCATCTTGTCCTTGACGAATATCTGCTTTGCAAGGTCGGGTGAAAGGCTGTGGTGTATCTGCTCTTTGTAGTCCTTCATGGCCGAGAGCTTGCTTTTGTAGTATTCGTCCTTTGAGAGTGCAGCCTCCACAGACGCCAGGGAATCGGCAAAGCGCATTTTCTTACTGTCGGCTTCCAGCTTTTCCTTTGCGGGGTCGTCGGTCCGGACTATGGGAACGAGCCTTTCCTTTGAATTTTCCAGCAGCTTGTAGTAAGCGGCTTTGTAGGTCGTGCAGAAAAATTCCACGGGCAGAGCAGAAATATCGACCTTCCGGCAGTTCGGGATATTCTTCTCGATGAAGAAGACAGCACCCGATCTTTCCGTCTGCTTGCCGTCGGAGTCCACGCAGGTGTAGGCGGCATAGAGCCTTTCGGAAGGCAGGGTAAGAGTGCGGTAAAGCACCAGCTTTTCCCCTTCGAGGAAGGCTGCGGCATTCGTGCCTATGTCGAGGTCAAGAGCTTCGAGCTGCTGCTTTTCCTTTTCGGCGAAAAGGCCAAGGGGCTCTTTCTCTGCCGGGAAAACGCCGTCGTTCATATCAACGGCAAAGAGTATCTTCACGTTGTCCAGCCTGGAGCTTTCGGCGTTGACGCATCTTATACATTCAAGCTTCTGCGGCGGCTGGGAAATGCTTATCTGGGAGAGCATAAGGCTGAAAAGCTCGAAGAACTGCCTGAGGGTCAGCTTCTCCGTCCCTATCGCAGAATCTATGGCTGTAAAGCAGCCCACAAGACCTGTCCAGAGCTGCTTGTATGTCCTTGCAAGCTCGGTCTCTGTTTCCGTGGCATCGCCCGAGCCTCTTTTGACTACGGAATATATCTGTGAGGTTATGTCTATCTCGTCAAGCAGGTCGAACAAAGCCCGGCAAATTGCGGAACAGTCCGCATCTTCGGAGGCTGTCTTGAAGCGTTCAAGGGGCTCGATTATCTTCCTGCGCATCTCCTCCCGTCTTGTGCTCTTTTTGTCGGAGGTGTCGCCGGCGGTGAACTCCTGCGTCCACATATCTCCCTTGACGTTCCACTTGCAGCAGTAGCTTTCAAGGTCTTCAATGTCGAAATCAAGCATCTTGCAGAGGGGGGATTTTATATATTTGAGGATGGCTTCGGTCTTGTATTTATCCGACAGCACGCACTCGAAAATGCTCTTTAAGTAGATCGCGATGACGGTGTCGTCTGCGCTCTGAGGTCTGTCGATGAAATAAGGCAGGCCGTATCTTTTCAGCGTTCCTTCAAGGACGGGTGCCGCAGCATTCAGGTCTCTTGCGGAGACTGCAATGTCGTTAATGCCGAAGCCCTCGTCGCGGATAAGATGTGTTATCTCGGCACAGACGAAATCCGCTTCCTCGTAGATGTCGTTTGCACGGACTATCCTTATGCGGCCGTCCTCGGGAGCAGATGTACCCGTGATGCCGCAAAGCCTGTCACCGAGCACTGCAAGGCTTCCTGCGGCACTGTTTCCTTTGCACTCTATTTCATCCGTTGGGATATTGTTGTCCTCGGCGATGCGTTTCAGTTTGTCGCAGGTCTTTATCGTCTGTCCGAAGGGATAGAACAGCTCGCTCATATCGCCCTCGGAAGCCAGCAGCAGGGAGACGAAAACATCCTCCGCCTGAGAGATCACACATTCAAGCAGAGAGTATTCATCCAGAGAAAACCCTGTGAAGCCGTCAACGAAGACAGTCTTCCCCGAGAACCAGCGGCTGTCCTTTGCAAGCTCGACAGCCTCGGACATCAGGGTCAGGCTGTCTTTGAGGCCTGCGGCTTCAAGCTCCTCCAGGTATGATTCGTATATCTTGGATAAGTCCCAAAGCTTCCCCGAAAGCGAACCACGGACACGCTCGGAGGCTATCCTTATATCCCCGGGAAGAAGTCCGCTGCGCATGAAGTCCCTGACGGCAGCAAGCATCTCTCCGGCGAAGCTGCCCTTGGTGACAGCCCTTCTGTAGCAGCGAAGATCGTTGTCCTTCTTCGCCCTTGTCACGGCCTTGAACATCATAATGAGCTTCAGCTCCGCGCTGGCGTTTTCGGAATTGCTGCCGCCGAACTTTTTGAGCATCAGCTCAGCCAGCCTGTTGGTGCCGAGAGTTTCGATGCGGTTGAAGCTCTTTGCACCGAGCCTGCGGTAGAGCTTTCTGTCGTACTCAAAGGAATACTGGTCGGGGATGATGACGAGGACATCCTTTCCCTGAGACACAGCGTTTTCTATTTTTGAAAAAAGCATTTCATCTCTGCCGCCGGCAGCAGAGCCTTTTATAATTCCAAGCATTTTGACCTCCGTTTTCACAGCCCGGAAAGGCTGCAAGTCTCACCAAGCACAAGGCTTTTCTTCACATATAAGTGTATCATATTTTGCGGTGGGTGTCAATGAAAAACGAACAACAGTACTGAATTTCGGACACTTATTTCGGCTGTTTCTTCTGCCGGTAATTATACATCATATAATGCTCAAAAAAATGAGCCTGTTATGAAAACAGGCTCTGATCTGATATTTGAGTTACGCTCGATTTTTTGTGGAAAGCTATAAAATGCAGCACGCTCTTCTTGGGGGCTTTCCGGTCGGTGCCCCGACAGGGCAATTCGCGTGACGCAAGCAGAGCTTGCGTCACGCGTCAAGAAAAAAGCCTCCCCTGAAAGGGGAGGTGTCACGCAAAGCGTGACGGAGGGGTTCCACGGCTTCTGTATTAAGCTGCATAAAAAAGCCAAAGCCGATCGAGCTGCTGTCTTCGCGTGGGAGACGGACTTTCACGCTCAAAAGTTAGCAAGCTCTGCTTGCGGCTCGTGTCAAGAAAAAAGCCAAAGCCAAACGAGCTGCTGTCTTCGCGTGGGAGACGGACTTTCACGTTCAAAGGTAAGCAAGCTCTGCTTGCGTCTCGTGTCAAGAAAAAAGATTTTCAAAGAACTCTATTATCCTGAACGAATAGTGTACTTCCTCGTCTTCGGCTTCTTCGGACACCGAGCTCATGAAGAGCCTGGGGAAGAACAGGAATCTTGACTGCCTTGCTCCGCCGAAAAACGTGCAAAGCATCACTGCACAAACGAGCCCCGATAATGAAGCTCTGGAAAATTTAGAACTGCCGCTCATAGCATCTCCTCCTCGGAGGTATTATGGGCGGCAGTTGGTTTTATAATCACTTTCCGAAAACTTTTTTTGCGATGTCGCAGCTTTCCTTGGCGTCCTTGGCGTAGTAGTCGGCACCGATCTGCTCGGCGTACTCGGGTGTGAGCACAGCTCCGCCTACCATTACCTCGCAGTCGCAGCCCTGGTCGCGCAGCATCTTTATGGTCTTCTCCATGCTGGCTAAGGTGGTGGTCATAAGAGCGGAAAGCCCCACGAGCTTCACGGAATGCTTCTTCGCCGTATCCACCACCAGCTGGCAGTCAACGTCCTTGCCGAGGTCGATAACGTCGTAGCCGTAGTTCTCCAGCAGGACTTTGACGATGTTCTTTCCGATGTCGTGGACGTCACCCTTGACGGTGGCAAGGATGATCGTTCCCTTGCTCTCCGAGCGTTCGCCGGATGCAGCAAGGTGGTTCTTTATTACCTCGAAGCAGCTCTGGGCAACTCCTGCCGACTGGATGAGCTGGGGCAGGAATATCTTTCCGCTTTCAAAATCAGCCCCTGCAACGTCAAGGGAGGGGATGAGCAGCTCGTTGACTATCTCCATGGCATCTTTTGTTTTAAGCAGCTCGGCGGTGAGCCTTGCTCCCTCGCCTTTGAGTCCGTTTGCTATGGCATAGGGCAGATCGACGGCTTTGGGAGGTTCGGCCTTTTCCTGAGGCTTCTCCGAGCCGTAGTGTGCTATGAAATCAACCGAACCCTTGTCGTATGCTGCAAGGAGCCTGTAGGAACGAACGGACTGCATCATCGCCGGGATATTGGGGTTGATGATCGGCAGGGTCAGACCCTTTGTCAGCGCCATTGTCAGGAAATTGGAGTTGACGATCTCTCTTGCCGGCAGGCCGAAGCTTATGTTCGACACACCGAGGACGGTCTGGCAGCCAAGCTCTTTTCGCACACGTTCAAGGGCATTGAGAGTTTCCATAACGCCCTCCTGCTCCGCCGAAGCCGTAAGTGTAAGGCAGTCGATGAAGATATCCTCCCGCTTTATGCCTATGGCCTCCGCCCTGCTGACGATGCGGCAGGCAATATCAAATCTCTGCTCGGCGGTCTTGGGGATGCCATTTTCGTCAAGGCAAAGTCCCACGACAGCAGCTCCGTATTTTTTTACCAGCGGAAGGACAGAGGAAAGGGAGCCTTCTTCTCCGTTTACGGAATTGACTATAGGCTTGCCGTTGTATATCCTGAGGCCTGCTTCAAGGACTTGGGGGTCTGTTGAATCCAGCTGAAGCGGAAGATCAACAACGCTTTGCAGAGCCTTGACGGCAGTTACCATCATCTCTTTTTCGTCGATGCCGGGCAGGCCCACGTTCACATCAAGGATGTCTGCGCCTGCGTGGAGCTGCTCGATAGCCTGGGAAAGTATGTAGTCGATATCCCCCTCAAGGAGAGCCTGCTTGAAGCGCTTCTTTCCTGTGGGGTTTATCCTTTCGCCGATAACACGGGGGCTGTCGATAACAACTGTCTGCACAGCCGAGCAGCAGGCAGAGACTTTATTGCAGATCTGCTTCTGATATTTCTTTCCCTTGAAAGCGGCTTTAAGGGCTTTGATGAAGGCAGGAGATGTTCCGCAGCAGCCTCCGACTATCTTTGCGCCGAGGGGGATGAGCTCTGTCATAAGGTCTGCGAATTCCTCGGGGGTAATGCTGTATTCTCCCGTGACGGTATCAGGCAGACCTGCATTGGGCTTTATGACAAGAGGCAGGCCGGTGCAGGAAGCAAGCTCCTCCACAATGGGATAGAGCTCCTTCGGGCCGAGGGAACAGTTAACGCCGATAGCATCTGCGCCCA
>CAMVOF010000062.1:0-11955 GCA_947169055.1 uncultured Clostridia bacterium
GCGACCACCGAGATCTACACTCTTTCCCTACACGACGCTCTTCCGATCTCAGCCGCCTTGTTGTGCAGCTCCTCCACGCGCTCCTTGCTGTTCTCGATGTCAAAGACCTCGGCCAGCTCCTTTATTTTCGGCTTATAGCTTTCCAGCTGCGATCTCAGATTTTCCAAAAATATCATAGCGATTTCTCCCTGCGGTTATAGTTACATTATATTATAACACACTTTGGGGAGTTTGTCAAAAGATTGTTTATCACATTTATGAATAATAAAAAACCGATATCATTTTTTCATTGAACGATATCGGTTTTTTAATTCACTAACGCTTATCATAGAGCTTTTTTTCAATTTCTGTAATGTGGTAATTTATATTTCTTATTTCTTGTTTTAGTTTTTCAACAGAAACCGCTGTATAAATCACACATATAATAAGTAAAAGCTCTATAATCATGGAGATCACCTGCGCGGATGTTATCTCTGTCATCATCATTCACCTCCTCACATTTGTATTTGTTCTACAGATTAAGTATCTGTTTTCTTTTGGCGTTGTATTCTTCTTCATTGATCAATCCATTATCATACAATTTTTTTATTTCATTTAATTGACCAGTAAGAGACGATCTGTCTTTTTCAAGTTCTTCTGTTTTCTTTTTCTCTTCTTTTTCTAATCGGTTTTCCCTATATGTTTTTCCACAGCTATGACAACTTGTTTCGTATTCCTTATTATAAGCCCCGCACGCACATCTCCAACCATCATCTTTTTCGTTATAGGAAAGTCCTCTCGAAGGCGGAGCCCCATAATAGGGCTGACTGTAATACTGCGTTGAAATAGGCTGTATATTATTTGGCTTCGCAGCACAAACTATCAATCCTATTATACCAAGCCAGAAGCCCCAAGCAAACCCGTGATTATCAGAGCCTTCATAGCCTTTTCCCGACAGAATAAACCTACAAATAAAACCGCATACTAATCCGATAATTATTGCAGTAATTATTGTAATTGTATTTTCCATTTAATCAACCCCCTTAATTCGCATAGGAATCATATAGTTTTTTATAGAATTCTAAGGTCGTATCCATATTATCACCGGTCATACCTGACTGTAAGACTTCTCCTTTATTATCTTTTACTCGAACAACGATCATCAATCCCTGTTTTTGCGTTATATCTAAGTAAGTAGAAGTTGACTCCGCATAAATATAATAAACGTTACCCGTATTTGAAAGAACTTTTGGTTCACTTATTTTTACTCGACCTGATTGTTGTTTGTTAACTGTTTCGATTTCCTTTTTAGCAGTAGAAAGAGCTATTTCTTTTGGGCTTTTCTGACCCAATCCCGAAAGACCTCCTTTTGAAGCTACCACAATTATTCCTATAATAACAATGAAAACGGCAAGAACTGAAAACACCACTGTTCGTGGGGATATCTCATTTGATGAGCTCTGCTTTGAACCATAATTATTATAATAGCCGTTTGGCATTTGATTTCTGTAATATGGATCAGGAGGTAAACCATTTCTTTCGATATGCCCACTTGTCCCAGACGCGCTTCCTGAAGTTCTTTTATCAGAAAAATACCTTAAAGCTGACTGTTGCTGGCTGTTATTGCCTGCATCGCTGATCCTTGTGTATGTTTCCGAAAAACATTTCGGACAAGCCCTTTCGCTGTCGCTGAATACAAATCCGCAATCTGAACATTTGAATTTTCCCATAGCTGAACCCCCGTTCTTTATCGTGATAATCAACATTTTTTCAAAGGAAAGTTATTCCTTTTTGTCAGTATATCACATATTATTTGATTTTTGGTATGCTGCCAGCATACTCCGGCATATTTCGTATGAATGCACAAAAACGGGCATTACCGTATATACAAGCTGACCAATAACCGGCGGCAAAACCCGGCCGGACAGAGGCTCAGATTTCACAGTCTCCGGCTCTTTTTGTGAAAACTGGAAGAAAAATTCCGAAAACTATAGCTTTTTTGAAAAAAGTATGCTATAATAAACTGAATAAGTCTTAAAACGACCTCGGAAAGGAGGAGAGCTTATGAACAGATATGCAGGCTGCAAGTGCTTTGCCTGCGGAAAGGTGTTCACCGAGCAGGACGACGTCGTAGTCTGCCCGGACTGCGGCACGCCTTATCACCGCGAATGCTACAGCGTCGAGGAAGGCTGCTCGAACACCGCTCTGCACGATAACGGCGGCACCTGGCAGGAAGAGCAGTCTCAGACCGGCACAGAACCCCGCAGATGCGTGAGATGCGGACAGGAAAATCCTCCCGAGGGGCTTTTCTGCAACCGCTGCGGTATGCCGCTGGTCAACCCCTACAACAACGAGCCGAGACCTTTTAACAGCAACCCCTACGGAAACGCCTATCCGCCTCCATACGGGCAGGGCAATCCATACGGACAGCAGGGAAACCCCTACGGTCAGCAGGGCAATTCCTACGGACAGGGGAACCCCTACGGTCAGCCGGGAAATCCATACGCTCAGAGAGGTGCAGGGCCCTATGGTGCTCCTGCGATGAAATTCGACCAGGATTCGGACATCGACGGCGTGAAGCTGGGGGACTACGCAAGGTATGTGGGCAAGACCCAGTTCTCGTTTCTGACGTCCTTCATCCGCTTTGCGAAGTTCGGCGGCAAGGTGAGCATCAACTTCCCTGCCCTGCTGTTCCCGCAGTTCTATTTCTTCTACCGCAAGATGCCGCTGATAGGTGCGCTGTTCATGGTGGTGAGCATCGGGCTGGCAGTCCCGACGATACTTATGCTCTCGGCGAACGGCACGCTGCCCTCGGTATCCATAGCGAACAAGATCAATTACGAGAGCGCAAATTTCCAGATGATCTTCAATGCGACATCCTCGCTGCTTATGGGCATACAGTGCCTTGCGGCCATATTTGCGAACTACTGGTACTACAAGACCGCAAAGAAGAACATCACACGGATCCGCGAGCAGACCGATACCGATGCCGACGAGGCGACGGTGAACGCAAGGATCGCTGCAAAGGGCGGTGTTTCGCTGGCTGCATTCCTGTTTTCGGTGCTTCTCTCGAACACCCTCATCGTGCTCATGCTGTTCATTATGAACAAGTTCTGAGACCCAGGCGTGAATTAACAAAAAATTTACAAAGGCATGAAAAGACACGCGGTTGACAAAAGCTCGGCCGCGTGTTATAATATTTGGGTATCCTTGCTTGCATTTTAAGGTGCAGGCGAAATCCAGAAGGAGGTGCAATGATAATGGCAAAGATCAACGAAACTTACGAGGCAGTTGTAGTTTTCAGCTCCAAGGCCGGCGAGGAAAAGATCGCTGAGCTCACCGCAAAGTTCGACGAGATGATCAAGGCAAACGCTGAGGATGTATCCATGAACGATTGGGGCAAGCGTAAGTTGGCTTATGCTATTAACTACGAAACGGAAGGAAATTACGTTCTGTGGACTTTCACAAGCGTTCCTGCTTTCCCGGCTGAGTTCGAGAGAGTACTGGGCATCACAGAGGGTGTTCTTCGTTTCCTTGTTACCGTCAAGTAAGACGAAACAGAAGTTAATCAAAGTGTAAGACCGATTTGAAAAGAGGGGAACTAAAATGCTGAACAAAGTTATTTTGATGGGCAGGATCACACACGATCTTGAGCTCAGACAGACACCCAACGGTGTAAGCGTACTGTCTTTTTCCATCGCTGTTGACCGCAGCTTTGCGAGACAGGGAGAAGAGAGGCAGACCGATTTCATCGACTGTGTTGCATGGCGCCAGCAGGCCGAATTCATTTCGCGCTATTTTGGCAAAGGCAGGATGATCGCAGTAGAGGGAGAGCTCCAGACAAGGTCGTATCAGGACAAGAACGGCAACAACCGCAAGGCTGTTGAGGTCGTTATCGACCGCGCATCGTTCACCGGCGAGCCCAGGCAGCAAGGCGGCTATCAGCAGCAGGGCGGCTATCAGCAGAACGGCTATCAGAACAGCCAGAACAGCTACAACGGCTACCAGCAGCAGGGCGGATATCAGAATAACAACAGCTATCAGAACGCTCAGCCTGCACAGCAGGCTCCGGCAGACGCACTCAACATCGGCGAGATCGATGATTTTGAGGTGCTCAGCGACGACGGCGTGCCCTTCTGAACCAAACAAGAAACTGCTAAGTAAGGAGGATTAAATCATGGAAAGGACCGGAAGACCTGTTAAAAGAGGCCGCAAGAAGGTTTGTATGTTCTGTGTTGACAGAGCAGAAAAGATCGATTATAAGGATATCGCAAAGCTCAGAAAGTGTATGACAGAGAGAGCTAAGATCCTGCCGAGAAGAGTTACCGGCACCTGCGCATACCATCAGAGAGAGCTGACGACTGCTATCAAGAGAGCACGTCACCTTGCTCTTCTGCCCTATGTTGCAGACTAAGCTTGCATAACTAAGCTTTTAAGGGTATCCGTGAGGGTACCCTTTGTTTTTTATTAAGTCAACCCCTCCGTCTCGGCTGGCGCCGAAAGTGACTGAGGGAGAAAACAAAGCCAAGCTCGCGTGGGATATTTTCCCTCTCGCTCAATGTAAGCATGCGCAGCTTGCGTCACGTGTCAAGACCTGTCGGGGCACCGACCGCTGTCGCCGCTGCGACCGTGTCAAGACCTGTCGGGGCACCGACTGGAATAAAAAAGCACTTGAAAAGAAACTCATTCTGTGCTATAATTAAAGTATACAAGAAAAGTCTAACACCGGAGAACAGAACAAAGGAGGCTGCTATGGAAGAGAATAGAAAAATAGATATGATAGATGGCAAGTCTGTTTATCCTTGCGTGCCTACACGCGAACTCGTCGTGTTCCCCGATATGGTACTGCAGTTCGACGTCGGCAGACAGGGCTCTGTCCGTGCTATGAAAACTGCTATGACTAAAGGCGAACTCGTCTTTCTCGTGGCTCAGTGCGACGCAACTGTCGAGCACCCAGTGAAAAAGGATGTCTTCAATTTCGGCACCCTTGCAAAGGTAAAACAGATCGTCAAGACCCCCTCGGGTATATACAGATGCCTCGTCGAAGGTGTCCGCAAGGCAAAGCTCAAAAGGCTATTCGACAAGGAACCCTACTATGAGGCTGAGGTCAAGGAGGTAGCAAACTACTCCCAGGACAAATTCGACGAATACGAGTCCGAGGCCATAATGCGCGAGCTCAAGAACGTTTTCTCGGAATATGCAAACGTGCTCCCGAGAATGCCCAAGGAGCTTTACACTCAGGTACTCAGCGCACCTACGCCTATCAAGCTCTTTGAAGCTATCGCGTTCAACATCGTTTTGCAGTTCAGCGACAAGCAGACCTTGCTGGAGATACCCTCGGCACAGGCCAAGCTTGTTATGCTCATAACCATACTTACCCGGGAGATCGAAGTCATAACCCTCGAGACCCAGATACACGAGCAGGTCCACGAGGCTATGGACAAGAACCAGCGCGATTACTACATCAGGGAACAGATAAGGATATTGCAGGGCGAGCTGGGTGAAGGCGGCGGCTTTGACAGCTTTGCCGACGAGATCCAGCAATACTCCGACAAGATAGACGCACTTTCCTGCCCTGAAGAGACAAAGGAAAAGATACGCGGAGAGCTGAAGCATTTACAGAATATGCCTGCGGCTTCCCAGGATGCTGCTCTGCTGAGGAATTATCTTGACAGCGTGCTGGCTTTGCCCTGGGACAACAAGACCACC
Organism: uncultured Clostridia bacterium; assembly: GCA_947169055.1. GTDB lineage: Bacteria > Bacillota > Clostridia > Oscillospirales > Ruminococcaceae > FB2012. Next base: position 5,689 of record CAMVOF010000062.1, read on the forward strand.
GACACTCAGAAGATGAGCAAGGCGGTGAAGATACTCGAACAGGATCACTACGGCATGAAGAAGGTCAAGGAAAGGATAATCGAAAATCTCTCCGTTATGAAGCTGACCGGCGGCACAAAGGGACAGATCATCTGTCTTGCGGGACCTCCGGGAGTGGGCAAGACCTCTGTTGCAAAATCCATAGCGAGATCACTCGGCAGGAAATACGTTCGTGTTTCCCTGGGCGGAGTCAGGGACGAAAGCGAGATAAGAGGTCACAGGAAGACCTATGTGGGAGCTATGCCCGGACGAATCATGGAAGCCATGAAGCAGGCAGGCACCAAGAACCCTGTTATGCTCCTTGACGAGATCGACAAGATGGGCAACGATTTCCGCGGCGATCCCTCGTCTGCGATGCTCGAAGTCCTTGACAGCGAGCAGAACACCCAGTTCCGCGATCACTATCTTGAAGTGCCCTTCGATCTCAGCGAGGTGCTGTTCATCACGACGGCAAACACCCTTGACACCATATCTCCTCCCCTGCTGGACAGAATGGAGCTCATCGAGCTGCCCAGCTACACGAGAGAGGAAAAATTCAACATCGCCAAGAAGCATCTTATCCCCAAGCAGCTGACGAAGCACGGGCTGAAAGCCTCGCAGCTGCGGTTCGGCAACGATGCGATATACACCCTTATCGACAGCTATACGAAGGAAGCCGGAGTGAGAACTCTTGAGCGGAACATCGCTGCAGTATGCCGCAAGGCCTGCCGGAAGGTCATCGACGGCGAAGACAAACAGATAAGTGTAAGGGCTGCCAACATCACCGACTTCCTCGGACACAAGAAGTATCTTGACGACGATGTATCGAAGAAGGATGAAACAGGCGTTGTGAACGGCCTTGCCTGGACCTCTGTGGGCGGTGTGATAATGCCGCTGGAGGTGCTGGTGCTTGACGGCAAGGGAAAGATAGAGCTTACGGGCTCGCTCGGAGATGTCATGAAGGAATCGGCGAAGATATCCGTAAGCCTGTGCCGGAGCCTCGCCTCGAAATACGGCGTTGATCCCGGTTTCTACGAGAACAAGGATCTGCATATCCACGCACCGGAGGGTGCAGTGCCAAAGGACGGACCCTCTGCCGGAGTTACCATGACTACGGCGATAATGTCGGCCCTCAGCGGTCTTAAAGTCCGGGGTGACGTTGCCATGACAGGCGAGATAACACTCCGGGGAAAAGTCCTGCCCATAGGCGGTCTCCGCGAAAAGACAATGGCTGCATACAAGGCAGGAATGAAGACCGTTGTCGTTCCCAAGGCAAACAGCGGCGACCTTGACGAGATAGATGAGACCGTTAAGCTGGGGCTGGAATTCATCTTTGCAGAGACCATAACCGATGTATTCGAGGCTGCATTCGTGAAGCCGCCTGCCGCAAGAAAAGGCGACCAGATACCCTACGAGCTCGTGAAGAAGCCCATAAAGAAAACAAGAAAGGCATCGGTGTGATATGAACTACAACAACGCGGCCTTTTACACATCCTTCGGTCTGCTTTCGCAGATGCCGGAATCGGACAGGACGGAGATCGCCTTTTCGGGAAGATCGAACGTGGGCAAAAGCTCGCTGATAAACAAGCTGCTGGGCAGAAAAGCCCTCGCAAGAGTGAGCTCCATGCCCGGCAAGACGGTGACCATAAACTTCTACAGCTTGGAAAACATCTACATCGTCGATCTTCCGGGCTACGGCTACGCAAAGACCTCCAAGGACTTAAAACGCAGCTGGAACGATCTTATCGGAGGATATCTCGGAGCCGACAGGCAGCTGGAGCTGGTGTTTCAGCTGATAGATATGCGGCACGCACCGTCACAGGACGACCTGAACATGATAAACTACATGATAGAAGCGGAGATGCCTTTTGTCATCGTGTTCACCAAGGCCGACAAGCTGAAGCCCTCGGCAAGAAAAGAGCGGCTCGAAGCCTTCAAGACCGAGATACCCTGCTTTGAGGACATCACCCATGTTGAGTTCTCGGCTGTGACCGGCGAGGGCGTAGAGGAGCTGCGAGCTATAATCGAGGACATAGCAGCAGACGATACAGAAGAATAAAAAGAAGGTACTCTTTCCCCGAGGGGAAGGAGTACCCTTTTTTATTTGGAAAGGAAAACTCAGAAATCTATCTCTGCCGAACCGATCATCAGGCCCTTTGCATCGATGTAGTCAAAGCCGAAGGTGGACATATTGAGGTAGATCGTCTTTGTGCCGTCGCCGTTATCCGCCGTCTTGTAGTCGGAGATCTCCAACTCTTCAAGGCTGCCGTCATTTCGGATCATCGAAACGAAAGCGTTGGTGCCGGAGAGATCGCAGTTGTTCGTGATATCCGAAGAGTCCAGACCTTCGATAGGACGCTTCTTTACTGCTACCGCATTCTCGCTCCAGAACAGAGCCTGATCCATATCCTCGGGGCTAAAGTATCCTTCAACGGTTATCGCCATGCCGTTGCTGTTGTAGGAGACCTTCTTCACGGTGTAGTCTGCTGCAAAATGCCAGTCGTTAGTGAACTTGTTGTCCCAGCTGCCGGCAGCGTTCAGATCGCTGATAACGGTGTAGTTATTAGTGAAGTCTGCCGTAAAAGCTGCTGACATCGTTGCGGAAATGCGCTCGTCTGTTGAATTTATGCCGCCTTTGTTGCTAAGACCGTCAATACTGAGCGTTATGTTGCATACACTCTGTGGGAGCTCCGCGTCATAACGTTCGTCAAGATCGACAAGGATCGTGTTCAGGCCTATCGATCCATACTTTTCAAAGTATCCCGTGCTGTATCCCGATATTCCGTTTCCGTTGATCAGGATATCCGTGTTGGTGAACGTACACTCGTCGGTGATAACGTCATCAAGCGGCGAACCGTCCTTTGTCGCTGCCGCAACTCTGATACGCAGGAAGGGATAGGAATAATCGTAGTTCACTACCCAAAGGTCAAGGTCTCCGCTTGAAGTCCCGACCTTTCCGCTCATAAAAACCTTTTCGAGTCTTGCCTTTTCAAAGTCGATGCTGTACTTCTCGTCCTGCACCCTGTAAATCTCTTCGTTGAGCTTTGCGAAATCGCCTGCGTCATACAGAGCACGAAGTTCTGTGTATTCGGCGGACTTCTCCGCAGGCTGTTCGGGCTCGGGCTGTGACTCTTTCTCTGTCCCGGCAGCGGAGTCTGCCTCCTGCTCAGGCTCGCTCTCAGCCTCAGAGATAACTGCGGCAGGCGTCTTCTTTGTGTCGGTCTCGGGCTTGTTGTCCTTGTCCTTATTGCCAAGGAAGAAGAATGCTCCGGCACAGGCAACAGCCGCACAAGCTGCAACAGCAATTATCGCAGGGGCATGGCTTTTGACCTTTATTTCTGATCTTTTGTTCATGTAATCATCTCCCGTAAGTCTGTCAAGAGGGATCTCCTCCAGAAGCTTTGTAATATCTTTCATAAAATGATCCCACCTTTTATCAGTGCTTCTTCAAGCTTTTTCTTTCCGCGGTAAAGAATGTTTTCGGTCTTTTTCGGCGACAGTCCGTGACGAAGAGCTATCTCTTTCACCGACAGCCTGTAGTAATAACGCTCGATAAAGATCTCTCTGTCGGGATGCCTCATAGAGCGGACGCATTTTTCTATGACCTTCATGTTCGTCTTTTTTGCAGCCTCATTCTCGTAATCCACATCCACGCCGATCTCGAAGTCCGAGATATCCTCGTGAACTGCCTTGTCCGAGCGCCTGAGCTTGTCAACGGCACAGCCCGAGGCTACCATGCAGATATAGCTTTTAAGGCTCTTGCGGGACAGATCGATCTTGTCTCTGTTCTGCCACACACGCAGGAAAGTGTCCGATACAGCTTCCTCGATGTCGCTCTCGTCGCCGATAAGGCGGGAGACCACATATCCGGCCAGCTTCTCGTACTTCTGCATCAATATTGTGAGCCCCTTGTTGTCGTCGCTTTGCAGCAGAGCAAGGATCTCTTTGTCGTTCATGGGATCACCGCCTTGAAAGTACCTTCGTTTATATATCCGCAGAAAGTTTGAAAATCACTCACTATGCGGAATATATCTTTTGATCCGCAGCTGCCTTGAAAACAGCCGCTTGTTGACATTTCTGTGCGTTTGCTGTATAATATCTTTAAACTAATATTTTCACAGGAGGGAATATTATGGAATACAGACAGGCAACAAAAGATGACATCGAGCTGTTTATTGAGCTCAGGCTCGAAATGCTGAGAGCGATAAACTCCATGTATGAAGACGAGGAATTCTCCCAGGAGCTCATAGACAACTGCCGGGATTATTTCCTGAACGGCGACTCCACCACCGTTTTCGCCTTCGACGGAGACAAGCCGGCAGGCTGCGCAAGCATCTGCTACATCTCCACCATGCCCACATACTCTCACCCCACAGGCAGGCGCGCAAATCTTATGAACGTTTACGTCAAGCCCGATCTCAGGCGTCAGGGAGTAGCACAGGTGATGGTAAAAATGCTTATCCGCGAAGCCAAGGACAGAGGCGTTACCGAGATAAGCCTTGATGCAACGGAAGAAGGCAGACCGCTTTACAGCGTGCTGGGCTTCCGCGATTCCGAAGAAGGCATGGTGCTGGTGCTTTGAGCGTTTCCGGGGTGGAAAAATGCAGATAAAATATGTGCTCGCAGCGCTGGAGGTCTTGCTGCTGCTCTCTTTCCTTGCGGCTTTTCCCGTCTTCAATCTCGGCAACATCACGGGCATCGCGGTATCGCTGCTGCTTCTGGGAGCAACTCTGCGCTTTGACAGCTGCTGCTCTTTCGTCAAAAAGCTTGGTCTTCCCGGGAAGATATTGCTCGGGGCAGGAGCTTTGGCTGTGGTGTGCTTTATCGTCGGGGCTGCGGTCTTCAGCGTGAAAATGGTCCGTGCTATGAACAGAGAACCGCAGAGGGGTGATGTCGTTGTAGTGCTCGGCTGTCAGGTCAAGGGGGAACGTCCCTCCCGGATGCTGAGGCAGCGGCTGGACATTGCCAAAGAATATCTGGATGAGACTCCCGATGCCATAGTCATAGTCTCCGGCGGAAAGGGTGCTGACGAAAAGATCTCCGAAGCCGAGTGCATGAGGCGCTATCTCGTCGAAGAAGGCATAGACGAGAGCCGGATAATCATGGAGGACAAGTCCACAAGCACCGACGAGAACCTGAAATATTCCTTTGAGATCATCGACAGCATGGGGCTTGAAAGAAACATCGTGCTGGTGACGGACGGCTATCATCAGTACCGGGCACAGCTCATCGCCAAAAGGCACGGTGCCGAGAGAGTCGATGCCCTTTCGGCAAGCACGGAGCTCCGCTTTATCCCCACCTACTGGGTGAGGGAATGGTTCGGGCTGGTGCAGCAGCTATTTCTTAAATAAGGAGTGAGCCCGGTGGCTGAAAGGATAAGACGGCATATCGTGTTTTACGGCTCGGTGCAGGGTGTGGGATTCCGCTACCGCGCTTATTACGCAGCAAGGAACAACGGCGTTTCGGGCTGGGTGAGGAACCGCTTTGACGGTGCAGTAGAAGCCGAGCTGGAAGGCGAGGAACGCAGCATCGACCGAATGATAATGGATATCGAACGGGGAACATTCGTGCGCATAGAGAATATGGAATGCAAAAGCGTGCCTGTCCGCAACGAATACAGTTTTGAGATAAAAGATTAAGGCAATACCGCACAACCCCTGTGCGTCAGAATGCAAAAGCTCAATCAAGATTGAGCTCGCCAGTTTTTCGTCAGAGTGCATAAATTTGACGCAGGCGGGCTGACGCCCGGCAAGGAAAATTTGTGTGCTATGACGGAAAATATGCAAGCAGATGACGTGCAGAGGCGCAAGCCGCGGGTTGCGCGGTGTTGCCTTAAAGATCAAGAATATAGGAGGAATGATCATGAACGCACTGGATAATATGCTTACAAGACGCAGCTGCCGGAATTTCAGCAGCAGGATGCCTAGCGAGGAGGATATCCGCGAGATAGCTGAGGCAGGCAGCTTTGCCCCCACAGGCATGAACCGCCAGTCCCCCATAATCATAGCGGTGACCAACAAGCGCACCCGGGATGAGATCTCGGCGATGAACGCAAAGATCATGGGCAAGGACGACGGCTTCGACCCCTTCTACGGAGCACCGGCCATCCTCATCGTGCTTGCCGACAAGAACGTGCCGACACATATCTACGACGGCACTCTCGTTATGTCGAACCTTATGCTGGCGGCACACGAAAAAGGACTAGCCACCTGCTGGATCCACCGCGCAAGAGAGGAATTCGAGACTCCC